>JBNMLD010000026.1:0-11499 GCA_050874685.1 Candidatus Onthoplasma sp. | reverse complement strand
GCTTCTGGCGCTTTGTTTAAATCTGGGTGATATTTTTTTGCAAGTTGCCTGTAAGCAGACTTGATTTCATCATCACTGGCAGATTTATTAACCCCCAGAGTTGCATAATAATCTTTGTTTGCCATTTAATTTCCTTTTAAAATTTTACAATTGATTTTTTGCCAAAATCTTTCACGCAAAGTTTTTCAAACTCTTGTTTTGATAGTGGATTTGATGAGTGTGACCCAACACAATCTATAACAATGAATGGTCTAATATTGTGGTCAAACATTTGATATGCAATAGCCAAAACACATGCATCGTAATCAGTGCCACAAATATATACTTCATCGTTTGGACTGAAATTTGACACAAAGTCGCTATCTAAAATAGAATATGATGTTTTTGTAAACACTTTATCAATTTTTAATTTATCTTTTAGCAACAAATCATCTATTGAACTATCGTTAAATTTGATGTAATTTAACCAGGCATCATATTGACTGCCTACCCTGTTTTTAAATAAGGTGGCAAAAATCTTGTCAAATTTGATTGTCTGTGATAATTGCAAAATATTATCCAAAATAAATTTATTATTTGAATTTATCATATCCTTTTGGACATCAACAAGCAATAGTATTTTCAATTTTGCTCCTTTATTCCTCAAAAGATATAAGGAGAGAACTTATCTCTCCCTTAATCTTTTATTTATCTTTTACCAAACAAATTATTCAACAACAACGTTTGGGTCGCCGTCATCTTTTGGTTTGTCGCCATTAGGTGTTGCGCCTGCTTGACCTGCTTGTTGTGCTTGTGCTTGCGCTTGTTGATACATCTTGCTGAACACTGTATTTGCAACGTTCATAAGGTCTTCACTAGCCTTCTTTAATTCGTCAATGCTTTCTGCTTGAAGGTGTTTCTTTGCTTCTTCACAAGCATCTGTTAATTGCTTTTTGTCTTCTTCGCTAAGTTTGTCGGCATTGTCTTTAACAGTCTTTTCAATGTTCAAGATACTTGCGTCAAGGCTGTTACGTGTGTCGATAACTTCACGTTTCTTTTTATCTTCTTCCGCAAATTGTTCAGCTTCTTTAACAGCTTTGTTAATTTCGTCTTCGCTTAAATTTGTTGAAGCAGTAATTGTGATTTTTTGTTCTTTTTGAGTGCCAAGGTCTTTTGCACTAACATTTACGATACCGTTGGCATCAATATCAAATGTAACTTCGATTTGAGGGATACCACGTGGTGCTGGTGGAATGCCAGTAAGTTGGAATCTGCCAAGAGATTTGTTTTGTGCGGCAAATTCACGTTCGCCTTGAAGCACGTTGATTTCTACTCCAGGTTGGTTGTCTTGTGCGGTACTGAAGATTTGGCTCTTCTTTGTAGGGATTGTTGTGTTACGTTCAATCAAACGTGTGCAAACGCCACCCAATGTTTCAATACCAAGTGACAATGGTGTTACATCAAGCAACAACACATCTTTAACTTCGCCACCAAGCACACCAGCTTGAATTGACGCACCAATAGCAACACATTCATCAGGGTTGATACCTTTAAATGGTGTTACAGGGATTTCTTTGCTTAAAGCTTCAACAACGCAAGGAACACGTGTTGAACCACCAACCAATACAACGTTTGCGATATCAGTTTTGCTTAAACCAGCATCTTTAAGGGCATTACGAGTGCAAACCAAAGTTTGGTCAACAAGGTCAGCAATCATGCTTTCAAATTTAGCACGTGTAAGAGTATATTCCAAGTGTTTTGGGCCTGTTGCATCTGCTGTAATAAATGGCAAACTGATTGTTGTTGAACTTAATGTTGAAAGTTCAATTTTTGCCTTTTCTGCAGCTTCTTTAAGACGTTGCATTGCAAGTTTATCAGTGCTTAAATCAATGTTGTTTTCTTTTTTAAATTCTTCAACCAAAAGGTTCATGATGCGGTTATCAAAGTCATCGCCACCAAGACGTGTGTTACCATTTGTTGAAAGAACTTCAAACACGCCATCGCCAATTTCCAAAATAGACACATCGAATGTACCACCACCAAGGTCGTAAACCAATATTTTTTGGTTCTTTCTATCTTGTTTGTCAAGGCCATAAGCCAATGCTGCAGCGGTTGGTTCGTTGATGATACGCAAAACTTCCAAACCAGCGATTTTACCAGCATTTTTTGTTGCTTGACGTTGGCTATCGTTAAAGTATGCAGGCACTGTGATAACTGCTTGAGTTACAGGTTGACCTAAATATGCTTCAGCATCAGATTTAAGTTTGCTTAAAATCATAGCACTGATTTCTTCAGGGCTATATTGTTTGCCGTCAATGTTTACTTTGTAGTCTGTGCCCATTTCACGTTTAATTGAGTAAATTGTGTGTTCTGGGTTGGCAACCATTTGACGTTTTGCCACTTGACCAACTAACCTTTCGCCACCTTTGAAAGCGACAACAGAAGGAGTGGTTCTGCTACCTTCACTGTTAGGAATAACGGTTGGTTGACCGCCTTCCATAACTGCAACACAACTGTTTGTTGTGCCCAAGTCAATACCAATAATTTTTGACATAATTTTAATCTCCTTAAATTTATTTGTGAACTGAAAGTGAACAATTTTAATTATATTTGGTCTTTATGCAAATTTATTTGCAATAAAGGATAAATAGAATTAAATGTTTCACGAGGAACGAGTGAAAATAAATTTTCAACCCAGTTTAAAATTTGGAGTAATTTATATGCTTGCGAGTTCACTAGCAGCATATAATTTTTCCCATAAAAATCTCCTTAAATTTATTTGTGAACTTATTTGTTTTTTTATCTATATGTGACCAGTTCACTAGCAGCATATAAATAGTTTTTATCTAGCAAATTATTTTTTTACAATAACTTGTGAGTATCTTATCACTTTGCCCTTATAAGTAAAGCCTTTATAGCACTCTTTAACAATGTCGCCAGACTCAAAGTTTGGTGCGTCTTCGGTGTCTATGGCTTGGTGCAATTCTGGATTAAATTTGCCAGTTGCATCAATTGTTTCAACACCCATTTTGTTAAGAGTATCTAAAATGCCTTTTTCAATAAATTGAATACCCATAAGTGTATTTTTGTCAGTTATCATGGCAGTTGCCATTTTAAAACTGTCAAGTGCTGGCAAGAATTGTGTGATTGCGTCCATAAAGCCGTCTTGCCTTGCATCGCCCAATGCGGTAACCATGCGTTTGCGATAGTTGTCAAATTCAGCCTGCACACGTTGCAATTGATTTAAATAATCATTTGCTTTGTTTTGCTGTTCTTGGGCTTGTTCAACCTGCCCTTCCGCACAATTGCAATTTTCGTTGCATTTTTGTTGGTCGTTGCAATTGCAATCGTTTTGACAATCGCATTGTTCATCACAACTGCAATTGTCTTGACAATCACAGGTTTGGTTTTCTGCGTTGCAACCGCAATCATGTTCGTGTTTATGTTTAGCCACTGTTGCCTCCTTTTAGGTTATCAATTTGGTTTACAATAAATTTGAGTGCGGCAGCCACGTTTGCATAGTCCACACGTTTTGGTCCAACCAAGGCAAGGCTTGCAATTGGCACACCATTGATGACAATCGGTGCACTCATCATCATGCCACCTTTAAGTTTGCTGTCGGTTGAATTTTCGCCAATGGTAAAGTTCAAGTCGCTTGAATCTGTTTTTACAACATCAATGATATTGTCTGCATCTTGCAAAAATTCAAACACATCTTTTGCTTCGTCCAAGTCGGTTTTTGTTGCGCCGTCCAACATTTTGGTTGGGTTTTCGTTTGAAACGTCACACTTGGTTTGGATAACTTGAATCAAAGCATTTGCAACACCGTCAATCAACTCTTTAAACGACAAGATTTGACTGCCAGCAGACAAACACACTGAATTGATATTTTCAATCATATATCCAATTGTTTTGCCTTTGAAATGCTTGGTTAGGTAGTCACCCGCTTCCATACATGCGCTACGGTCAATGTTGCTGTCCAAAGCCATGTTGTCGTCAATAATGCCCGCATTAGTTTCAACCAACAACAAGGCATCTTTTTGAATAAGCGGAATGATTTGAATGTTTTCAATTGTCAAATTGCTTAAACCATGCTGAACCAACACTGCTGGATAGTTTGTTGCCTTGCTTAACCTTTTTGCCAAAGTTGACAATGTGCTTATCAAACTCAATGACCTGTTTTCGTAATTAGATTGCACTTTTTTGATTGAGTCGTAATCCAATTTGTTGCTGTTAAGCATACTTTCAACATACACTTTGTATGCCAAAGCGGTTGGCACTCTGCCCCCTGAAGTGTGAAGTTGTTTGAAATACCCCATACTTTCAAGTGCATTGAGTTCGTTTCGCAAGGTTGCTGAACTTATATCTTTAAAATGTTCGTTAAGCCCACCACTTGTGATTGGCTGTGCAGTTTTGATAAAACTGTCAACCGCAACCAATATGATTTGATGCTTACGCTTGTTTTTTTCGTCTGCGTTCACATTTCACCTTCTTTCATTTTTTAGCACTCTTATTATTTGATTGCTAACTCTATTTTATGCACACTGCTAATAATTGTCAACTGATTTTGTCAAAAAAATAAAAAAATTTTTAACTTTTTTTGTAGAATTTTATTAAAATCTTTTAAACGCATAAAAAAAGTGCTAACTTATGTTAACACTTTCAACCAAAATTTCCATATAAATGCTGTTGCCACCTAACAGATTTGAAACACTGCTGAAATCTATTGAAAATGACTGCATTAAATATTTGCTTGTCACTGCTGAACTGCTTGCTGGTTCAAACACCACATTTTGACCTGAACTGTTTTGGTAGTAATAATAACCGTCAGTTGAATTATACACAAAACCGTTTGTTGAACTTGTTGGTGCTGTCATGCCTGCAATTGATGATGTAAGCAACACTTTGCCATTCAATGTTGTTGCATAGAAATTAACTTTATATCTAATGCCAAAAGATGAACCTAAATCTTCATTTTTAAGCAACAATTTAAGTTGTGTGTATCCTGTTGGCAATTCATTTAATGTAACTTTGTTGTTTGTTTTGTTTGTTGTATTATATGCTAGGCTAACACCTGCACCTGAAATTTGTTCTGCCCCAGCTGTAAATGTTCCTGTGCCTTGGTTGGTGTAAAATTTATCTTCAACTAAATCATACATACCAATCGTTCCACTTGAATTTTTGGCTGGAATATAATTCCTTTTTAAGACATTGTTTTCTGCTATTTTAAAGCCATATACATATCCAACAAATTTTCTGTTATCTATGCTTGAGCCATTAGCGAGCCCAAATAAAATCAAATTTTGATTTGGAGTTCCTTGCCCTGCTTTAGTAAATGAAGTGCTTACACCATTAATAGAATACGTTCCATTTTCAAGTGTGACATTATGCTTTTTATTCAATTCAAAATGTGGAATATTACTTTGTACTCCATTAAATATCACACAAGAGTATGGTGCCGATGAATACCCTACACCATGACACCAAAATGTATAAGAATTTCCAGAACTGCTCGTCCTCACACCAAACAAAGGACAATCTACACTTATATTTGCTTCATTTACAAGAAAAGTGATATCAAATTTAGACCTTTCATTTGGCTTATAACCAGTGTTTATATACTGCGAACCTGTGCTCTCGATATATTCCAATTGCGTATATCCTGTTGGAAGAGACTTTGAAAGCCGTGTTTGTGTGCCGGTGGAGTCTTCTTGATAAACATTTAAGTTGGCTTCGCCTGTTTTGATAACTGTGTTGATTGTCTTTTTGTCCGCACTGCTATCTGTGAACCATGCCCCTGTAACATTCACAATAGAAAACAAAAGACTGACAGCCAAGACAAGCGCCAAAAAAATTTTTAGGGCATAATCTTTGCCCCAAAAACTTTTTAAGTTGCTTGACGAACAGTTTTTCAAGTTAACCCCTTTTATTTTACTTTTCTGTTTTTGGCTTTAATGCTATTTACACTTAAACTTGAAAGTTTTTGACTAAACAAGTTCCAATATAATTGAGTTTGAAAGATAAAAATATTTATCAGTAACACGAAGATGATTGTCAACAACCTCCAACATCCCGCTATTTACCATTTGCTTGATTTGTGCACCACGAGAATGAAGCAAATCTTCATGGAAATCTTGGTTAAATTGATCCAAATCAAGCCCCTCTGCTGTGCGGAGTGAAAGCATAATACGCTCTTCCCTACGTTCAGCATCGCCAATATATTCACGTTTATATACCGCTGATTTGCCGTCCTGCATTGCATCAAGATATGTATCCAAACGTTTGGTGTTATAATAACGATAACCATCAATAAAACTATGTGCTGAAACACCAAGCCCGAGATAATTGGTTTCGTCCCAATACTTTTTGTTGTGGCGAGATTCAAACCCTGGGCGGGCAAAGTTGCTGACTTCATAACGTTTAAAGCCATTTTTTTGCAACAAAGCAACAACCTTGTTATATGTTGCAACCTGCCTTGCGTCCTTAACTGGGCGGAGTTTGCCACGTTGCATTTTATCATACAACAATGTGTGTTTTTCAATTTGCAAAGCATAGGTTGAAATGTGCTTGCAACGATTTTTTATCAAAAATTTTACAGTTTTAAGAACCATGCTTGTTGTCTGCCCTGGCAAACCCAACATTACATCGCCACTGATGTTTGGAAATTCAGCATCTTTAAGCATTTTGAATGTTGCTTTAACATCTTCAAACTTTTGAAATCTGCCATGATTAACCAACACATGACTATCAATACATTGCACCCCAACACTGATGCGATTGACACCAGATTGAACATACTCCATAAACTTTTCTTTTGTGAAACTGCCTGGGTTGACTTCAATTGTAAATTCAATTTTATCAGCAAAGTTGAAACTTGAAAACAGTTTTCTGCTTAATGCTGAATAAAACCCTTCGTACATTATGCTAGGTGTTCCGCCACCGATATAAATAGTGTCAAAAGTTCTTCCATAAAAGTTGGTTTTTAATTGGTCAATTTCAGTGAACAATGCTTCAAGATACATTTGTTGTGCCTGTTTGTCCATTGAAAAAGAAACAAAATCGCAATAGTCGCATTTCCTTGAACAAAATGGAATGTGTATATACATGCCTAATGGTTTTTCTTCTGCCATAAATACCCCTAAATTTATGCTGTTCTATTTTAAATTAATATTATTATAACCTATTTATTTTGTTTTTCATAATACATTTAACATTTTTTGACAAATTAATTGATTTTTTGCATCAATTTAACTATTTTGGGCTAAATTTTATTAATCGTCTAGTTTTAATATTGAAACAAATGCTTCGCTTGGCAACTCAACACTGCCCAAACGGCGCATACGCTTTTTGCCTTCTTTTTGCTTTTCAAGAAGTTTACGTTTACGGGTTACGTCACCGCCATAGCACTTGGCTAGCACGTCTTTTCTCATTGCCGAGATTGTTTCCCTTGCAATGACCTTGCCACCTATAACCGCTTGAATTGGAATTTCAAACAAGTGACGTGGTATAACAGTTTTTAAACGCTCACATAATGCCCTGCCCCTAGCATAGGCCTTATCCTTATGCACAATGAGTGAAAGTGCATCACAAACATCTCCATTAAGTAAAATGTCGAGTTTGACAAGTTCGCCTGGTTGGTAACCAGCCAGTTCATAATCCATGCTGGCATACCCTTTGCTGATTGATTTGATTTTGTCAAAAAAGTCATAAACAATTTCGTTAAGTGGCATGGTGTATATAAGTTTTGTACGGTTTGCATCAATATACTGCATATCATGGAAAATGCCTCGCCTATCCGAGCATAAATCCATGATACCGCCTAAATAGTCCTTTGGTGTGATGATTTCCATTTTAACGATTGGCTCTTCCATGCGAGTGATTGATTGCATTGGTGGCATTTCGCTTGGGTTTGTTACATCGTATTCTTTGCCCTTATTGTCATAAACCTTATACTCAACACTTGGCGCTGTTGTGATGATATCCAAACCGAACTCTCGCTCCAATCGTTCAGTGATGATTTCCATGTGCAAAAGCCCCAAAAATCCGCATCTATAGCCGTGACCCAATGCCAAAGATGTTTCTTTTGTGAAATGCAGACTGGCATCATTCAATTGCAATTTTTCTAGGGCATCGGTCAATTCTTGATACTTGTCCCCGTCAAGTGGGAATATACCACAAAATACCACACTTGTGGCTTGCTTGTAGCCTTCCAATGGCTTATCAAGTGGGTTGTTTTTAAGGGTTATTGTATCACCAACCTTTGTGTCGCTTACGTTTTTTATGCTGGCAGCAATATATCCAACATCGCCTGCTTGCAAACTTTCACACGCCACCGCTTGTGGCTTATATACACCAACTTCTGTCACGACAAATGATTTGCCTGTTTGCATAAACAATATTTCATCGCCAACTTTAACACTGCCGTCAAAAATGCGCACCATGCTGACAGCCCCTTTATAACTATCGTAATAACTGTCAAAAACAAGCGCTTTGAGTTTTGCGTTTGTTTCGCCTTTTGGTGCTGGTATATGTTTTACAACCGCTTCAAGCACACTTTCAATGTTGTAGCCAGTTTTGGCGCTGATTTCACATGCTTCATCGCATGGAATACCGATGATATCTTCAATCTCTTTTTTTGTGCCTGCAACATCTGCACTTGGCAAATCAACCTTGTTGATAACTGGAATGATTTCAAGGTTTGCATCAAGCGCAAGATACACATTTGCAAGTGTTTGTGCTTGAACACCTTGGCTTGCATCAACAACTAGCAACGCACCTTCGCACGCTGCCAACGAACGGCTTACTTCGTATGAAAAATCTACATGACCTGGAGTGTCAATCAAATTGAGTGTGTATTCTTCCCCATTATGTGTGTATTTCATTGTTGCTGGGGTTAATTTTATTGTTATGCCTCGCTCACGTTCAATGTCCATGCTATCCAAAAGCTGGTCTTCCATATCACGTTTTGCGACCGTGTTTGTCTTTTCCATCAGCCTATCAGCCAATGTGCTTTTGCCGTGGTCTATATGCGCCACTATGCAAAAATTCCTTATTTTAGCCTGTCTATCCATAATATGCTTAATTTAACATAGTTTTTGAGATTTTGTCAAACATGTTTGCACTTTTGAACAACTAGATGGTTAAACTTGCTGTTTTGCTTTTTAAAATTGCCAGTTTTTTGTTGTATATCTTTTTCATCTTGCCAACAAAATAGGTTTCCATCTGCGTTTTTTGGTCTGCGTTGTAATAATTATCTTCATTTGATTGTGTGAAAATTCCTTTTGTGGCTGTCAATTTAAATGAGTCTGGTGTAAACAATTGCCATAAATCATCGCTCATTATGCAATGATACATCATATAACTTTGATGAAAAGTTTGGTCAATTGAAAGCGCAATCCTGCCAGCAACGTCAATATAATATGTTTTCCCATTAAATTTAAAGCCAATTGCTTCAACTTGGTCATACCTTTCTGTTCCATTATCATAAAACTGTTTGCACTGATTAAGCATGATTTTAGGGTCTTTAACAACCAATGGCTCGGTTGCTGAAAAGGTCAATTTGCCATTTTCAATGCCCAGATACCCCAATCCGTCAATTGAAATAACAAAATTTTTTGAAAAAAGCCCTTTATTGATTTTCATCACACCAAAGTTACGCACGATTGCATTTTTGGCTTGTTTTAAAGGCTTATTTGAATCTTTCATGATATCTTCAATATTTTCAAATTTTATATCGTTTTCCATTTCAACCTGCTTATTTTATAAAATTTTATCATATTCTACCCCAGTTTGTCAACTTTGCTTGAATTTTTAAAATTGGACAAATTTTTGTGTTGGCAAACAAAATATGGCATTTAAGGCAACTTGACAAATTGGACATACAAGTTTTGACATTTATCGACATATATTCGGTTAGGAGTATGTTATGGTTTTTGAAACTATTGGTCAGTTCTTGTCAAAATTAATGTTTTTTCATGGTTTTGTGAACAACGCAAATGAAAGCAATTTCCCTCACCCACTCACTCGTGAAGAAGAAGAAAAATATGTTGAACTTATGCTGGCTGGCGACAAATCTGCTCGTGAAAAATTGATTCAACACAACTTGAGACTCATTGTACATATTGCAAAAAAATATATGCAAGCCGCCGAAAGTGAAGAATTGCTTTCAGTTGGCTCTATCGGCTTGATAAAAGCAATCGACAGTTACAAGCCAAACAAAGGTTCAACGATATCCACCTACGCAAGCAGGTGCATTGAAAATGAAATTTTGATGCTGTTGCGAGCCAACAAAAAACATAAAGCATGTGTTAGTGTTGATGAAATTGTTGCAGAAGGCAAAGACGGCAGTAATTTAACTTTGCGTGACATTATCCCACAAAACGAAGAACAAGACACAGACAAAATAGTTGAAAAACGTGTTTTTGTTGAAGAAGTTGTGAAATGTTTGAAAAAACACTTAAGCAAACGAGACTTTAAAATATTTATGTTGCGATATGGGCTATCGGACGGTGTTGAACGCAGTCAACAAGAAGTGGCTGACATTATGGGCATAAGTCGCAGTTATATTTCTCGCATTGAAACAAAAGCATTAGATACCATAAAACAGCAATTTTTACAAACCAGAAATTAAAATTCTTTTGCAGGCACAAAATTGACATATTGACAACACTGTTGTTGCGTGATAATATAACGTAAGTATGAAAAACTTAATCAATCAATTGACAATTAAATACATAAATGACATTCAAGATAAAGATTTTTGCTTTGAAGATTGCCTAAAAAAGGCTCAATCTGGGGATAGCAATGCTTCAAATCAACTTCTGGCACATAATTATAAACTTGTGGCAAAATTAGCCTATAAATATGCCAAAGTTTTTGAAATTGATGTGAATGAATTGTTTTCTGTTGGCTGTTTTGGGTTTGTAAAAGCAATTAAAAATTTTGATTTGTCTAAAGGTGCAAGATTTTCAACCTATGCTTCAACCTGCACAGTTAGAGAGATGTTTAACTATATCAATAATGACAAAATCTACAACTCAAGGTACACAACTCTTGACGACCTTGCAATTAAAATGGGTTTGGTTGATAGTGACGGCAAAACTGCCCTTTCAGACCTTTTATTGCCAGCCGAAGAAGATATCGCAAACACTTATGAGAAGAAAATGATAATGATTGAATGCCGTGAATATTTGCAAAAAAATTTAAAGCCAATCTATTACCAAGTTGCCGACCTATATTTTGGTTTTTCAAACGGTTGCCCAATGGAACAAATTGAAATAACCAAAATTTTGGGTATAAGCAGAGCATATTGTTCACTGATAATCAAAAAAACATCAAAACTTTTAGCAGACCATTTTGCTGGTACACTTGATAAAGATTTGGCTTTAACTGAATTTTAATTTTTAAAATAAATTACACTTTTCAAATAAAAAATATTTACCAATTAATAAACCAATCTATTTTGCATACATTCATAAATATGGTTTGTTGTTAAAAACAAGAAAAAAATGACTACTGAAT
>JBNMLD010000025.1:0-12793 GCA_050874685.1 Candidatus Onthoplasma sp. | reverse complement strand
TATTGCAGCAGGAGCATTCCATATTGCAAGTGTTAGTGACTTAATTCCTGAACTTCAAGGGCGTTTCCCAGTTATAGTTGAACTTGATAGTTTAACAAAGGAAGATTTCAAAAAGATTTTAACAATACCTCAAAATGCACTCATCAAACAGTATCAAGAATTGTTACGTGTTGATAATGTTGACCTTGAATTTACTGACGATGCAATTGATGCTATTGCTGAACTTGCAGCGGACGAAAACGAGACAAATGAAAATATTGGTGCTCGCCGTTTGCAAACAATTATGGAACTTTTGCTTGAAGATATTTCATTCAATGCAAGTGACAATAATCCTATGGTAAAAGTTGTTGTTGATAAGCCATTTGTCTTTAATACAATGAATGCGCTCATTCACACTCACGATTTTAAAAAGTACGTTTTATAGAAAATAACAACAAATGATAAGCAATGATATGGAATTTTTAAAGAGATTTGCTTTGATGCTTGATGAAGAACAAATAAAAAAACTTGTTTCTACACGCATCATAGTTTTTGGCACGGGTGGAGTTGGAAGTGCTGTTTGCAATTTTTTGGTGCGCTCGGGCATTTGTAACTTGACAATTGTTGACTTTGACACAATTGATATAACAAATCTCAATCGTCAACTTGTTGCAAATATTGGCAATGTTGGCAAACTTAAGGTTGAAGAAATGAAAAATCAACTTTTAGGCATAAATCCAGAAGCAAATATCACAGCGATTACTGAAAAATATGATGAAAACAGCAAAATTGACTTGAGTCAGTTTGATATAATTATCGACTGCATTGATGATATCAAAGCAAAAAAATACCTTATCACGCAAGCAAAATCAAACAATGTTTATATAATTTGCTCAATGGGTGCAGGCAATAGATACAGCGAAATCCCACATTTTGAAATTGCGGATATTTCAAAAACAAGTTATGACCCAATTGCAAAGATATTGCGTAAATTTTGTGCTGAAAATCGTATAAACAAACTTGATGTGTGTTACACTAAACAAAACGCGACAAAATATGATTGCAAAACAGTTGCAAGTGTGGTATATTATCCAGTGATGATGGCTGGCACAATTGTTGCAAAAGTTATCACAAAAATTGTTGGATAAACATGATTTTTAACATTTAAGGAGTTTTTATGGAACAAGTTAAAACCGAAAATTTTGATTCAGTTATCAATTCAAGCAATTTGACAGTTGTTGATTTTTCTGCTACATGGTGTATGCCATGCCGTATGCTTAAACCTATTTTGGAACGCACAAGCGAAAAAATGAAACATATCAAGTTTTACAATTTGGATATCGATGACAGTGAAGAAATTGCCAAACGTTATCGCATATTTAGTGTGCCAACTGTTGTTTGCTTTAGAAATGGCAAAAAAATTGATAGTATGGTTGGTTTGTGTTCCGCTGATGATATTGAAGAGTTTGTGACTCGTTGCGAAAACACAAAAATTGAAGACTAATTCAAATAAGAGTTGCTTATGAAAAAAATTTGTCAAAGTTGTGGTATGCATATAACAACAAATGATATTTTAGGCACTGAAAAAAACGGAAAAACAAATCCAGATTATTGCAAATATTGCTATAAAAATGGCGAGTTTATTGATAAGGTTGATATGCAAACTTATATTGAAATGTGCTCGCAATTTGGCAGTCAAGCAGGCATGACAAATGAAGAGATGAAAGCATTTTGTGAAAAATTGTTTCCAACTCTTAAAAGATGGAAAAAAGATTAATCAAACTTGGGTACTGTTTTGCGCAGTATCCTTTTTGTTTTGTTTAATGATGACACATTTCTGTGATTGTATAACAAATTGACTTATTTTTCATGCAGTTTTGTCAATAGTTATGTTAATTTCAAGAACGAATAATCATAAAAAACATTTGGAATTTCATGTAAAAATAGTTATCTTGAATTTATATTTTTGCTTGATATAATTAATAATTAAATATTGACAAAATACGCAATTAGTGATATATTATCACACGGAGAAGGAAAAATGGTAGATAAAATTTATTTAGACAATGCAGCAACAACACGTATCAGTGCCGAAGTTTTAAATGAAATGAATAAGGTTTACACTTCAACTTTTGGCAATTCAAGTTCTTTGCATTCATTTGGTAGAGAAGCAAGTTCTTTGGTAGATGATAGCCGTGATATTATTGCAAATTCAATCAATGCAAAAAGCAATGAAATATATTTTACATCAAGCGGTAGCGAAGCAAATTCATGGGCAATTATAGGCATCGCAAATGCAAATAGGGCAAAAGGTAATCATATCATCACAAGCAAAATTGAGCATGAATCAATCTTGCAAGCTTGCAAATTTTTGGAAAAGAATGGTTTTCAAGTAACATACCTTGATGTTGATAAAAATGGATTTATCAATTTTGCAGAATTGTTGCACGCAATCACAGATAAAACAATTTTAATTTCTATAATGTCCGCAAACAACGAAATTGGCACTATTCAAAACATCAAAGCAATTGCTCACACAGCACATGAAAAAGGTGTTATTTTCCACACTGATGCGGTTCAATTATATGGTCACATGTCTTTGGATGTAAAAGATTTGGGTGTTGACGCAATGACAATGAGTGCACACAAAATTTATGGACCAAAAGGTGTGGGCGCATTGTATCTTTCAAATGAAGTTGCAATCGACCCAATTATTTTTGGTGGCAATCAAGAACGTTCTCGTCGTGGTGGCACAAGCAACACTGCTGGCATCGTTGGATTTGCAAAAGCAGCAGAAATCGCTATGCGTGATATGGCAACAAATAATCACAAACTTCGTGCTTTAAGCGAGTATTTTGTTACAAAAATCACAGGAACAATTGAAAATATTATCATTAATGCAAACATCAAGCAAAAACTTCCTCACATCATTTCAATCTGCTTTGTTGGTGTTGATGGCGAAAGTTTGCTTACAAAACTTGACCTTGCTGGTGTTGCAGTTTCAACAGGCAGTGCATGCACAAGTAACAGTTTGGCAGTTTCTCATGTAATTTCTGCAATCGGGCTAAAAAAAGATGATGCAAAAAGCACTATTCGTTTTAGTCTTGGTAAAAACAATTCTTATGAAGACATCGACAATGCAGTTGCAATTATCGCAAAGGCTGTTGAAGATTTGCGTGAATATTCTTCTACTTACGGCTTAAAAATACGTAAAAGAAAGGGGGATAAATAATGTATAGCAAAAAAGTTTTAAATATATTTTCTAACCCTGCAAATGCGGGCAGAATTATGAAACCAGATGGGATTGCAAGCCTTTCAAATATGGAAGAAACAGCAAATGTTGAATTTTCATTGAGAATTGAAAATGATGTCATAACAGACTGCAATTTCCGAGCACAAGCAAATCCTTACATAATTGCTATTTGTTCAACAATAACAACTATGGTAAAAGGCAAAAATATTGACGATGTTATGCTTGAACAAACAAGTGTTAAAAATGAACTTGGCGAAGATAGTGATATTGACATCAACTTCTGTATTGAATGTTTGGATATGGCTATTGAAGACTATATTGAAGCACGTGAAAAAGAAGGAAAGCCAAAATCAACACGTGGCAGGAAGAAAAAAGTTGTTGAACCAATTTTAGACGAACAAACTGCACAAGCAATTACAGATGCTGTTGCATTGGTAACAGAAGCACAAGCAACAAAGCAAAACGAAGATGAACCAATTGATGAAGAATTTGGTGTTGATTACATTGCTCCAAATGGCTCATTCGGCGGTGGTGCTAGTGATACAAATGCAAAACAAGGCAAAGTTGAAGATGATGCAAAACAACAAGACCAACCACACGTAACAAAGGCTTTTGAAGGTAGCATTTTCAATAATCCAATTTTTGTTAATTTCTTCAACACTAAACACGAATAAATTTAAGTGCCAATTTTAGGCTTTGAGATTTATATTTGTGTTTGCAAAATGTTTTAGAAGAAATTTAAAATTTGAAATAAAACCAATTTTTTAAAAGTTAAGTATAAAATTATCAAATTAAAAGGGCGATTTTACATCGTCCTTTTTTACAAAATATTACATAATTTTTAACCAATTACAAACAATAAGGTAGGAGGATTTATGAAAGACTTATTAATTGGTATGGGACTTGGCTTTGTGGTTGGTGCAATTGTATGCAAATGCAACAAACCTGTGGCAGATACAGTGCAAAAAGGTGTTGAAAAGGGCAAGGAAATCATTACAGATGTGGCTGACGAAATCAAAACCCAAACATCAAAAGCAAAAAGCCAACAAAACAATTAACTTAAATCGTGGGCTAAAAAATAGGCATTATGCTTGTTTGTTAGCCCTTTTTGATTTACTTTGAGACTATTTTGTGTTATCATAACAATATGAAAGCAATGGGCATTGATTTTGGTTTGAAAAGGATTGGGGTTGCGTTTAGTGACGAAACCAAATTTTTGGCAACACCTTATGAGGTATATGTAAGGCAAAATCCAGAACAAGACTTGCAACATTTTGTTGATTTGATAAATAAAAACAAAGTTGATGAAGTTGTGTGCGGTTTGCCAATGAATATGCAGGGTGATGAACAGGAAATTGCTGACCAAACACGTGAGTTTATGGACGAACTTCAAGCAAAAGTTGCTGTTAGGTTGAATTTTGTTGATGAAAGATTGTCGTCTGTTTTGGCAGAAGATGTTTTAAAACAATCTGAACGTGATTGGCGCAAACGCAAACAGAAATTAGATGCTGTTGCCGCTTCAATAATATTGCAAGATTATTTGGATAATATGAGGAGATTTTAATGGAAAATAAAAGAACAAAAAAAGTTGTTGCTAAAAATCCAATCGAACAAATTTTAGATGAAAATAACACAGAAAATATTGTTTTGTATGATGATCAACAAAACCCAATCACTTTTGAACAAGTGGCATTGATTCCGCTAGACAGAACAAATGCCCTTTACGCAATTTTAATTCCTGTAACACCAATGCAAGGCGTGAATGAGGGCGAAGGTGTTTTGTTTGAAGTTGACGAAGAAAAACAATCACTTGAAGTTGTTAATGATGAAAAAATTATTGATGAAGTGCTTGAACTTTACCAAGCATTGATTGAAGAAGGCGACAAGGACGGCAAAAAATAATAAATCAAGAAACTTAATCTTTTATAATGCTATTAACAAGAAAATATCAATATATTGTTGACTTTTTCTTGTTTTTTTGTTAGTATAAACCCGTTCAATGAAAAAGCACCTATCACGATTGCTAATCTGTTGCCCATTTGGGTTTTAAGGCAAAATGAATGATAGGGAAGAGACAAACAGGAGGTAAATTTAAAATGTCAGTTATTTCAATGAAACAATTATTAGAAGCAGGTTGCCATTTCGGTCATCAAACACGTAAATGGAATCCTAAAATGAAGAAGTATATCTACACAAGCAGAAATGATATTCACATTCTTAACCTTGAAGATACTTCAAAACAAGTTGATGAAGCTTATGTATTCATCAAAGAAAAAGTGCTTGCAGGCGCAAACGTTTTGTTTGTTGGCACAAAGAAACAAGCCAGCGAAACAGTTAAACAAGAAGCTGAACGTTGTGGCATGTTCTATGTAAACACACGTTGGTTGGGTGGTACACTTACAAACTTCACAACAATCCGTAAACGTATTGACCGCATGAACAAACTCAACAATATGGAAGCCCTTGGAGACTTTGATTTGTTGCCTAAAAAAGAAGTTATCAAACTTAAAGCAGAACGTGATAAACTTGCTGCAAACCTTAGCGGTATCAAAGACATGACTTCAATCCCAGGTCTTATCATTTTGGTTGACCCACACATGGAACACATTGCAGTTAAAGAAGCAAAACGTCTTGGTATCCCAACAGTTGGTATCGTTGACACAAACAGCGACCCAGACGATGTAACAGTTTGCATTCCAGCAAATGACGATGCAATCGGTTCAGTTAAACTTATTTTAAGTGCATTGACAGATGCTATTATGGAAGCAAAAGGTGGCGAAATTTTGCACGACCTTAACGCTGAAGATGATGATGTAAGCATGGAAGCTATGGTTACTGGTGAAATCGTTAAAGACGAAGAAAAACCAGCAGAAAGCAAACCAGCTAAAAAACGTGTTTCAAAAAAAGTTGAAGCAGAACAACCAGTTAAAGAATAATAAGGGGGATTTTATGGTTATTACAGCAAAAGATGTTGCAAATTTAAGAGATATGACAGGTGCAGGCATGATGGACTGCAAAAAAGCATTGACTGAAGCAGAAGGCAATGTTGATAAAGCCGTTGAAATTTTGCGTGAACGTGGTGTGGCTAAAGCTGCTAAAAAAGAAGGACGTATTGCTGCAGAAGGCTTTATTGAAAGTTATGTTCACGGTAACGGAAGTTTTGCTTCCCTTATCGAAATTAACACAGAAACAGACTTCGCTGCAAAGAACGAAGAATTGCGTGAATTTGCTCACAACCTTGCAATGCAAGTTGTTGCTTCACGTCCAATTTGTGTAAATATCAATGAAGTGCCACAAGATTTAGTTGAAAAAGAAAAAGAAATTTATCGTGTTCAACTTATGAATGAAGGCAAACCAGCTGCTATCGTTGATAAAATCGTTGAAGGTAAAATCAACAAATATTATGAAGAAGTTGTTTTGATGGAACAAGTTTACATCAAAGACCCAGATGGCAAAAAGAAAGTTAAAGATGTTTTAACTGGTCTTATTGCAAAAATTGGTGAAAAAATCACAATTCGCCGTTTCACACTCATGGTTATGGGCGAAGGTCTTGAAAAACGTAATGACGATTTCGCTGCTGAAGTTGCTGCGCAATCACAAATGAAATAATATACACATTCATAATCAACAAAAAAGTCCATTAATTGGACTTTTTTTTATTTTAAATTTTAAAGCAAATTTTGCTAATCAATTTTTTTTCATTAATAATCAAGCAGTTCATCAATGCTAACATTAAGCACTTTGCTAATCAATTTTAAGGTGTTCAAATCAGGTTCGGTATTGCAACATTCCCAGTCACTTACGGTGCGTGCTGAAAAGCCCAACATTTCACCAAGTTTTTGTTGGGTAAGTTTAGCCAATTGCCTATAATAACGCAGATTTGTTCCAAAATTTTTCATATTTTCTTTAAGAATAGCGGAAAATCCGCTTGTTTTGTTGACTTGGCGGAAAATCCGCTATATAATGTATTGTATGTAACCGCGGAACAAATATTATATGGAGGAAGTATGGAAGAACAAAAGAAGGGAAATGCTGGTTGGGCAGTGTTAGGTTTTTTCTTTCCACTTGTTGGCTTAATTTTATGGCTGGTTTGGAAAGATTCTAATCCTGAAAACAGCAAAATGGCTGGTAAAGGTGCTCTTATTGGTTTTATAGTTAGTGTTGTGTTAACAATTATTGTTGCCATTTCTTATGGCGCATTGTTGGGCGGACTAATGAGTTCTATCAACTAATGAAATAAAAATCACACTTTAAATTCAAGGTGTGGTTTTTTCATTGTAAATACAATAACCAAATTTATAGGTTGCTGAAATAAATTGGTTTATTTACAATTTTTTCTCTAACGCAAACAAACACTTGCTATTTTTTTTGCTTTCGGTTATTATACTTGAGATTATTTAAGTTTACTATAAATTAAGTAATATGTTTTTTTAAGGAGAAATTGTAATGAACGAAGACGTTGAAATGACGATGATGGATTTTGAAGAAAAACTTGAAAAGCAATTTAATCATTTTATTGATGAATTGATGCTTATTCGTGTTGGTAGGGCAAATCCAAAGATTATTGAAGGGATAAAGGTCGATTATTACGGAACACGCACACCAATTAATCAAACTTCGAATATAATTGTGCAAGACGCACGTATGTTAGTAGTGTCACCATGGGACGCAAGCACACTTAAAGCAATCAAAACAGGCATTGAAGCAGCCAATTTGGGTGTTTCAGTTAGTGATGATGGCAAAATTATCCGTGTTGGTTTTCCAATGCTTACAGAAGAACGCAGACGTGAGTATAGCAAAGATGCAAAGAAGTTGTTGGAAGAAACAAAAATTGCAATGAGAAATGCTCGTCGTGACTGCCTTGATGTTTTCAAGGATATGAAGAAAAATAGCACAATAAGCGAAGATGATTTGGCAGGTCTTGAAAAAGACGTTCAAAAATCATTGGATACATTTACAGATAAAGCAGATGTCGCCTGCGAAAGGAAAATCCAAGAAATAATGGAAGTTTAATGAATATTGAAAAACTAAAAAACGACCCACGTATGCCAAAACATATTGCACTTATCATTGACGGCAACGGAAGATGGGCAAAACAACGTGGGTGGGCACGCACAATAGGACACAAATATGGTTTTGAAAATTTAAAAAAGCAAATTGAGTTTGTGCGTGATTTAGGCATTAAAAATCTTTCTGTTTATTGCTTTTCTGCAGAAAATTGGAATAGACCACAGAAAGAAGTCAACTATCTTATGGAATTGTTTGACCAAATGCTTGATGAATATGAACGCGATTATCTTGATAAAAATATCCGTATCATAATTTCTGGCGATATGTCTGACCCACGTTTGCCTGAAAAAGTTAAGGCAAAAGCTTTGGCTTTAATGGAAAAGACAAAATCAAAAGCAGGATTTATCTTAAATCCTTGCATCAATTATGGTGGGAAGCAAGAAATTTTAAAGGCGGTAAACGATTGTATAAGTGAAGGTTTGACACAGATTTCAGAGCAAGACATGACCAATCATTTATATTCTGCTGAATTGTTACCACTTGATTTTGTTATTCGCACTTCAGGTGAAAAACGTGCAAGCAATTTTATGCTTTGGCAATCTGCTTATGCTGAATGGTATTATCCAAAAACATATTGGCCAGCATTCACAAAGCATGGGCTGGTTAAGGCTTTAAAAAATTATATGTCAAGAGAGCGTAGGTTTGGCTCAATAAAGGAAGACAAATGAAAAAGAGAATTTTAACAAGTATATTTATAGTTTTAGCATCAGTATTGGCAATTTTAAGCAAATTTTTGCCAAATAATATCGGTGATTATATTTTTGACATCTTTGTTATTTTCATTTGCTTTGTTGCAAGCAATGAAATGGCAAACTTGTTGTCAAAACGTGAAAAAGAACCAAATAGGTTATTTAGCATGTTTTATATCGTGCTAAATTATGTCATTTTGCTTATTTGTAACGGCAAAATGAATATTGGCTATATTGCACTTATTCAAGTTGGTGCTTTGATAGTTTATTCATTTATCGTGTGCTTGTGTGAATATTTTTCAAACATGAAAGCAGGTTTCCGCTTTGCTTTTAAAACTGCATTATACACACTTTACACATGTTTTTATCCAACATTCTTGTTTGGAACATTGCTTTTAATTAACCGTATGGACGCATACACAAGCATTGAAAGATTTGCAGTTCCATTCATTATATTGATTTTTGCTGTAACAATGCTTACTGACACTTTGGCATACCTTGTTGGTTCTGCTTTCAGAGGCCCAAAATTAGCACCAAAAATCAGCCCTAATAAGACAATTAGTGGGGCAGTTGGTGGTTTGCTCGGTGGTGTTTTAGGTGCAATCCTTGTGTTTGTTGTAATCAGCAATTATGCGGGTTGGCAACCAATCTTGTCAACTTTCAAACTTGAGTGGTGGCATTTTATGCTTATTGGTTTTGTGGGTTCGGCAATCGGACAAGCAGGCGATTTGTTTGAAAGTTATTTAAAACGTAAATCAGCAGTAAAAGATAGTGGGACAATTTTGCCAGGACATGGCGGAATGATGGATAGGATTGATGCCATGACTTTTGTTTCAACATTTGTTGCAATTGTTTTGGTTTGCCTTTTGATTTAATTGATTTTTAAGCATTTATTAAAAAAAACCTAAATAATATATTTTATGTATAATTTTTTGAGTGTATCATCTGTATTTGGTTACATTGGCTACATATTGTTAGCCATTGTTGTTTTATTGCTGATGGTGCTTATACATGAGTTTGGTCACTATACTGCTGGCAAAATTTTAAAATTTGATATAACAGAATTTAGTGTCGGCTTTGGACCAAAATTGTTGCAGAAAAAAAGGAAGAATGGTGAATTATTCACACTGCGCCTTATTCCACTTGGCGGATATTGCGCTTTTGCTGGCGAGAATGAAGATGGAACGGACAATCCAAAGGCATTCAACAATCAAAAACCATGGAAACGACTTATTGTTTTATTCTTTGGTGCTTTTTTCAATTTTTTAAGTGCAATTATATTTTCAGTTGTGGCACTTATGGCTTGTGGTTATGAAAAATTGCAAGTAAAACAGATAGACGCAACCTCAATCAACTACACATATCTTCAACAAAATGATGTTATTTATGGCATTGAAGGGCAGAAGTTCGATTTTGTAAAAGATGATATGTTTGACAGACTGGTAACTGATTATGTAAAAAATAATTATAAAACATACCAGGGCAGTGATATAACCGCTGAATATAGTTTTGTTGACGGGGATAAAACCTATTACATGGTGCCTTGTGAAATGGATTACATGATTAAACGAGACAAACAAAAGTTGACACAAACTGGGCGCATAAATGTTGTTTACAACCAAGAAGGCAAAATGCAAGGTTGGTCAATGTATGCGACCTACGATTCTACTGGCGACATTACAATTGGATATTACAAATCAACCTTTGGGGAAGCACTTGTTGAAGCAGTGCCTTTCACTTGCCGTTGGGCATGGAAAGTTTTGATAATATTTGGACAATTGCTTACCGGCAGAATGTCAATCACTGCATTGGGTGGGCCGGTTACAACAATCAAAAGCATGGCAACAATGACAATGCAAAGTTTCAATTTCTTGTTCTTGTTATTGCCACTTATTGCTGTAAATTTGGCTGTATTCAACTTGTTGCCAATACCAGCATTGGACGGCTTTCAAATGATATTTGTCATCATTGAATGGATACGTAAAAAGCCAGTTAAACGTGAAGTTATCAATGTAATAAACAACATTGGTTTGATTGTATTGTTTGCGTTTGTGATTATTGTTGATGTGCTTCAATTTGTGCTTTAATTAACTTAAAATTAAATAAAAAATGGTATGTTGCAAACAAACACCGTTATTGACACACCATTTTTTTTATGCTACAATCTTAACACTAGCAAAGGAAAAAATATGGATAAACTTAAAGTTTTAGATGCAATTTATGATGGACTTAAATTTAAAGATGCTGTTTACAGTGAAAAAGCAAATGTGTGCACTGTTGATTTTTTGTATAACCCAGATTCTTTTAAACCTACGGAAGAGGCAAAGCAAAAGATATATCAAACATTAAATGAAGAAATTGGCAATTTTGTTAAGTATGACTTGAATTTAGTTTCATGCCCACTTGATAAGCGCACAATTGCAAACTATACATACACAACCATCACAAACAATTTTCCAGCCATGAACAAAGAATTTGGCTTTGACGATATAACAGTTGAAATCAACCACATGAAAGTTGATGTAAGGCTTAAATTAGCACCATCAACTTATGAATATGCCACAGAACTTAATAGGGCAGAACTTGTTGCGCAAAAGTTGAGTGAAAGTTTCTTTGCGGAATTTAATGTGATTTTTGAAAAAAAGGAACAAACAAATCAATCTCAAAAAAGTTATATAGAAAACAATGCCGAACTTATGGAAAGCATAAAAATCAACGAGAATAAAACGATTTATCACTTGTCTGATATCACAGATATCATTGGCAAAAATGATTATACAACCGCTATGGATTACAGCAAAATAAAAACAGCAATGGAAAATGTTTCAATTTGTGGCGAAGTAACCAATGTACAACGTAAAACTTATACAAGAAAATACACTAGAAATGGCGAAACTCAAGAAGTTGAAAAGGCTTTTTATAACGTTGCAATTCGCAATGACGGCAAAATAATGTATTGTTCAATATTCCCAAAACAGTCTGACGAAAGTAAGGGCGATTTGATTGAAATTGGCATGAAGGTGTGCATGTATGGTTCATTCCGTGAATATAATGGCAAACTCAATTTCACCGCAAACACTATTGCTAGATGTAACTATACAAAAGATGAAATCAAAGGTGCAAAAAAACAAGTGAATGAAGAATATCATACAGTGTTTCCACAAGAATACATTGACTATGAACAAAAAGGCTTGTTTGATGAAGAAGATAAAGTGTTTGATGGCACTTATGTTGTATTTGACTTGGAAACAACAGGTTTGGAAGCAAACAAAGATGAAATAATTGAAATTGGTGCATGCAAAGTTGAGCAGGGTAGGATAACACAAACATTTTCAACATTTGTAAAGCCTTCAAAACATATTCCACGTGAAATCACAGAACTTACTGGCATCAATGATGCAATGGTTGCAGATGCACCAACTATCAATTATGTTTTGCCAGATTTTTATAAGTTTTGTTACGGCACAACAATGGTAGGACACAATGTATCATTCGATATCGGGTTTATTTATAATGTTGCAAAAAAACTATCTTATGATTTCAACAATCCACTTATGGATACAATTGAAATGGCACGCAAAAAATTGCCTGGGCTTAAAAACTATAAATTAGGTACAGTTGTTGAACGTTTGAAAATTGTGCTTGACAATGCGCATAGGGCAATCAATGACGCAACAGCAACGGCGAAAGTGTTTATAAAATTGATGTAATTAAATAAATCCTTTTGATTAATATGGTAAAACCAAAAATCAAAAAATTATGTCAATTTTATATGCTTAATATTAAATATAATAAATATTTA
>JBNMLD010000024.1:0-14586 GCA_050874685.1 Candidatus Onthoplasma sp. | reverse complement strand
ATCATACCTTCTGTGATGTCACCCAAACAATCAAATTCAATGCCACCAACAACCTTGCCGGCTTCATTTACATAGCCCCATTTGCCACGGTGAAAAATCTTTGCATAACCGTCAATATAAGTGGTAACCAAATCATATTTAACAGGGATAACCACATTGTTTGAACGGTCGATGTAGCCCATCATATCATCATTTGTTACACGTGCCAAATGATTGTGGAATGCTTCTGCTTTATCATATTTAAAATCAACAAAAACTTTGCCTTTCAAATCAACATATCCAGCTTTACCACCTTTTGTCATGCCAACCAAATCTTCGCTGTAACTTGTGATTTCATTATCTTGCAATTGCATAATCAATTTGCGTGTTGTGATATCAAGCAAACCATATTTGCCATCTTTTGAAACAATATAAATGTTATCAACATCTGACATTGCCTCCACATCAAAATAATTTTCTGGGTATTTTTTTAACTTTAAAATACATTTACTTAACAAACTCATAAAAACTCCTTATATGCTGATATAATATATGAAAAATAGCATTTTGTCAACATCAAAATACCGATTTTTTTGTAATTTTCAAACAAAAAACAGCCATTTTTGTGTTGACTGTTTAAATAAATTCAAACGACCTTATTTCAGCATTAAATTTGATTGCCAAAATGGTGTTTAAAAGCCTCAATGCTTGCTTTTTTGTTGTCTCTGTTGCATCAATCTTTTGATTGTTATTTGCTGATTTTAAAAACTCAAATACTTTTTTATCTATCTGCATTGTAGCAAAATTTTGTTTGGCAACAAACTCCCCTGTTGTGCGGTCAAGATAAACAAATTTATCAAATTCAAAATTAAGTGCCATACCGCAAAACTCTATAAATTTTATGATAAAATTTGTTAGTGCAAAATATTCGTCATCAGTTTCAATTTGCTTTAATGAATTTAACGCAAGCACAAACAAATCTGGTTCAGGTTTTTCAACTGGAACAATTGTTTTTAAGATATCCAACAAAATATACCCTAAAATTGTTTTGTTATAGTTTTGTGTTAAACCATAAAAACCATCAATGACATTTGCACTTGTAACAACTCTTGAATTGTTGGTTTGATTGATGTTAAATTCTGCAAATGTAAAAGGCAGTGCAAAAGATTTCAATTTTGATTTTTCCTTTCTAATACCCCTAAAATTGGCAGAGATTATCCCCTGTTCCAAACTAAAAATGGAAGCAAGTTTGTCCGCTTCCTTAATATCGGTCAATTTTAAGATTATTCCTTTAACTTTTGTATCCATTTTTAAATTTGTGCATGAAAAACATCAACCAAGCAAATCTGGTTATAATGTCAATTCATCTTCTGCCATTGCATTAATTTTTTGTTTTAAAATTTCAGTTTTTTCGCTGTCAACTGCCAGCATATAAAAACAAGGGTTACCAGTGCGCATAAATGACGCATAAAATTTGTTTGCAAGTTCCGTTTTAAATTTCATATTTAACCCCCTAATTTATTTTATGATTTTAAGTGCTTTTTATTCACTTAAACACTCACTTATTCTTCAATGACCAAGCCAAAATCTTTCAAAGCACGTTCATCATTGCGCCAATTTGACTTGACTTTGACATACAATTGCAAATTGACCTTTGATCCCACCAATTTTTCAATAGATTGCCTTGCTTTGGTTGAAATTTGCTTTATCATATCGCCGTTTTTGCCTAAAATAATGGCTTTATGGCTTTCTCTTTCGCAATAAACATCGGCATAAATTTGAATTGGTGTTTCACTTTCACGATAGTCTGTTACCACCACTTGAATGCCATGTGGAATCTCATCATCAAGCAATAAAAGAGCCTTTTCTCGCACAATTTCAGCACACATCTGGCGCAAATTTTTGTCTGTGTATTCATCTACTGGATAATAACGCATCTCGTGGTCATACTCTGGCAAATATTTTTTTATCATATCAAGCAAAACATCACAATTTTTGCCCGTTAAAGCAGATATTGGCAATATCTCATCAACAGTAGCAACAGCACCAAGTTCAGCAAGTTGTGGATAAAGTTTTTCATATTTAACTTCGTCAATCTTGTTAATCAACAAAATCTTTTTGGCCGTTGCTGTGACTTTTTTGTTTAATTGATTATATTGTTCCACCAAAGGCTTTTTTGCAGATATCATCATAAGCACAATCTCGGTGTCTGCTTGAGCATTTTCAATTTGCTTATCCATTGCGTCATCAATTTTAGTTGCACGTTTGTGATATCCTGGAGTATCCAAAAATACGATTTGACAGTTTTTGTCGTTATATATGCCTGTTATATTTTCACGTGTGGTTTGACTTTTTGGGCTTACAATTGCAACTTTTTCGCCAACCAATTGATTTATCAAAGTAGATTTGCCTGCATTTGTTTCGCCCAAAATAGTAACAAATCCTGATTTAAAGCATGTCCTTGTGATATTTAATGAATTTAATATTTCAGCTTGCTTTGCTGTCATAATTTTTTCATCTTCTGGTTGAATATGGTCATAACCCATAAGGTGCAACATTGCGTGACAAAATAAAAAGCAAATCTCTCGTTTTAAACTATGTCCGTACTCTTTTGCTTGTTCTTCTGCCCTTTGCACACACATAACAATATCGCCAAGCAACAATTTGTGGTCAACTGGGTCAATATCACAAACATAATCTTTTAATTTTAACTTTTCGCCAACTTTTACGTTCGTGTAAGGGAAAGACAAAACATCTGTAACACGGTCAATGCCACGAGTTGTTGCGTTTAAAGAGCGAATTTCTTCAGCCGACACAAATTTCAAATTCACTTTTATACTTTTTGGAGCACGCAAAAAAGCATAAACTTGTGCTTCAACACGGTTTAAATCCTCCAAAATTTGTTTATCAAGTTGTGTTTCGCCAAAAAATTCAATCATTTATCTGTCCTTGCAGTGTTAAAGTTGTGTAAGCATACATTGTGTTGTTTGATATTTCAACTGTTGAAATCTCATCAACAATCTCACAATTTGTTGGCTGTTTTGACATTGCATCGACCTTGCTTTTTTCAATCAATGCTGGCTTTTCTTGCTCAAAATCGTATGTTTTTTGAGTTTCTGCCAGTTCATAAAAGCAAGTTTTGGTGCGTTTAAACGGCAACAATTTGCTTACATTTTCATTATAACTTACATCTTCAAAAAACACAAATGAATTTTTATTCTTGCCAGAAAATATGTGCTTGTTAAAAAGATAATAATCATAAACAATTTTTGTTTTGCCAGTACGTGTCAAAACTGTTTCTGTTTGTGCCAATTTTGCACTGCCTACAACATAAATTCTTGCGCATATTTCAGCCAAAGGCTTAACACTGACCTTATTCCCCTGTTTATCCAAATTGAATGGCAAAACCAGAATATCGCCAATGTTTACATAATCGCCCACCTTTACATTAGTTGTGCCTGTTATTAGGTTTATATGAGTGATTATGCCACTATATCTTGCGGTTATCGGCTCAAAAGTCTGCTCATTATATACCAGTTTTTCGCTTAAATTTATCACAATGGTTGTGCCTTGCTTTGCCACAGAAACTTGCGCAAGTCTATCATAATTTTCAAGCAGAATTGTTTCAATTTGTTGGCTTGATTTTGTGTTTAATTTGCCTTTTTTTACGCCATTTTGAGCCAAAACTTGAATAATCTCATTTTGTGTTAAGTTTTTTAAACCAAAAATGCGAATTTGCCAAATATAATTCCCTGCAAAAAGATAAAAAATCGCACCTATGAAAACCGCAATCACAACACATAAGTTTGATAATATAAATTTTGGAAGATTTTTTAAAAAACTTGGTGTGTTCTTGCCATTAAAATTTGCTATGTATTTTTTAGCCTTTTTATCGTGCTTATCTTTAAGTTCAAATTTAACATGTGTTTGACTGGGTCTTTCAACATTCAGCAATGTGATTTTCTTGCTATACAATGTCTTTAACAAATTATCTATATTGTAGCCTGTTAAATCATATTTCATTTAACCACCACCGAACTGATTTTGCCAGTCATAACGCAAGTGGATTTGTCCAAATATTTTACCTTTAAATCATTGCCAGACACTACAAGCAATTGCTTTTTTAGTTGAAATTGCATCTCTTCACTGCCAAAACTTACAACGGTTTTTATGCCTTCAATATAAAGGCTTGTCCCGCCAAGATTTACAATTCTATAATTTGCAGACGCCCCAGCACTGCCCATCAATTTTTCAATTTCCTGCATCATACTCATACAAAAATATATGAAAATAAAGATATGAAAATGCTTTTTTAACAAACCACAAGGCAAAAATACCAAACAATCTTATATTTGGGCAAAGAAAAAGGCACAAAATTGTGCCAGTTTTTTGTTTGTTTATTATTTGCTACGCATTTGAGTTTCAACGTATGTGTCGTAGTCAATTTCTTTATCATACTCCAAAGTTTTGTTGATGCGGATAATGCGATTTGCAACTGTTGACATAATTTCTTCATCGTGTGTGGCAAAAATCATGCAACCTTCAAATCTTTCCATACCTTTGTTGAGTGCTGTGATTGATTCCAAATCCAAGTGGTTGGTTGGCTCATCTAAAAGCAAGAAGTTGCCAGATTGAAGCATCATACGTGCCATCATACAACGAACTTTTTCGCCACCTGATAAAACTTTTGCTTTCTTTTCCGCTTCTTCGCCACTGAACAACATTCTGCCAAGCCAACTGCGAAGGAATGTTGCATCTGTCTCTTTTGTGTATTGACCTATCCATTCAACCAAACTTAAATCGCAATTTTCAAAGAAACTATTGTTGTTTTGTGGAAGATATGTTGGTGTGATTGTTTTGCCCCATCTCACTTCGCCTTTATAATTAGTATCCTTGCCAGCCAAAATATCCATCAACGCAGTTACCACATTGCTGTTATCGCTCATAATGGCAATTTTGTTATCTGGGCGCACTGTGAATGACACATTTTCAAATATGCCAGGTTTTGTAAGTTTATTGACAAATAAGATGTCATTGCCAATGCGTTGGTCAAATTTAAAGTCAATATAAGGATATTTACGGCTACTTGGTTTAATATCTTCAATTGTCAAACGTTCCAACTCTTTTTTACGGCTTGTTGCTTGTTTTGATTTTGAAGCATTTGCGCTAAACCTTGCAATAAACTCTTGCAATTCTTTTGCACGTTGTTCTGCTTTTTTGTTTTGCTCTTTTTGTTGTTTTAATGCAAGTTGGCTTGATTCATACCAGAAATCATAGTTACCAAGATACAAATTGATTTTTCCATAGTCAATATCACAAATATGTGTGCAAACTTTGTTTAAGAAATGGCGGTTGTGGCTGACAATTATGATTGTGTTTTCAAAGTTTAAAATGAAATCTTCCAACCAGCGAATTGTTTTTACGTCCAAGTTGTTTGTTGGTTCGTCCAAAATCAAGTTGTCAGGATTGCTGAACAATGCTTGAGCAAGCAAAACTTTAACTTTGATTTTGCTGTCAACATTTGCCATAAGTTCGTTGTGCAAGTTTTGTGGAATATCAAGTGAATTTAAAAGTTTTTCAGCATCACTTTCTGCGTCCCAACCATTCAATTCTGCAAATTCGGCTTGCAATTCTGCCAAGCGATTGCCATCTTCTTCAGTGAAATCGGTTTTGGCATAATACATTTCTTGTTCGTCCATCAACTCAACCAAGCGTTTATGTCCCATAAGCACTGTGCGTAAAACTGTATAATCATTATATTTTTCTTGGTTTTGCTCCAACACTGACAATCTTTCTTTTGGAGGAATTATAACTTCGCCTTTATTTGGTTCAAGTTCGCCTGAAAGCACTTTCATAAATGTTGATTTGCCTGCACCATTTGCACCAATAACACCATAACAATTGCCTTTTGTGAACTTTAAATTTACCTCATCAAACAATTTTCTACTGCCGAATTGCACGGCAACATTATTCACTGTAATCAAAATACTGCTCCTTAAAATTTTTATTTCGCCTTTAATTTAACACAAAAACAAAAATAAAGCAACCGAAAAATAAAAAAAGGTTCAACATTAAAAAATGCCAAACCTATTTGCTTGCTTTTAATGCAAAATTTAACAAATTACACTTGAATTGTCTCTTGTGTATTTTCTTGTTTTGGCTTTACCAATTTTGTAAGTTGCACAGCAATATAGATAGACACAAAACCAAGTAAAAAGCCTGCCAATACATCAGAAACATAGTGCACATTTAAAATTATTCTGCTAAAGCCGACAAGCAATATAACTGCAACAATGAAAATGATTGATACCGCTTTTTGCCATGGTTTTAAATCGCTTTTGAGTGCTGAATAAACAAACATTCCCCAAACAGCAAACCCCATTGTTGAATGTGCACTTGGAAAACTATATCCAACTTCCTTTATCAACATGTTTTCTGGTCTAGGGCGACACACAATGTATTTCACACTCAAACATAACAAAATTGATATTATAGTGCTTAAAACAAAGGCCAAACCAATCTTTTTATCTCTGCTTCTTAACATCTTAACAACAGCTATCAAACATAAAACTTTCCAATCGCCTAAAAATGTTGCTTCTTTAAAAAATGCTATTATGCCAGCATTTTGATTTTCATATAAAATTGCATTCAATCTATCAATTTTAAAATCATAGCCAGTTTTTACCAAAATCCACAGCACAATAAACATAGCAAGGCAAAGCAATGCGATTATCAAAAAAACAATTTCTTTTGTTTTTGATTTCATAAAAATATTCTACTCCATTTTCCATTTTTTATCTTTAATTTGAGAGATTAAAACACCTTTTTAAAGCAGTTTTTGATATAAAAAAACCTTGCAAAAATGCAAGGCAAATATTATTTGCTTAAAAATCTGCGAACATCGTCAAATGTTTCACAATCTGTGTGTTGTGTGTAATAAACAAGGCAAGCCATTGCATTAACTTCAAACAAAACATCAAGTGCAACTTTTACGATATCTTTTGTTGTGATTTCTTGTTGTTGAAGTGCAAATAATTTTGTTTCGATTTTGCTTGCAATATCTTCAGCTGTTTCTGCAACATTTGTGCAATAAATTGCATATTTAACACTTTCAACCAATTTTTCGATTTTGAAAGGTTCACGCATATTATCAACATTTGTTACAACCATTGGGTTTGCTTCAACAGTTTCATAAGTTGTGAAACGTTTGCCACAAACAAGGCATTCCCTACGTCTGCGAATGCTTGTGTCCTTCAAATAACGGCTATCAACAACCTTGCTTTCATTATTTCCGCAAAAAATACAACGCATTTAAATTTATCTCCCTTTAATATAATGCTTCCGTCCTTACTTAACTGCAATTTGCCTTGCAATTAAACATGACATATTCTTTTTAGTAGCATATCACAAAACACTAAAATTAGCAACAAAAAAGCATAGCATTTTAAAACTTTTTTTATTTTTAAGTTAAAATTTCATCTTATGCAATAAAAATTCAACACCACAAGTGATAGTGTTGAATTAAAATTAAATACCAAATATTTGGATTTGCTATTTATGCTGTTCGTTTAGTGCTATGATACTTTGGGGCTTTTTAGGTGGAGGCGGTGGCTTTGGTTTGTCATCAACATAAAGTTCAACCAAAATCACATCAACCCCAATTTTGCAAACACAATCAAAAGGAATAAACAAATCTTTGTTTGATTTAAACAAGCTCCAAAAGCCAGTGCCAGATTGTGGAACAACAAAGCCCAATGTTTTTGCTGTCACAACGTCAAAAATAACATCAGTGATATGCCCCAGACATTTGCCGTCCACTGTGTTAATAACCTGCTTGCACTTTAACTCTTGGAAAGAAACTTCCATATAACATCTATATGATTTTTTAACAAAAAAAATGCCAAAATTTGTTGTTTTTTGCGTTTTTCAACAAAAGTTTGACATTCATTTTTGTGTTTATTGAACTAATTTAAATACAGCCCAACATCTTTAAGATTGAGTTTGGTTTTTGCAATAAGTGGTTTGCCTGCACTTGTGCGAGTTTGAATTGTGATATCGTTGACATCAACAGCATAAACTTTGTCCTTATCCTGCAACACAACCTCGCCAGTTACAATTGGAGAGATGATTGCAAAAACTTTTTCTTTGCCTGTTATAATTTTTAAACCTTTACGGTTACGTGCACTAATTGGTAATTCATTCAAACTGAACTTCTTTCCATTGCCTTCTGGCGTTACAACCAACACCCTATCAAGAGTGTTCACTTGACTGGCAAATATAACTTTTTCGTTATCATTTAAATTCATACCAATAACACCACCGCTTGCACGTTTGGTTACTGGCACTGTTTTATATTCAACATTAACAGCCATACCATCACTGCTAACCATCAAAATTGATGGTAGATTATCATTAATTTGCACTGACACAACACGGTCAAAGTCTTTGAGTTTAAGTGCAACACTGCCTGTTTTAAGCCCAGCATATTCACTGGCTGGACTGCGTTTGATGAAGCCATCTTGAGTGCAGAAAATAAGTTCAGTATTTTCTTCAAAATCTTGTTCTGCAAACAATCCTACAACTTTTTCTTTTGTTTCAGTGTGAGCAATTTCACTTAAAGCAGTGCCTTTTGTGACAAATTTGCTGTTTGGGATATCTCTAACAGGGATGCTAAAGAAGTTGCCATAATTTGTGAATACATACACTTTGCTGTTCATGCTTGTATGAACAAGTGTTTTATGCAGAGCATTTATATTGTCATAATTATATGCTGAACTTGCATTTTGAATTTGCTTAATATCCAAAGTTTTAAGGCGCAAGCCATCATTTGTAACCGCCACCGCACATTCAGTGTCAAGCAATTTTTCGATAGGTGTTACAACATAATCTTCAAAACTTGTTACAATTTGAGTTTTACGTGGAGTTGCATATTTAGCCTTGATTTCTTTTAACTCTTTTTTAACAACAGACATTTGACGAGCCTGACTACCCAAAATTGCAGTAAGTTCTTCTATTGTTTTGTGCAATTCTTTAAGTTCTTCTTGCAACTTTTCAACTTCCAAATTTGTAAGTCTGCTCAAGCGCATATCAAGGATTGCTTGTGTTTGAATTTCTGATAAAAGGAACCTTTCCATAAGTTTGGTTTTTGCATCAGCAACCGAACTTGATGTTTTGATGATTTTTACAACTTCATCAATGTTTGCAATTGCAACACAAAGCCCTTCAACAATATGTGCACGAGCCTTTGCCCTTTCCAAATCAAATTTTGTGCGTCTAACAATGATTTCGTTTTGGAATTTTACATAATAGCCAAGGTAAGCAAGCAAACCAAGTTGTTTTGGGCTACCATCTGCGATTGCCACAACGTTATAGTTGAAATTTAATTGCATATCAGTATGTTTCAAAAGCAAAGCAATAATATTATCAGCATCGCCATCTTTTTTGATTGTAATAACCGCACGTATGCCAGACTGGTCACTTTCATCTGTAATATCGCAGATGTCGGCAAGTTCGTCTTTCATTTTCATCTTTAAATCGCCAACAGATTTTAAAAATTCTGCTTTATTAACCTGGTAAGGCAATTCTGTGATAACTATATTTGTTTTGCCATTTTTGTCATCTTCTGTGTGGAAAACTGCACGCATTGTAACCTTGCCACGACCAGTCGCATAAGCCTCTTCCATATCTTTGCCAGCGCATACCATGCCTCCTGTTGGGAAATCTGGCCCTTTGATGATTTTAAGCATTTCTGTTAAGCTGATGTTTGGATTGTCTATATACGCAACGCAACCATCAATCATTTCGCCCAAATTGTGTGTTGGAATGTTTGTTGCCAAGCCTACCGCAATGCCTGACGCACCATTAACAAACAAATTTGGAAATCTACCTGTTAAATAATCTGGTTCTTTAAGAGTGTCGTCAAAGTTAAAACTAAAACTTACAGTATCCTTGTCCAAGTCTTTCATAAGTTCCAAAGCAAGTGGAGTTAACCTAACTTCAGTATAACGCATCGCAGCGGCACTATCGCCGTCAATTGAGCCAAAGTTGCCTTGACCTTCTACCAAACGTTCGCCCATAACAAAGTCTTGAGCCATACGAACCATCGCTCCATAAACAGAACTATCTCCGTGTGGGTGGAACTTACCTAATGTATCACCAACAACACGTGCTGATTTTTTGAATGGTTTATCTGGTGTTAAGCCCAATTCTATCATGTCATACAAAATACGGCGTTGAACTGGTTTTAAACCGTCTTCCACCCTTGGAAGTGCACGGTCCATAATAACATATTCACTATATGGCAACATACTGGTTGACATAACATCTTCAACTGTCATTGTGTATAAATTGCCTTTTGGTTCAACCGAATTAAATTCTTTTTTTGCCATTAATTTTCCCCTTCATCTTCTTGCTTTTGTTTTTCATGTTTTTGTGTTTCAAAGGCATCAATCTTGTTAAAGTTTGCATTTTTATTGATGTAGTCCTTTCTTGGTCCAACATCATCGCCCATCCACATGCTTATTTGCTTATCAGCCATAACAGCATCTTCAAGTGTAACCCTAATCATACTGCGATGTGCTGGGTCCATTGTGGTTGTTTTTAATTGTTCTGCGCTCATTTCACCAAGACCTTTGTAACGTTGCAAATTGTAATTTTTAAGTTTTGATGTGATTTGTGTTAATTCCTCATCAGTATAACAATACCACTCTTTATCTTTTGTTGTAACCTTATAAAGTGGTGGCATACCAACATAAATATTGCCGTTTGTGATAAGCGGACGCATATAACGGAAAAAGAATGTGAGCAAAATGCACCTAATATGCATACCGTCTTGGTCGGCATCGCTTAAAATAATAACTTTGTGATATTTTAAATTTTCAAGTTTAAAGTCTTCGCCAATGCCTGTTCCAAAAGCACCAATAATTGTGCGAATTTCTTCGTTCGCAAGCACTTGGTCAATGCGTTTTTTCTCGCTATTAAGAGGTTTACCACGCAATGGCAAAATAGCTTGAAAATATCTATCTCTACCTTGTTTTGCTGTACCGCCCGCAGAATCGCCTTCTACAATAAATATTTCATTAAGTTCAGGATTTTTGCTTGTGCAATTTGCAAGTTTACCAAGCAACATGTTGCCTTCGATTGAGTTTTTTGCCCTTGTCAAATCTTTTGCGTGCTTTGCAGCCGCCCTAACACGTGCAGCGCCTTTTGCTTTATCTATGATGATATTACCAATATTTTCATTCTTTTTGGCTTGGAAAAATTCACTCAAACCTTGAGTGCAAACACTTTCAACCCTTGAACGTGCTTCAACATTGCCAAGTTTTGTTTTGGTTTGACCTTCAAATTGAACATTTTTCATTTTGATAGCCAAAACTGCAACAAGACCTTCACGGAAATCATCGCCAATAAATGGAATATCTTTGTCTTTTACAAGTCCATGCTTTTTTGCAAAGTCATTAAGAACTTTTGTAAGTGCTGTTTTAAAACCAACTTCGTGTGTGCCACCTTCTGGTGTTGGAATGTTATTGACATAACTATAAATGCTTTCAGTGTAGTTATCAACATATTGCAAAGATAGTGACACAAATGTGTCATCAATCTCATTTTCAATATAAATCGGTGGAACAAACAATGGTTTTTTATCCATTGTAAGGCTGGTTACATAATCTCTAATGCCGCCTTCAAAGCATAAAGTTTCATGTTTGTTGGTGCGTTCATCAATCAACTCAATGTGGACACCTTTATTTAAAAATGCAGTTTCTTTAAGGCGCTCATAAACGGTGTCGTAATCAAACCTAGTATCCTTAAACACCCTATCGTCAGGCAAAAAGCGAACGTAAGTGCCTTTTAATGTGGTTTTGCCCATTTCTGTTAAATGTTGAACTGGCACACCACTATGAATTTTGCCATTCTTTTCAATAGATTCAAATCTGGCAAAATATTTGTGACCGTCTTTGAAAACTGTAACTTCCAAATATCGGCTTAAAGCATTGGTGACTGATGCACCAACACCATGCAAACCACCTGAATATTTATAGTTGCTATCGCCAAACTTACCACCAGCGTGCAATTGTGTGAAAACAACCTCAACACCACTGATTTTAAGTTTTGGGTGTGGGCTTACAGGGATACCACGACCATTATCCATAACAGAAGCCGTACCATCTTTGTGCAATGTCACTTCAACCTTATTGCCATATCCATTTGCAACTTCATCAATCGCATTATCAATAATTTCCCACAACAGGTGATGAAGCCCTTTTACACCTGTTGTACCTATATACATACCCGGGCGCATGCGCACAGCATCAAGCCCTTCCAAAACAATTAAATCTTTACTATCATAACTAGCAGACACAATTAACCCCTTTTGTTCAAATTTTGTTAAATTACGGGCTAATTATACCATTTTTTTTTAATTAAAGCAATTTTTTTGTTAGTATCTTGGTGTCAAAGTATGAATATTTTTTCGGCTGTGTTGCATTGTCTATCATATCCTCTATCAAACTGATATAATCAATGCCAATCGGCTCAAAAAGATAAAAAGCAAGACTGCCTGGCACAGTATTAACTTCGTTGAAATACAAGATTTTTGCTTTTGTGTTATACATGTAATCAATTCTCACAACTCCATTCAAATTTAATTTTGAATATATCTTTTGCGTTGCAATGTTTATTTGATTTTCAAGGTCTTTGTCAATTTGGGCTGGGATAATCCTATCCTTAACCTTTGTTTTGCTGTTGTGACGATACTTTTCGTCAAACGTTAAAAAGTCCTGTTTGCTCAATGGTTGTTCAATTGCACTTATAATCAGTTTATCCCCTTTTTTATAACAAGCCTGATTAAGTTCAATCATTGGTGCAATTTTTTCTTCAATTAAAGCGTCGTCATTCAATGCAAAAATAGCTTCAATTTGGTTTTTAAAATTTGATTTGTTGCAAACTTTGACTCCTATTGAAGAACCTAGCGCATTTGGCTTAACAATAATGTTTTCTGGAAAATTGCTTTCAATATCTTCCACTGCTTCTACATAATTTTGTTTTGTAACCTTTATGCCGTCAACAACTTTCACAATATCTGCAACCAATTGCTTTGTTAAAGATTTATCCATGGTTATGCCACCCGCAAGCGATGAGGCACTTGTAAAAGGAATACCTAAAGTTGAAAAAAATCCTGCAAGGCAACCATTTTCTCCCACTCCACCATGGCAACAATTGACAACGCATTTTATATCGCAGATTTTTTTAAGTCCAAGGCTCTTCTTGTTTAGTCCATCGTAAAAAATCAATGGCTTAAGTTTTAAATTTTTCTTATCACTGAAATATGAAATATCATCAATGCCTGTTGCATCATAAAACTTATTGTCCAGTCCTAGATATATATTTTTTACGTCATATTTGTTTTGCAAGTATTTTGCACACTGCATTCCAGAAATTATTGACACATCATGCTCGGGGCTTTTGCCACCAAAAATTACACAAATTTTTTCCATAACAATATATATTCGCTTAAATCAAAAATTGTTTAAATCGCAAACTTCAAAAAATTTTCATAACAATTAATATGTTTATATTCCGTGGCGAACTTATTGATTATAACTTTATCAAATCAAACTCTGGCAACAAAAATTGTGTATTGTTTTTGCATGGTTGGGGTGGCAACAAAAATTCATTTGTATCAACAATTAATTTGTTAAAATCAAAACATGATTGTTTGTCGCTTACTTTGCCAACAACCGCACCCACAAATTTGGCTTGGGATATGATTGATTATGTCAACTGTGTTGTTTCACTCACAAAAAGTTTAAACATTTCAACCGTCTCAATTGTTTGCCACAGTTTCGGTTTTAGGATTGCAACTATAATGAATTATTTGTCACAATCAAAAGATTTCGACAATTGTTTACAAATTGAGAAAATTGTCGTAACTGGAGGTGCTGGCGCAAAAAATTTTAATATTTTTAAAAAGATTGATTTAAACAATAACATTTGCCTGTTAAAACAAAAAAAATACAAATTTTTATATCAAAATCTAGCAAGCCGAGATTATAAAGAATTAGCACCGACAAACAAAATCACTTTTAAAAATGTTGTAAATTTCAACACAATTCGCATGTTAAAATTCAACATTCCAATCTTGATTTTCTGGGGTATTAGCGACAAAGAAACACCTATCTGGATTGCAAAAAAAATTTTTAAAAACAACAAAAAAAATGCCCTGTTTTACAAAACAAAATCTGACCATTTTGCATATCTAAAACAAAGTACATATTTTAACAATTTGGTGGTGAAATTTTTGTGATATTTTTAAATGTTTATGTAAACGTAATAACATCATTTTTAAACATATTTTTCTTGCAAAATTTTCTGCATGTTTTTCAATTAAGAAATTATAACGTAAAAAGATATTTATCTTATTTTAATTTTAAATATTGGATTTTTTATACATTTTTATTGTACCATTTATACCGCTCCCCACGGATAAACAAAAGGGCATTCTGGTTGTCCAGCATGCGGACTTCATCCGGCTGCAGCAGCTCCCTTCCGCTCTGCTGGAAGTTGGTGGAGTAGCTGCCAGATTTTCCCTTGGTCTGCCCGTAGGTGTTT
>JBNMLD010000023.1:0-14820 GCA_050874685.1 Candidatus Onthoplasma sp. | reverse complement strand
TTGATAAATTACCAACCAAACTGCCAAAGCCTTGTGTTGTTTCATTTACTTGTACTGCAGTTGTTGCTTGAACAATTAATTGGCTTCTTAATTCCAATTTGCCATTGAAATTCAATTTGCCTGAGCCTGTTATTTTGCCTGCCAACAAACCGAAGAATCTATTGTCACCATTAACAAAACTGATAACAATGCTTTGATCTTCAATTGTACATTGACTGATAGAAATTGCGTTGTTTACTACACCAACAAAACCACCAAATTGATTTGCCATAAATGTGTCATTTTCAAATTTCACATGGAAATTAGAAACTACCACACCATTTGTTGATTCACTTGTAACCTCGCCAATCAAGCCACCAAATATATCATAACTTGCTGAAGTGATAAACAAGGTTGTTTTGCCTTTTGATTCAATTGTGCCGTTTTCAACACTACCAACCAAGCCACCTGTTGTGGTGTGTTCTTCGGTTGATGCAACACCATTATCAAATTCGTTTGTAACATGAATCTCTTCATCATAGATTGAAATTGTGCCTGCAATCATTTTTGATAAAACAAATCCATAATTACCTGAATGTGTTGCAATCAATTTTGACATGCCAGAACTATATTGAGTTGTACCAATAGTGTCAACACCTTTAACTGTATTTTCATCAACAAAATCGCCAATTTGGATTGAACCCGCACGCATTGTTCCAAACAAAATTGAGACATCTGTGCCAGATACTGTTAAATCGCCAACATCAACGTTTGTAACAAGAACTGTGCCATTAACTTCAACACCAAGTGCGCCTGAACCGCTCATCCTTTCAAATAAGCCTTCAAACTTGATGTTGTTGTAAACTGCATTTTTAATATTTGTGAACAAACCATTTACTGAAAGGTTTGAAATTGAATATGATTTAACTTTATTTGCACTGTCAAGATAACCAGCATCAATTGTTCCAGTAAATCCATTTGTTGAAGCAGCAAAGCCTAATGTTTCATCATTCACACCAACTGCATACCAATTCACTGTGTCAACTTTGTTGTGTTGTTCATAAATACCGCCGTCAATCTTGCGTGTGATTTTGTAATACCTGTTTGCACCCGAATCGTTTGCTATCACACCTTGAATTGAATTTAACACACCCAAGTGTGGCACTTCAAACCAATCATCGGTATTGTTTAAACCACGGCCAGTTTGACGTGAATATTGTGTTGCAAATGCTTTGTTTAAGCTACCTTCAACCACACTTGTATATTGATTGAAATCGTAAATAGGATAGTTGTAGTTATAACCGAACATTGAACCATCAGTCAAATCTAATTTTTTGCCTGAAATTGCTGTTTGCCAATTACCATCAAGATTTGTTGCATTCATCAAATCAAATGTTGAACTTACTGTTAAGTTTGTTCTGTTCAAATCTACTTGTTCAATGCCTGCATCTGAAGGTGTTGCAAGTTTATCAATAATATTGTTTCTACCATTGTTAAGGTCAACACCCACGAATGATGAGAAATTGATTGTATCAATATTACCTGCTGAATAGCAGTTATAAATATAGGCATCAGACGACACATTTTCAGCAAACGCATAGCCATATTTACTATTATTTTTAACTGTCATTGAGCCAGTAAAGTAACTTGATACGATTGTTGCATTATTGTTGAGAGCAATTGCACCAGTTTGATTTTGTGTTGTTGTATCTGCTGAATTGAAGCAGTAAGAAATCAAACCGTTGTTGTCATTGACAATCAAACCTGTGCCTTTACCATCAGCAGATGTGTTTGCCACACTGTTGATTGAGCCAATTATTGAACAATTAAAGATTGTGCCAAAGTTTACATTTACTAATGGTCTTGTTACATCAAAGTTTTCATATTTAATATGGATATTTGAAATTGCGGAATAACCATTCGATGACGAACTATCGCCCAAATTGTTAATATAGAATGCATTTCCTGTTTTTATAACATTGCCATTGCCAACCGCAATACCTGTAAATGTGTTTGCAATGTTAAAGTTGTCGCCAACCAAATAATACATAACTTGGTCAGAGCCAGTATAAACACGTTTAGGATTTGCCACCAAACCACTCTTATAATCATCAGTTGCATTTTCAAAAATTTCAAACTGACGCATACTTGTGCGCATGCTTGTGATATAAGGAACGTTAGATGTTGTTGAAGCAGTGTTTGCCCAAACACCAGACTCTAACACTTTGGTTTGATAACTCATTGAGTTAATAAGTGTACCTGCAGACAAGTTAGTGCCCAACATTGTGTCTTCTGGTTGAAGAGCCATATCTGTTGAGTAGAACAAGTCAGATGTCAAACTATTTTTATCTGCATTTGTTTGATAGAAGTTGCTTGTGCTAGCTTCTCCCACAAACATATTGTAATTTGAACTTTGTCCAACTTTTGTTGAATTTATAAAGCCGAACAAAGCACCCATTTTTCTAAATGTTGTTGTGTTATTTGCTGATGGCAAAACTTGTGTGATAGTTTCGCCTTTCAATCCGTTTGCTAAAATTGATGATAGGCTGAATGAATAACTGCCTGTTGCCAGCACAACATTTTCAGTCAAACCTGCCAAGCCACCAATATAATAGTTTACGTTGCTTTCAGCTGAAGGTGTTATTTTGCCCATATTGATTGAGTTTGACAAAATCAAACTGCCATCAACACGGCCGACCAAACCACCAATATAAGCTGTTTCAGTTTCTTCACTTTGAAGTTTGCCAAATTTTGAAGAAATATCAACACTTGATACAATTTGGTCTAAATTAATTTTTGTTTTGCCTGTTGATTTATAAGCATAACCAATTGCTCCACCAACATTAGCATTGCCAATTGTTGATATTGAACCAGTGAACAAACATTGTTCAATATAAACATTGTTGACTGTTTCAACAAGTGCAATACCTGCAGAAGCAGTTGTTGAACTTGCTGAACTTACGGTTGAAATGATATTTGAACTTACATCGCAATTAACAATCTTTCTGCCTGTATCTTCAGCGCTTAACAAATATTTGCCAACAAGCCCTGCAAGATATAAGTTTGCATTTTTATTGCTTATGCCTGATTGTTCACTAACTTTTATAGTATGGAATGAAACATTGTCTTCAACATTACAATCTTCAACCACACCAATCAAACCAGAAGCATACATTGAAACACTTACTGAATTTGTGAAGTTGTTTAATACAATATTAAGGTCAATATTTTTGCTTACAACTGAACTTGTCAAACTGCCCACGCTGTTGCCTGAAACAGCTGTCATTTTAAGTCCACCAGCAAGCAAACCGACATCAAGTTGTTTGTTGCCACTTACTTTGAAATTAAACAATGTATTTTGCAATGTGCCAACTGAACTGTTGATAATGCTCATTGTATTTTCAATGTCTTCAATATCAGTATTACCATAACCAACCAGACCACCGACAAAGTTTTCTGTTTTTGTGCTGTTTGTTAAATCTATATCAACACTTACTTGTCCAGAGAATGATGAATTTAAGATATTTGTGCCCAAAGCAGTTGTTATCAAACCTGCAAATCCAGTGATTGAACTATATTGAACAGACTCATCTCTGCCTGCATGTGCAAACAATTCAACAGCATCTGTTTCTGTGCGGTTAATTCTGCCAACAGTAACCATAATTGCACTGATTTTTGATTTTTCATCGTTACCACTGAAGCCTGCAAAGTTTTTAATTTTAACTTTGTTGCCTTCGCCACCAACACCATATTTCTTCCAAGAAAATTCTATATTCCTAAATGTTGCATTGCTTGTTGCCCTGAACAAACCAGCATCAGCATTATTTGGTGCTTTAACATTGAGGTTATATACAATCGGTGTTGAGCCATCAGATTTTTCGCCAATCAATACACCAGAGAACTCAAAGTCAAACACAAAGTTTTCTCCACCTTTGTAGTTTGACATATTTACATCATCAGTGATTTTGAAACTTCCTGTTGGATTGTTTTTGATTTTTTCAAAGTCTTGAGCATCTTTGATGATTTCATAGTTTTCATCGCGTTGGTCAGTTAAAAGTGGGAAATATCTGCTGTGAGTATCCAAATTCCAATATTTTGTATCCCAAATTGAGAAGATTGAATTGTATGTAGAAAGTTGCACTTCTGGCACTTCCAAATTATACAAATTTCTCATGCTCTTGATTGTCAAACCAGCAATATTTGAGTTGGCAACAATCAAATCACTGTAAGCAATTTCGCCAACATAAACTTGTGAAATTACATGATTTGCAACTCTATCTTCGCCAATAAAGTTATTTAATTTTACATCTATTGTAATATTTTGATTTTCAAGATTTTGTTTGAATGTTTTATAAGCTTCATTTTCAAGCAAAATTGTTGAGAATGTGTAGTTTTGGCTGTTGCCTGTTTTTGCGCCCAAGTTTGTGTAAACCTGACCAAATGTTGCACTGCTTGCATCTTCAGCAATGCCAATCAAACCGCCAATTGTTTTGACAGTTTCCATATTGCCTTCAAAATTGATGAAAGGCACAGCATAGTTGAAGTTGTTATTTGAAAGCACATCAACACCAATCAAACCACCTATGTTTTTGCCAGCATAGAAACTTGCTTTGCTATAACATGAGAAGATTGAACTGCCAACACTGATACCAACCAAACCACCACCATAAGTGTATGATTCAATCAATCCAACATTGCCAATGTTCTCTTTATCTAAAGGTTTTGACATGTCAAGCACGTATTTTGCAAGAGTGCTGTCATATTTAAATTGAGCTTCGTCAGTATCCAAAGCACTAACTTTAGATGCCTCCATACTTGCACCAATGCTTGCACCATACAAACCACCAGCAGAATATTGCCCGTCAATGCGGTTAGATGAACCAACATTGAATGACACACGCACCGATTTTACGGATTTGCCAACGTAACCGGCAACACCACCAGCATAGTCTGCGGTTATTTTTAAATTATCGTTGACATCTACTGCGTTATCGTTGATGTAAATGTATGACAAGTTATATCCTTCGCCACCGCTTGAATATGAACGAGTTGTAACATCAATTACACCTGCAATGCCACCAGCATAGGACACTGTTTGAGCATAACTATTATTTGCGCTGTTTGCATTTTTAGTTGATGAATAAAGTTCAGTTGTGCCAGACAAAATTGTTGACACACTTAAATTTGAAGAAATACCATAAATCAAACTTTGACCGTCAATCAAGCCTGCCAAGCCACCAACCATATTTGCACCCTGAATTGTTGTGTTAACACCATCAAGGCTAATGTTGATTATGACAGAATCTGTTATTTTACCTGCCAAGCCACCAGAATATATTGAGTTTGCAGTACTAAAATTGCCTGATGAAAAATGCAAATTCAAATTTTTGATATAAGCACGATTGATTTTTGCAAACAAACCAACCATTTCTTCTTTATCTTCGCCAACATCGAGATAGATATTGTTGATTGCCATACCGTTGCCGTCCAAGCTTGAGTAAGTTGTGTCGTTTGTATTGTTTTTGCTACCCAAAGTGAATTGTCTGCGTGTTGCAATTGCTGCTTTGTCGCTTGCAAAATCAATATCAGCAATCAATCTAACATATCCTGCAAAATTGTTTGATGTTCCATAGTTTGTGAACACATCATTAAACTCTTGAACTGAACTTATAATTTCAGGATTGTTTTTACTGCCAAGGCTGAATTTTGTTGCATAAGTATATTTACTTGTGCTATCTGCGTTGTCAGTATTGTTGCTTTCATATCTAAATGAATATGCAACATTATTTGCAATTGTAAGTTCTGGCAATTTAACGGCATTGCCACGATTGTCATAGAATGACCAAATGCCTTGGTCACGGTCGTTTTTACTGTTACTCAACACAAATACAAAATTGATTAAATTGTTTGTGTCTGCAAAATTTGTTGCATTCAAACCTGTTGCGATTGGTTTTCCGTCAGTTTCTGCAACAACAAATTGTTGTTTATTTGTGTCTTTATACCAATAGCAATTTTCCAATTCTCCATTTGAAAGTGAGCCAGTTGTGTCTGCCCCAACAAACGGTTGTTCAGGTGTGATTTGCAAAGTTGTATCGCTGTTTGCATTTGCAAATGTGCAGGCTGAATAACATTGACTGACTTTTGCGCCTGAATTGTTGCGGAACACAAAACCTGCCATAAATGCAGATTTTGAAACAAGTTCAATATTTGCAAAACTGTTATTGATATTTGCACCAGACATATTGTCGTAAACAAATCCGGCGATATTACCATCTGCGTGTGCTTCAATTTTTGCACCTGTTGAGAATGGATTTTCGTTTGTTATTGTTGTTTCAATGCCTTTTACATAACTATACGATATTTTGCCAGAGTTTTCAGCAACAAAACCTGCAAGTTTTGAATCACTGTTTGTTGAATATGTGTACAAACTTGTGTTTGCAACATACGAACTTGATATGGCACTGTTGCTTGAGTTGATGCCAACAAAACCACCTGTTATAGATTTAAACCCTTGACCTTGATTTAATGTGCGGTTGCCCAACACAAAGTTTAGAGGTTTAAAGTACTCTGTGTAACTTGTTTGAGAGTTGTCATTTGCAATAATTTTGGTAAATTCACTTGTGCCAACACGGCTGTTTGTGATTGTGCCGTTATTCACACCAACCAAACCACCAAATGTAATGCTTGTTTCAGCATTATTGTTTATCAAGATATTAACAACTTTTGTGCTTGAACTGCTTGCGTTTATCACATCGCAGTTGTAAATCAAGCCATTGTTTACCGCTGCCAAACCACCAAACACCACATTATTTAAGTTTTCATAAGCAAGCACCAATTGTCCATTTTGACTTGCATTGAATTGTGAATAATCCACAACCAAATTGTAAAGCAATGTATTTTCACTTACTGTTGCAAACAATCCGTAATATCCAGCATTTTCAGAAGCCTCGTTTGACACAACAAAGTTTTTGATAATAATCTTTTTGTTGTTGCCATCCAAACTTGCAATAGCGGTTGAGATTGGTTTTGCAATTTCAACAACAATATCATTTGTAAGCACATAGTTCTGCCCTTCACCTAATATGCAATTGCCGTCAGCATCAAACATTTGGTCTGCCTGGCTGATTGCAAAAGCATCTTGGCGAGTTGTTGCTGTGTAGAAATTCATATCAAAATTGATTGTCAAAACATGTGGCAACATTGTTGTGTCCTGACTGCCAAACACTAGTTTGCAAACCCCAGTTGCTTCGTCATAAGCATAATTATAGTTTATTTTGAATTGCACTGAAGTTTTAAATTTGCCTTTTGCTTTTATGCGCAAATTTGTAATAGCTTCACTGCCTGAACCATAGTTCGTTGTGAACACTTCAAAATAATCATTTTCAACATCAAAACTGCTTGTTATGCCAGAGTCATCAACTTTATATGTAAACATCGACATCAGTTTTTGGAACACTTTTGTTTTAAGTTGTTCTTCTGTCAGTGTTTGATTTTCCGCTGATGCCAAAATTTGATTTTTGATATTTGATAAAATGACGTTATAAATTTCATTTGAGAAATCTATATTGTTATCATTTGTTGCAAAATCAAATGTCAAATCACGTGCTTGATTGATTGCCAAATTTAATGTTGAGCCAAAATCAAATGATGTGTTATCTTTGTTCAAGATATAATCAGTTGGGAAGAAGTTGATTGAACTATCTTCTGTTTTAATTTCAGTGTTAGAAACCAAACTCATGCCAACCGTAACTTTGAATGGTTTTGAAAGGCTATTTCTCAATGCAAGTTGCAATCTCATTGAATATGAACCGTCAGCATTCGCTTTAAGTTCACTATACTTATCCAACCATTGATAATCAACATCAAGGCCAAGAGAATTGCCATTCAAATCAGTGATATTTACAACTGGGTTTGCATTAAATTGATAGCCGTAAATTTTCAATGTTACGATATTATTTGTTGTGTTTTGTTGAATCAAATATCCTTGAGTATCTTCGCCATTAACTTTTGCTGTGATTTTGTAATCTTCATCATAAGACAAATCTACACCAGGTAAATAATCTGTTACCAAAGATTTTGTTTTAACAATATGAGTATCGTCAGCATTTGTAACATCTAATGTTAAGCGGATTTCATCAGCCAAACCACTAAACTTTTTGTCCAACACAACATGAACATATATTGTGCCATCAAATGTGTAACTTACCCCATCAGTTGTTGCGCTGGCAAGTTTTAAATAAACTCCCATGCCGTCTTCAGTTTGTTCGCAACTTGGGCTGATGCTGATATACTTGCCAAGTCCAGTATGATAAACAATTTGCTCAAACCTAATTTTTACATTTTCGTTAAGGCTTGGAACATAAAGTTCACTGCTCTTCAAAGAAACTTGTTTGATGTGCGCATAACTTGGTTGCATACGGATTGTCAACACTCCACCATTTCCACCTGGGGTGATGTTTGCTGTTTCAACTTGACTTGATGTGATTAAGTGTGTGTAATTGCCCATCGCTTCAGCAGATGATGCTGCATAGTTGTTTATCACAATACTGCTTGAAAGTGTTGAAGGCTTTATTGTCAATTGAACAGTTGTTCCGCCGTCAATTGATGGGTTTGTTTTTGCGTATATTTTTATTGCAAAACTGATTTCACTTGTCAAATATCTGGTGTTGTAACTGTTTTTAAGTTGCATTGCGATGTTGTATGTGTAAGTTTTGTTAGTTTCATTAAAGTTGTTGAACACTTCAATATCAAACAATTCTGGTATTGTTGTTTTGCCTGATTGTTTAAGCAATCTTGAATATTCATCAGTGCCGTCAATCACGCTGAAATTCATAATCAAACTGTCATGATTTTCTTCATCAAATTCAACAATGTTGTTTGTTGAAACTAAATTTACAAATGTATCAACTTCTGGATTTTCACTGTCAACATAACCAGTTGTCAAAGTTGCAGTAACAACATAGGATTCACTTGATTCTCCTTCCAAATGGTCAGTGCTAAATTCAAGAGCAGTTGCTGTTTCACTGATATTTACATTTATTTGTTTTGTCGCCAAAGTTAAATATTGGTCAACACCGTCTTGTTGAGGATAGATTGCTTCGCCAAAATATTTTGTCAAATTGAATTTTGTTGTGAATATGATTGTTTCAGTTTTTGTTCCACTGATTTCTGTATCTGTGCTGTTCAAAACAAATCTGTTAAACAAATTTGGATTTTTGCTGATTGTCAATACTGATGATTCTGCATCTTGAATTGTTGCCAAGATTTCCACAAATTCACTTATGTTATCAACATCGAAAAGTGACTTATAGTTTGTTGAATCGTTTTGCCTTGTATTGATTGTGTCAAGGTCAATTTCCAAGTTTTGCACACCTTTGTAAGTTGAAAGTTGATAGGTTGTGTTGCCTGTACCAACTGCTTGAAGGTTGTCCGCTTCAAGCACAATGTCACTATACCAATTTTGTGTGTAAATCAAGAAATAATCACAAGCATCAGGATTGAACACAGAATATGCTTTAATCAAAATATAATCTTGATTTGATGTGCCTTTAAAGTAAATTTCGTTGTTATTTACAATAGAAGCATAATCTGCACCTTTAATTATCTTATACACAATTGCACCAATAGTGTTTGGGCTATTTGGCACTTTTGTCAAATTAACCAAATCAGTGATTTTATGTGTATTTAAATTAATATTATTAAGAGGATTATTTATATCATTATAGTAATTTACTATTGCTGTTTCTGTTATGCTATGTTTGACGATATTGTTAAGTTCATCTTTTTTGTCTGTATCTTCGTTCTTTGTGTAATCGCCAACATAAAGAGAATTGATATCCTTGATTGTTTGTTGGTTTAATATTGTTGTGATATCAGTTGGGATTAATGTAAAGTTATCAACAAGATAAGGTAGATAGAAAACATATCCGTTCACTGAAAGAGTGTTAAATGATTGTTCAACCTTCCACATCTCGCCAGAAACACCAGTTTCAAGCTGATTTTGTTCGGTTGTTGAAAGCCCGTCAAAGTCAACAGGGTTATCGTTCACAAACAATGTACTGTCGTCATAAACAGCGGTATAAACACTGCCCGTTGTTGCGACACGATTGCCAGAGAATCTTCCAACAAAATAGCAATTTTCAGCCGTTGAGTTTGAAATCAAATAACTTGTCACACTGCTGTCCGCAGTTATATTTGCATTTATGTAAGAAGTTTCAAGTTGCACTGAACTTGCACTTTCACTCACGCACACCAAACCATAAACTTGTTTTGCTGTCAAACTGCTAAATGATTTGTCTTTTACATAATTTTCAACACTACTTAAACTGATTGTTGCGGAATTTGCATTTGCAATCAAACCAGCAACCATACCCAAGTTGTTTGAAATAATGCCGTATGCTTTATTTTCGTCCAATTTAATGCCGGTATCAATGCCGTCTTCAAGTTTGAAAGACATAAATTTAACACTGGTTAAAGTTGTTGCTGTTGCTTCGCCAACTGCACCAGCCAATTTTAAGTTTTGACTGCTTGCTGTTAAATTAACACCTAACATAACAATATCTGCAATTGTTGTGCTTGCTGATTTACCAACCAAACCTGACAAATATCCTGTTGCTTTCAAGCCATTAACATTGATTTGTCCCATGGTTACAAAGCCTTTAATCACAGCATTAGAAGCGGATTCGCCTGCAATGCCACCAATCAAAACATTATTTTCAACCCTATTAACCAATGTAACATCAAGGTCTGCATTTGTAACAGCAATATCCATACCCACATTGTAGGCAAGATTTTCCAAGTCTGATGCTTGACGATAACTGCCAACAATTGAGCCTGTCAATCTGCCTGCAACAGCACCAAGATACAAATATTTGTTTGTTGCGTTAAAGGCTGTGTAAACTGCACCTTTTGTTGTAACTTTTGAATTTGCAAGGTTAAAATTGTTTGCCATTTCGCCAGCCACACCGCCAAGATACACATCTGTGGAAATACTATTACGACTGAATGTTAAACCAGAAAAGTCGATTTCAAATTGCACATTACTGATTTTTACATTTGATTCGATAACGCCAGCCAAACCACCAATGTACAAAGATTTGCCACTGTCGGTTGAGGTTGGTTTTAAATAATCTTCAAACTTAACATTCAAGTTCAAATCTGCGATAGACGCATTGCCCGTCAATTTTGTGAACAAGCCGTAATAAACGTTATCAGTTGCAGTTGAAGACCTGCTGATTGTGACAGTTAAATTACGTTTTGTTTCAACCACTCCGCCAACATCATTAAGTTGTACATTTTTACCTGATATTGAACCAGAAAAACTATCGAATGTTGTGTGGTTTGTAACAACGATATCTTTTGTCAATACATAGTGAGCATTTAAATTGTTTGCAATATTTCTAAAATCATCAGCTGATGAAATTTTATATCTTGCTTTTGTTGAGCCATCAGTGATTGTTATAAACACATCTCTAAAGTTAGTATATTTATTTGTTGATTCATCATAAGAATCAAGCGCAACCAAGCGCAATTTAAACATACCACCGCCCAATGATTTGTTTGCACCAATTGATACCAAGCCTGTGAGTTTGTTGATTGTTATATTCAATCTATTTTCTGCTTTGCTCAATTCAACAGCGGTATATTGCTTATTGCTGTCTAAAATTGGATTACCATCTTCATCTTGCAAAATTTCGTACAAAATATAATCTAAATCATCATATTTTGTTGCAACCAATTGATTGTAAACCACTGTTGCATTGAAATTTGAAGTTGCAACACCACCATCTGCCACATTTAAGAATGACATATTGATGTTGATTGTATTGTTTTCGCTTGTAAGCGCATCTCCACTTAAAGCAATGTCATCTGATTGCACATAACTGCCAAAGTTGATTGTGATAGCTTTTGAAACTGCCAACTCTGTGCCAAAACTTACTGCTGTAAGATTGATTGTTACAAATTGTTGAGATGTTTCAGGTTTCTTGATAAGTTTTACTGTCAAATTGCCTGTCAATGCAGAAAGATAAATTCTGTTACCATGCCCATCAACTGCAGTGCCATTATTGTCTAACAAGATTTCATCAGAACCCAAATATATCTTTATTGAACGATAATCACCTGTAACAGACAATTTTAATTTGTTGATATCTTCAACTATTTCTTCATTGCCATTTGCACCAAATTTAACTGATTGTGAAGGTGTTGCAATGAAACTTTTTGAGTCAAATTTTATTGTAGAACTAGCAGCAGATTCATAATATCTATTGATATAAACAATTTCATTGCTACTGCCAGATGCAAAGTTCATATCAATGCTACTTATGCTATTATAAACAGCGATTTCAAACTCTTTGGTTACACTTGTTGTTGAAATTACACCGTTTTCTTGAACATAATAAAGGATTGTTGCTGTAAAATGAGTTGTTTTACTGCCCTGCACACCCCAAATTTGATATTTATTGACACTGCCAGTTTTGCCAAGTGCAAGATAATCAACTGCTGATGCAGAGAAATCTGTACTATCTTCTTTGCCTGACCTTACAAGTTCTACGTTTGCAATTGAAAGTTGATTGAATGATCCAGAAACCATTTGTCCAAAATGTAATTCACTTTTTAAATTGTAGTTATTTACGATTGCATATCTATCAAATGATGTTTCGCTTTCTGAACCAATTTTAAAGATATTTTGACCTTCTGTTCTCATCACAAATTCATCGGTTGAAGCAACATAAACACTTTGCACTGTAAAGTTTGATTCAAACAATGCTGTGTTGCCAGTTTTGCCTGCAAAAATTGTTACCAATGCAGTATCTTTTGCTTGTGTTGCTTTAAGTGGAATGCAATATGTTTCATAGTATTCGCCATTTGAACCCACAGCAGTTTTGAACGCAACCTGTGAAATGCCCGCACTTGTAAAATCGTTTTTCAAGTTAATGCTGGTTGCACCATTTTTAAATGCAAATCTTGATGTTGTTGGCAATGTTAAGTCAATTGTATCTGTTGCCAAACTGTTGCCAGTATAATAAATGCGTAAATAGAAATTTGTTTCGTTTTCAGCATTTGTCAAAATTGTTTTATCAACAAAATTTTCAATGCCTGTTGATGATGTTAAAACTTCAAATCTGTTTGCAGTTACCACTTTTTTAACATCTAAAGTATAAGCATCTACATAGCCAGCGGTAGAATCGTCAACCTTTTTATAAGTTGTAAAACTGATTGATTCGCCATCAGCTGATTCAATTGAGTTTTGTTTGAATGTTACATTAATATTTGAGCCATTCATAACAGCCATAGTGTAGGTTTTGCCAGCGATTGTTTGCGCTTGGCTCAACTGCATTATGCTTCTACCTGTAACATTAAGGTTTGAAGTTGCTGAAATAAGAACCAAATGGCTTTCGTTATCATTAGGTGCAACATCAACCAATAGATTTAAGCCGTTTTGTGAAACACTGCTGTTTGCTGTAACAAAAATCTTGCCTTCATTATATGTGTCGTTTGTTTCGCCATTGAGTGTAATGTCTTTAATAATACTGCGCTTTGTGATATTTAAACTTGCTGAATAAAGTTGTTCATCTATAACGTAATCCAAACCAAGAACTTTAAGTTCAAATCTAATTGCGTTCCTTGGATAGGTTAAATAAGATTTTTCGTCTGCAGTTATTTCATACATAAATGCCTTGTCTTTTTCTGTTTGCAAAGGTTGAATGCGTATGCCGTTATAATCTGCATAACTATCCATATCAACCAATTTTTCGTCAACATAAACATTTAAGCCGTATCTAGCGGTGTCCCCGTTTGCGGTTGTAACACCTTTTATGTATTTGCTTTCGATTGTACCAATGCCGACATCAACAACCAATTTATATTCTTTGTTTTCGCTGTCATCGTTTACATACAAGGTTTTTTGTTCAAGTTTTGTTGTTTTGCCAGTTTCACTTACAACCGGTGCATCAACGTTTGAAAGTGATTCAATAACATACACATCAAAAGTTGTGCTTTTTTCGTTTTCATCTTTGTAGAATTTTGAAGTAGCTTTAAGTTTAACAACAGGGTTTGTATTTGCATCAAAATTGCTTTTGATTGTCAAACTGCCGTCTTTTGCAAGTTCAACATATTGAAGGGCTGATGCTGAATTGCGTGTTTCTTTCCATTGTCCATTGTCATAATATCCAAGTCCAACAATACTAAAATCTACTGCTGTTTGGTTTGTTCCAACAGGTGTGAACAACAATGCACTTTGACTTTCGTTTGCTGAAGAAAGGTTATTCAAGTTTACAGTCTTACCAACAACAAGTGCAGGTTTAAAATCTGTATTGGTTGTTATGGTTTGCAAACTTTCAAATATATTTAATTTCAAATTTGTTTCTTTGCCAGACTTTGTTTCATAAATACGGATAGAAGATTGCATCGCACCTTGAACTTTGATTGTGAATAATTCGTCTTGCTTAACAATTTGAGATGATGAAGAATTGCTGTCGTAGATAATCAAATCATCAATGTATTTTGCCTTAACATTTTTGATATTGATTTTAAACACAAGATTGCTTTGCTTGTTTTGGATTACCAGTTTATCCTGACTGTCGCCAAAATTCAATGAAAGATTTTGACCAGCATCATACCATTGGTCAATCACTCCATTATCGTCAGCAAAAGCATACTGAACTGAAAATTCCATGTTCTTGTATCTGTTGCCACATGCAGATAAAAATCCGCAGGACAAAACCACGATAAGAACCATAAGCACATTTAAAAATCTTTTCTTCATAACCCCTCACCTTAATTTGCTCTAATTCTACATAATTATTAATTTTATTATATAAAATTATATAGGGATAAGTC
>JBNMLD010000022.1:0-14852 GCA_050874685.1 Candidatus Onthoplasma sp. | reverse complement strand
TTTTAATTTTAATAATATTATTATCAAATATTATTTTAACTAAAATTATTTTTGTTCTGAATTATTTTCTGAATTGTCAGTTTCTGATTTATCTTCGGCCTTAACCAAGAAAACCAACTTTTCGTCTTTATAATCGACAACAACTTTATCGCCAGATTTTATTTCGCCTTTAAGCATTTTGTCCGCCAAATCATCTTCAATTTTGCTTGTGATTAAACGTTTCAAAGGACGAGCACCAAAGTCGTCATTTGTACCATTCTTTACAAGGTAATTTAAGGTTGAATTTGTGAACTTCAATTCAACATTGCTTTGACGTAAATTTTTGTTAAGTTCAGCAAGCATTTTCTTTGCAATTTCTTTCATTACAGGAGCAGAAAGTTTGTTGAACACAACGATATTATCAATACGATTTATAAGTTCTGGCCTAAAGTATTTTTTAAGTTCAGCAAGCATCACGGCTTGTTTATCTTCGGTTGATCTTTCTTTGCCATCTTTAAAGCCCAAATCAACACTGGTTTTATACAATTTATCACTGCCAATATTTGATGTCAAAATAATAATAGTGTTTTTGAAACTTACAACTTTACCGTGACTGTCTGTCAACCTACCATCATCAAGGATTTGCAAAAGCATATTGAAAACTTCAGGGTGTGCTTTTTCAATTTCATCAAACAAAACAACACTATAAGGCTTACGGCGAACTTGTTCAGTTAATTGACCACCATCATCAAAGCCGACATATCCTGGAGGACTACCAATCAACTTGCTCACACTATGAGCTTCCATAAACTCACTCATGTCAAGTCGAATGATTTTATTTTCATCATCAAACAATGCTTCAGCAAGTGCTTTTGAAAGTTCAGTTTTACCAACACCTGTTGGACCAAGGAACAAGAAACTGCCAATTGGACGTTTAGGATCTCGAATACCTATACGGCTACGGCGGATTGCTTTTGCAACTTTTTCAATCGCTTCGTCTTGACCTTTAACACGTTCACGCAAAATCTTTTCCAGGTTAAGCAATTTTTCTGCTTCGCCTTCAGTAAGTTTTGTAAGTGGAATACGTGTCCATTTGCTTACAACTTCAGCAATATCTTGCTCATCAACAACCGCTGTTGCACCTTCTTGTGTTGCTGGCAAGTTGCTTGTTTGCTCAATTTCTTGTTTTAACTTTGCAACTTGGTCACGAAGTTTTGATGCTCGTTCAAAATTTTCTTGATTGACAGCATCATCTTTTTCAGCTTCAAGTTTTTTAAGTTTTTCTTTCATTTCTTTCAATTTTGGGCTATCATAATTCTGTTTTACTTTTGCCCTACTTGATGCTTCATCAATAAGGTCAATTGCTTTATCTGGCAAAGACCTATCTTGAATATAACGGTCACTTAAATTTGCAGCAGAGCTGATTGCTTCATCTGTGATTTTAACATTATGGAATGCTTCATAACTATCACGAAGTCCACGCAAAATTTCAATTGTTTGTTCAACTGTTGGTGGGTCAATTGTGATTGGTTGAAAACGACGTTCCAAAGCTTTGTCTTGCTCGATATATTTACGATATTCGTCTGTGGTGGTTGCACCAATTGTTTGCATCTCACCACGTGCAAGGTATGGTTTTAACATATCTGCTGGGTTTGTTTCGCCCTTTTCACTGCCCGCTTGAGCCAAAGTGTGAATTTCATCAATAAACACAATAATGTTTTTATTTTGTGTTATCATATCAATGGCATTTTTAAGTTTTTCTTCCATACTGCCACGATATTTTGTGCCCGCCATAAGACCGCCAATATCTAGGCTATAAATGGTTTTATTCTTAAGGAATGCTGGCACATCTCCTGCCACAATCCTGCGAGCCAAGCCTTCAACAACTGCTGTTTTACCAACCCCTGCTTCACCAATCAAAACAGGGTTGTTTTTTGTCTTTCTGCAAAGGATTTCAATCATACGTTCAATTTCATTGTCTCTGCCAATGATTGGATCTATTTTGCCATTCTTTGCACGCAATGTTAAATCAGAACCCATTTCCAAAAGTTCTGGTGGCAATTGACTTTGATATTCTTGTTTTTGTTGTTTGTTGCCATTTGAGACATTGCCAACTTGCACAAAACCATCTGTGTTAAAATTACCTTGTTGTTGATTGTTGTCAGCATTAGCATTTGCAATCAAACCAATTGCTTTATTGCGCATTTCATAAACATTAAGTTTAAGCACACCTGCCAAAATATTGATTGCGTAACTATCATCTTGGCTGAGCATTGCAACCAAAAGGTGTTCGGTTGAAATATATGCACTGTGGGTACGTTTTGCAACACTGCCCGCAACCATAAGCAATTCTTTTGTGCGTGGCGTAAGTTCAACCACACTGCTTGGAATGCCACCAGGCATATTATCAAGCACTTGTTTGATGATGTCAGCATCAACACGATATGCCTTAAGCAATCTGCTAGATTTACTTTCTACTTTGGTTAAAGCATATAAGATATGTTCAGTGCCAACTTCATTGCCATATTCGCCTGCAACTTTACTTGCAAGTTGAATACATCTATTTGCTAAATCTGTTAAGTTATACATAATATCATCTCCTTTTATTTTAATATTTCTTTAACTTTATTTGCCAAGTCGAGTTGCTCCTGCTTTGTGATAAATTGGTCAAATTTTGCATCAACCAATGATTGCAAAGCATTGACTTGTTTTTCTTTTATATCTACTATGCCAAGATTTGCACCAACACGCAACAAATCCAAGTTTGTTTTTAATTCGTCATAAGAAAGCATATACGCACCATTAAGCAAACTTAAAGCACGATATACTTTATCTGTGATTTCTTCAGTGTTTGTGCTGTAAAGCATCTTTTCACTTTCAATTTCAAGTTCGGCAAGTTTTGTCAATGTTCTGCCAAACTCTTGGTACACTTCTGTTGCTGTTAAGCCAAGTGAACACACAGTTGAAACAGCATAAGTTGTTCCTGCACACTTTTCAATTGCATAACCCAAATTTTTGATATTTTGGCACACTTGACCAATCTTGCCCATTTCAACAAGAGCTGTTAAATTTATCAAACTTTCAACTTGCATACCTGAGCCAAGGTTTTTTATATCACTCATAAGATAGCCATATTGGTCATTATATGCCATTGAAAGTTTGTTCTCTGCTGCTGAAACAATCGCCATAACTTTTTGATTCAATTTATCATCAAAGCCTAGGCTGGAAGCAACAAAACACAAATGCTCATCGCCAAACAAGTTCACAGCAACATTGTCTTTTGTTAAATATACTGCCTTTGCATTGTTATTCAACAATTTATTTTGTTTTAAAAAGTTGATTGTTGGTGAATTGGTGTTTTCAAGATTGATTTTTGTTAAATCTTTTAAAGCCACATCAACTTTATCTTCAATCTCGCCAATTTTGCCTTGTTCCAACTTTGGCATAAATTTATAATCTTTCAAATTCCTAAAAACTGAAATTTTTGTTGAAATAATATTAGTCATTTTCAGCCTCCAACTTTTGAATTTTTTTCTTCAACTTGCCAGCATCTTCATATCTTTCTTCAGCAACCGCTTGTTTCATCTCTGCACGAAGTTCAGCAATCTTATCTTGCTTTGAAAATGTTTGTGTTGATTTTTCAGGCTTGATTTTAGAAATTTCTGGTTTATGGTGGTCATTGCGAGAGATACGTTTAACCATATTGTTTAAATCTTTGCTAAACGTATCATAACAATTAGGACAACCAACATGCAAACTTGATTTAAATTCCCTTAAACTTGTTTTGCACACTGGGCAAACAATATTTTCAACTGTTTCAAACGGAAGAAAATCTGCAAAAGGCGCAAAGAAATCATCAAAAATACTGGTTGGCTCGCTGTTAAATACACCTTCCTTTATCGCACAATCACGACATAAATTGGTTGTTTGGCTAACACCATTAACAATCAATGTTGAATGGTAAACTGCTGGTTTACCGCATTTATCACAATTTGACATAATAATTTCTCCTTTTATATTTCAAATTTAGTTTTGACGCTTAAATACAAATGTGTTATCAAAAATTAAATATTATTTTTTTATTTACCCCTTTTCATTAATTCCATAATCACACTCGACATGATATTGCTACGCAAATTGTTGTCAATATTAAGTGGATTGTTAAGTGCTTTTGAACTGATTGCACTTTTTAACAAACTGGCTTCATTTTCTGTGATAATTTTTTTATCAACCATATTGGCAATCATTTGATTTGCCTGCAAGTTGTCAACTGGATTATGACAAATATTAAGGGCATTGTTTAAAAAGTTTTCATTGTTGTCTTGCACACGTGTAACCTTAATATAACCGCTTCCGCCTCGTTGACTTTCCACCACAAAACCACGATTAACCGTGAATCTTGTTTTCAAAACATAGTTGATTTGGCTTGGCACACATGAAAAGAATTTTGCCAAGTCATTGCGAGACAACTCAATAAAATCATCATCGTCAAGGCTAGACATGATAAATTCTTCAATCACATCGCTTACACTTCTGTTCATTTTTGCCCTCCTTTTGCCAAAATTAATTAGTTTTTGCTAAATTATTGGCTGTGTTAAAGTTCAAATCGGTATGTTTGACTTTCTTTGACCTTTACAACACCAATATATCACTATTATATCCATTTGTCAACAAAAATTGCAAACTTTTTTAAAATTTTTAGCAAACTTTATATTTGAGTGCTAATTTAATGTTGATTTATAATAAAAATTTGATTTCCGTTAGTGTGTGTTTAAAACCTTGTTGACTTTGCTTATATGTTTAGATTGCCTTTGATTTCCAAACAACTATCAAATGAACTTAAAATATGTATATTATTTAACAATCTCATATTGACAACCAATGCCTGTTGTGTTAAAATCAAAGCAATTTTAAGGAGATTTTATGACAAACAACAAAGTTAAAATTGGCGATTATGAATTGACAAAAATGCCAGAATCACAAAATGACCATTACGATATCAAAGACGGCAGAATGTTCTGCGATGGCGAATTTGTTGCATATTGTGAAGGTTGCAACACAAAAATTTACAAACAAGGTGTTTTGGTGATTGCAAATGATAGCGTTGATGAAAAATTTGATGACGGTTCAACAAGTTACACATTCTTCAACAACAATGGTGATTCAGTGTTCTATGCTCAAAACTATGATGTGATTGGTGTTGATGCTGACAATGTTTACCACGAAGTTAATACAAGTATAGACATTGATTTTTATGAAGAAATGTTAATTGCATCAGTGTTTGATGGTCAAAATCATGTTGCTCATGCTGTTGACTACACTTCTGGCAAAGGTTTCTGTGGCGACCGTGTTGCAGACGTTTGCGCAGACATTATGCTTTTTAAAAACGAAAAAGATTTGTCACTCTAATATGAATAAATAACAAACCAATTTAGTTTGAGAATATCCACAAATTTGGTTTGTTATTACTACAAAAAAAACTGGCACATAATGTGCTAGTTTTTTTATTGTCTGTTGGCATTTTTATAATTTTGTTATGATATATTTATCTTTTCTATATTATATCCACTCTAAATAAATTTTAGTTCTGTTTATTAAAGTGTTGATAAATAAGTTTTGCAGTTGGTTTTGTCACCCCTGGTGTTTGCTCCAATTGCTCCAAACTGGCATTTTTTATATTTTCAATTGTTTTAAACTGACGCAAAAGTGCACGTCTTGTGGCTGGACCAACACCTGAAATGCTTTCAAGCCCACCACGGAAAGCGCCTTTGCCACGCAATTGTCGGTTAAACGTGATTGCAAAACGGTGGGCTTCATCACGAGCAAGTTGTAAAAGTCGCAACGAATAACTGCCCTTTTCCAAAATGAATGGCATTGATATATTTGGTTTAAACACTTCTTCTTCTCGCTTTGCAAGGCTGACAAGTTCATTTGGATAGTGATAATTGGTAAGAACCTCGTATGCTGAACTTAACTGCCCTTTGCCACCATCAATAACAATCAAATCAGGCATAGAACTAAAACTTATATCGTCCCCTGTTAGATTTTCCATTCTTCTGGTTAAGACTTCTTTCATTGATGCAAAGTCGTCAATAAAATCCACTGTTTCAATTTTAAACTTCCTATACATCTGCGGTGCTTTTTCGCCATTTATCACAACAACCATGCTTGCCACTGTGTATGTGCCATAGGTATGCGAGATATCATAGCACTCTATCCTTTTGGGGGCACGAGACAAATTTAAATCTTTTTGCAATTGATTTACAGCGCCAATGCTTGCATTGTTATGTTTGACTGTTTTTTCAAGGTTCTTTTCCATGTGAATTTGTGCATTTTTAAGCGCTATATCCAACAACTTATATTTTACACTATCAATTTTAGGCTTTGTTATTGTAATTTTTTTGCCTGCTTTGTTGTTTAAAAATACTTCAATTTCTTCTGTGTCAATTTCAGGCATAATTATTTCATCAATATTTAAAGGGTGAGTTGAATAGTATTGCATCAAAAATTGTGTATATGCTTCTGTTTCGTCTAAAAATGATAAAATATCAAATGTTTGTATCCCCTGCAATTTGCCACCACGCACCGCAAGCACACACATTGCGGAAAAATCGCCAGATGTAACCAATTTGAACACATCATAATCAACCAAACTGCCAAGGCTTGTTATAACTTTTGATTTCATTTTTTCAAGCATTTTAAGCCTATCTCTGCATTGCAATGCAGCCTCAAAATTTTGGTTTTGGCTGGCAAGTTCCATTTTTTCAGTAAGCACCTTTTCAACTTGCTTTGTGTCCCCTTTTAAAAAAGATATAGCATCTTCAACTATCTTGTGATAATCTTCTTTTGACGCATATTTTGCACATGGTGCAACACATAAGTGCATTTCATAAAACAAACAAGGTTTGATAGGTTTGCTATGCTCGGTTATTTGAAGTTTACACTTTCTTAACGGGAAGGCATAGTCCATAATGTTTAACACATCTCTTGCCGTAACACCTGCCAAATATGGACCAAAATATTTATCATTTTTATTTAACTTCCTGCTGATTTCAAATATTGGAAAATCTTCCTTTAAATTCACTTTGATATAAGCATAAGTTTTGCTATCTTTAAGCAATATGTTATAGTAAGGTTTATGTTTTTTTATAAGGTTATTTTCAAGTGCCAAGGCTTCCATTTCATCATTGACCACAAAAAAGTCAAAATCTCGCACTTTTGAAACCATATTGCGCACTTTAATATGGTCCTGCTTACGCAAAAAGTATTGACTGACACGTTTTTTTAAGTTCTTGGCTTTGCCAACATAAATAACATTTTCATCAACATCTTTCATTATATACACGCCTGGGTCATTTGGCAGGCGCTTAACTTTGTCCAAAACTATATCCATATCCGACATTATATCATAAATATTGACTAATTTAAAATATTTTATATTAAAAATTCATAGATTGTTTTATGAAAAACAATTCAAATGGACATATTAAAACCAAATTTAATCTTAAAATTTTTGCCAAACTTTTAAGCATTATATTGATATTTTTAGTTTGCGGTTATGCCTTGATTTTTGGTTTTGGCAAAGCAAAAGAATTTTTGATATACTCTAAACCCAGCCCTGAAACAAAAATATATACTATTTGGCATGTGGAAACATTTGAAGGTGGAGCAAAATCTCGAATCAACTATTTAACCAACATTGCACGCAAACTGGAAAAAGAAAATCCCTCACTACTTTTTCACATCCAAAAAATTGAGCCTAACCAATTTGCTGACAATCTTGCGGACAGTGTGCCTGACATTATTTCATTTGGACAAGGTGTTGGCAAAGAAATTTTGGAACACTTGATAGAATTTAAGACCACTTATGATGTACAGGACAAATATGTCCAAGCGGGCAGTTTCAATAACAAAATTTATGCTCTGCCCTACATTGCCAGCGGATACGCAATGTTTTCACATGGCGAAATTGAAAATTCCATTGAATACGGCAATTCTGGATACATAAATCCTCAAAATGCGATACCAGCCAGTGAAAAACCAATCAAACAATTTGGCACTCAATTTGAGACTTACAAAAATTTTGTATATCACCATGACCACGCATTATTGGGCAGTGCAAGAGATGTTTTTAGGATTGATAACTTAAACAAAATTGGCAGAACGAATGCAAGCATTACACCAATTGATACATATACTGACCTAATTCAATATTTGGGCAGAACCAAAACGGATAGCATTATAGAAAAATTTTGCACAAAGGTATTTCAGCCAAGCAATCAACAAAAATTGGTTGACTACTCGCTATTCTCCACCTTAAACACAAAAATTTATGTTGACGGCATATACAATGATATGGAAAATGCTATTTTTAAGTGTAAGGTTCAACCATGCTTTGATTATTAGCATTAATCATTTTTTGAGTTCAATGAAAAAACAAATTGAAATTTATCACAATAAAAGTTTAAAAGATTTTTGTACATTTAAAATTGGAGGCAGTGCAAAACTGCTTTTTGTTGTTTATTCCATTAGGCAATTAAAGTTATCAATCCGCTATTGTTTGAACAATGAGTTGAAATTCAAAGTTATAGGCTGTGGAGCAAATTTGCTTTTTGATGACAATGGCTTTGACGGTGCAATAATTGTTAATCGCTGTTCCAGATGCTTTTTGATTTCAAATAGAATTTTGGTTGAGTCTGGATTAAGCATTGCAGAATTAATAAACATATCAGCAAATAAAGGTCTATCTGGCATCGAATTTTTTGCTGGCGTACCTTCAACAGTTGGTGGTGCAACAGTGAACAATCTTGGCGCTTGGAATCACGAAATATCTTCTTGTATAAACTCTGTCTATGGCTTTTTTGCAAAATCAAACAACAAAAATAAGGCATTTAAAACCATTAAATTAACTCAAAGTCAATGTGAATTTGGTTATCGTTTCAGCAAGTTTAAAGGCGAAGATTTTAGCGATTTTATAATAACAAAAATTGAATTAACCTTGAAAAAATCTACCAAATCTACAATTTTAAATAATATAAAAACTGCACTAAACAAAAAGTGCTCAACACAACCAACTGACAAGCCGTCTGCTGGAAGCATTTTTAAACGTACTGATGTTATCCCAGCAAAATTGATTGATGACGCAGGGCTTAAAGGTACAAAAATTGGCGATGCAGAAATATCAACAAAACATGCTGGCTTTATTATTAACCTTGGCAATGCAACAAGCAAAAATGTTAAAGATTTGATAACGCACATTCAAAATGAAATTTATGCAAAATATTCCGCCACCTTAACACGTGAAATTGAATATGTAGATTTTTAGGGTTAATGCTAATCAAATGATATTTTAACCTATTTTATTTTTCGGCTTAAAAAACCGAGATGTTATATGTCTCACTAATCACAATTGAAATTAGACAAAATGTTACAATATATAGTTATATATAATTATATAATACACAATAGACTTAATTTCTAAAATTATATTTTGATTGTATTTTTTGTTTTGCCGTGTTATAATAACTTGCAGGAGATATTTATGGCATTGTTAGCAGACTACCACACACATACAAAATATTCACGCAACGGACATGGCAAATCTACCGTTGAAGAAAATGTTCGTGTGGCTTATGAAAAGGGATTGAGACAAATTGCAATAACAGACCACGGCTTCAACCAAAAAACTTTTGGTATAAGGCGCAAGGATATGCCTCAACTTAAAGCTGATGTAGAAGACGCAAAAGAGCGCTACCCTATTGATGTTTTGATTGGTGTGGAAGCAAACCTTTTGGACAGTCAAGGCAATATTGATATTGTCGATTCAGATTATGACAATCTGGATATTCTTTTGTGTGGCTTTCATAAACTTGTTAAATCAACAAGCACACGTGAACAATGCAAATTTATTTTGAAAAATATCATGTGCGGTATTTTTCATCACACAAGCAAACGTCAACGTGAAAAAAATACCAACGCATATATTAATGCAATGCGCAAATATGACATTGATATTATCACCCACCTTAACCACGATTGCAAAGTTGATGTTGAAAAAGTTGCACGTGTTGCAAAAGAGACAAACACTTTGATTGAACTTAACGGCAAAAGACTTGGCATGAGTGATAAAGAAATCTTAAAATGCTATGAATTAGGTTGTAAATTTGTTATCAACAGTGATGCCCACCACTGCAAACGTGTTGGCGAATGTCATCGTGGTTTGCAAGCAGCATTAAGGTTAAGATTGCCTGAAAGTTGCATCGTGAACTATAATGATTTGCCAAAATTGAAGAAAGAAAAACGTAAGAAAAGGAGTTAATTATGTCTGGTTGCAAACAGCAAATACTTGCATCAATACCATCAAACAGCTGTTGTAGCCATGCTTTTCTTGCTGTTGTAATTGATTTTTGTGGATTTGTTGACACACAAAATTCAAGATTACTTATAAGCGCACCTGACTTTGTGTGCGAAAAAGCAATAAAAATTTTTAACCGCTTTTATCCAACTGCTACGATTAACACTTGGAAAGATTTTTTGGCGGTTTCTGGCGACATTAATGCAATACTTTCAAATTGCAACATTACCTCTGCCCCACAATATGATAAATTTGAAAAGAATTGCGACCAACTTACACTTTTAAAAACACTATTTATTATAAATGGCAACTTTTATTGTGAACTAAACAATAACCAAAATTCAAAAGGTTATCATTTGGAGTTTTTTGTTAAGCCTGAAAGACAAGATTTGGTTAAAAATCTGCTTGAAAAATTTGACTTTGACTTTAAATCAAAGCAAAGGCAAAACGGAATTATGTTTTACAACAAACATAGTGAGGTTATTTGCGACTTTTTGGTTTGTTTAGGGGCTGGCTACACTGCCCTTGAAGTGCAAAACAGTTTGGCAATGAGAGAAATTCGCAACAGTGCCAACAGGCAAAATAACTGCTTTGAATCGAACTTGGACAAAACTCTTTCAGCAAGTGCTGAACAAATGAAAGCAATTAATTATTTTATCGACACTGACAACCTTGATTTGCTTGATGATAATTTGAAAGAAATTGCTTTGTTAAGATATGCTAACCCTTACCTTCCGTTAAGTGAATTGGTAAATCTTTTAGGCAAAAATATAAGCCGTGCCGGGCTTAAATATCGACTTGATAAAATCATAGACATATACAAAAAGAATAAAGGAGAAAACTGATGAAGCCGTTTGTACATCTTCACTTACACACTGAATTTTCATTGCTTGATGGTGCTGCTCGCATCAAAAAAGTTGTTAAACTTGCCAAAGAATATGGCATGCCAGCAATTGCTATCACAGACCACGGAAACATGTATGGTGTTATCACTTTTTACGATGCTTGCAAAGATGCAGGTGTAAAACCTATCATCGGTTGCGAATTTTATGTTGCTGACGATTTAACTGTTAAAAATGGCAAACAAAAGAACTCTCACCTTATTATCCTTGCAAAAGACCAAACAGGCTATAAAAATTTGAGCATGCTCAACACCATTGCTTATCGTGACGGTTTTTATTATAAACCACGTATTGACTATAAAACATTGGAAAAATACAGCGAAGGTTTGGTGTGCCTTTCTGCCTGCCTTGCTGGCGATATTCCAAAACTTATTTTGCAAGAGCAATTTGAAAAAGCTGAACAACTTATAATGTGGTTCAAAAACTTGTTTAAAGACGATTTTTATCTTGAAATTCAACACAATGGTTTGCCTGAACAGGAGATTGTCAATGCAAAATTGCGTGAATATAGCAAAAAATTTGGCATAAAACTTGTTGCAACCAATGACGTACACTATCTTTTCAAAGAAGATGCTGAAATGCAAGATGTTTTAATGTGCGTTGCGATGCAAAAATTTGTCGATGACCCAGACAGGCTCAAATTCCCTACTGACGAACTATATTTTAAGACCTACGACCAAATGCTTGCTGGTTTGCCTGAAGACGAAGAAGCACTTGACACTACTTTGGAAATCGCTGAAAAGTGCAATGTTGAATTTGAATTTGGTAAGTACTTATTCCCTCACTATACCCCAGAAGGTGGATACAATCCTGAAGTTGGCAACACACCAAAAGAATATATAATGAACCTTATTGATAAAGGTGTTAAACAAAAATATGGCGACTATAACGATGTTATACGTGACCGTATCGCAACAGAAATGGGTGTTATTGAAAAGCAAGGGTTTATTGAATACTTTTTGATTGTGTGGGATTATATCAATGCAGCACGCAAAATGGGCATTTCTGTTGGCCCTGGACGTGGTTCTGGTGCAGGTTCTCTTGTTGCTTACACTATCGGCATCACTGACATTGACCCACTTAAATTTGACCTATTCTTTGAGCGTTTCCTTAACAGTGAACGTGTTACCGCACCCGACTTTGATATTGACTTCCAAGATAACCGCCGAGATGAAGTTATTGCTTATGTAAGGCGAAAATACGGCGATGACCATATTGCCCGTATTGTAACTTTTGGCACAATGAAAGCCAAAAATGCAATCAAAGACGTTGGTCGTGTGTTGCGTGTACCTTACAATGTTTGTGATAAAATCACAAAAAATATACCGATGTACAAAAGCCCTATCTTGCCAAAAGCATTTGGTTTTCATATTCCAAAAGAAGGCGACAAAGATTTTGGCACGGTTTATGCTGTACCTGAACTTATTGAAATGTACAACTCTGACCCACAAGTTAAGCAAGTTGTTGATATTGCAATGAAAGTTGAAGATTTCCCTCGCCAAAGCAGTATGCACGCTTGCGGTGTTATCATTGGTGCTGATGTGCTTGACAGACATGTTCCTTTGGCAAGAAACCAAGAAGATATCACAACCCAATATCAAGGTGCAGATATGGAACGTCTTGGTCACCTTAAAATGGACTTTTTGGGTTTGCGAAACCTTACCGATATTGTTGAAACATTGAAACTGGTTGAAAAAAATCATGGTGTTAAAATTGATTTTAAAAAGTCTAATTATGATGACCCTAACGTCTTTAAATTGATTTCAACTGGCAACACTGAAGGTATCTTCCAAATTGAATCAGCAGGCTTCCAAAAGTTCATGAAAGAACTTCAACCAACCTGCATAGAAGATATTGTGGCCGCCGTGTCACTTTATCGTCCTGGTCCTATGGACAGTATCCCTCAATATGTTCACAACAAACATCACCCTGAAGACACAAAATATGAACACCCTATCCTTGAACCTATTTTAAAAGTTACTTATGGTTGTATTGTATATCAAGAGCAAGTTATGAAAATTTGTCAAGAGATGGGCGGTTTCACACTTGGACAAGCGGACGCAATCCGTAAAGCCATGGGTAAAAAGAAACTTGACCAAATGCTTAAATGGAAAGAGGCTTTCTTGCACGGACGTGAAGCGATGACTGACGACCACGGGAAATATAGTGCAGCAATTGATGGCGCTGTTAAACGTGGTGTGCCTGAAGATGTTGCTTTAAGCATTTGGAACAAAATGGAAACATTTGCATCTTATGCCTTTAACAAATCTCATGCTGCAGCCTACTCTCTTATCACATATCAAACTGCTTATTTGAAAACATATTATTTGCCTGAATTTATCACTGCAACTTTAAACAACCGTATTACAAACATTGATAAACTTAAATACTACATTGCTTATGCTAAACGTGAAAAAATTCAAGTTTTGCCACCAGACATCAATTTGAGTGAAACATACTTTAGTACTGACGGCAAAGTTATTCGATTTGGTCTTGCCGCACTTAAAAATGTTGGTATTGGTGTTATTGACGAAATCATTGCTGAAAGAAAAGAAAATGGCCCTTATAAAGATTTGGCTGACTTTATCTGGCGCAGCAATTCACAAGCGCTTAATAAGCGTTGTATTGAATCTTTGATTAAGACTGGTGCTTTCGATTGCTTTAATCGCCCTCGCAGTCAATTGATGGCTGTTTATGGCATAATGGTTGACCGTGCAATTGAACGCAAGAAAAAGTCTATGAATGGCCAAATGGATTTATTTGGCGATATCATTGAAGACACAAAATTGATTGAAGATAATGAATATCCAAATATAAACGAATATGTAAACACTGTAAAACTTCAATATGAACGTGAAATATCTGGCACATACCTTTCAGGTCACCCATTAGACGGATTTATGGATACAATCAAAACATTTACATTTGATTCTAGCATGATACCGTCAGAAACAATTGACGACGAAAATGAAATGTCAACAGGCAACGAGTCTATTGAGGACTTTACCCCTGAAGAAGAATTATACGGCGGGCTTAAAAACGGCGACGGCGTGACTTGTGGTGGCGTTATAACTGAAATAAAGACAATTCAAACAAAGTCTGGCAGTAAAATGGCATTCTTGACAATTGAAGATTTAACTGGCAGTTTTGATGCGATTTTGTTCAACAAGGCTTATGATAAATTTAAAGAAGAGATTCAAAAAGACAGTCTTGTTGCAATTAAAGGCAGATTTTCAGTTAGAGACGGCAAACGTCCTTCAATCACTGTTGATAATATTGAACCACTTTCTGATACAACCAGTGAGCAAGATACCGAACCAAAGATTGAAGAAACTGAAGTTGAAATTGTTAAGCCTAAAAAATTATGCTTAAGATATAATGTTAATGATGGCGTTCTTCATCAAGCGGTTAAACACATCTTGGATGGCTATGCCGGCATTGATACTGTTATCATAAAAGACACAGGCTCAAATCAGGCATTTAAACTAAATCAAGGTGTTATGATTCGTGAAAGTTTAATTTTTGAACTTGAAACCATTTTGAACAAAGATGATATAGTTATTATTTAATTTGTATTGTTTAATTATAATTTAAAATTTTAGTTTATTTAATATAAA
>JBNMLD010000021.1:0-15341 GCA_050874685.1 Candidatus Onthoplasma sp. | reverse complement strand
TTGAAGCATCTGCTGGGCTTGACGACATTCAAACCGAAGTTGAGGACGGAACAACTGTTGCCACAATCAACCATACAATTAAAGTGACTGGGATTGTTTGCAAAACTGTTGCAATTGACGTTGTTGACGACATCTACAGCACAGACAATGAAGTTGAGCCAACTTTTGCTTCACGTGAATACAACAAAATGGGCAATTGTGAACATTACACAGGTGAAATCTCTGGCGATATCACAATCAACGAAAATGAACCAGCAATTGATGCAATTGTCGCCAACTTAAATATCGTGCCAGAAGTGACAAACAGTTATGTTAAAGATGACACAATTTACATTGAAGGCATAATCAGTTCACAAATCATCTATTTAGACGAAAACCGTGAACTTAGATCAAAACAAACTGAACTTCCGTTTGTAGCCAACACAAAAATTGCATGCACAAAACTTGATTGCCGTCATGTTGATATTGCTGTAACTGACAGCCGTGCAAAAGCCAAACGTGGAACAATCATTGAACTTGAATATGATGTTTGGGTTAGCATCTGTTGTTATGAAAAGAACTCATTTAATATGGTGAACAATTTAAGCATTGGCAAAGCACTGGATTTTAGTATGTATGACTATCAAATTTTTATTGCAAAACCAGATGAAACAATTTGGGATTTAAGCAAACGTATAAAAATCACACCAGACCAATTGACCAGTTACAATAAAAATCTTCCACCAATTATGACAGGTGGCGAAAAAGTGATTATTAAAAGATAAACAATATATTTCGGCATAACAAAAAATCTCACAGATTGTGAGATTCTTTTATCAAATTATTCATTTGCGTCAGTTGAAGAGTTGTCAACAGGTTTTGTCATAGGGAACAAGATTGAATCACGAATGTTTGGCAAATCATAAATCATCATGATAAAGCGATCAATACCAAAGCCTAAACCTGACATTGGTGGCATACCGTGTTCCATCGCAAGCAAGAAATCTTCGTCCAAGTCCATTGTTTCATCATCGCCTTTAGCCTTGTCTTTAAGTTGGTCAACAAGTGCTTGACGTTGCTCAATAGGATTTACAAGTTCACTGTAAGCATTCAAGATTTCTGCTCCGTTTACAACAACTTGGAAAACATCTGTAATGCGATTGTCATTATCATTGCGCCTTGCCAAAGTTTTTAAGAATGCTGGATAGTTATAAAGGATTGTTGGACCAACAATATTTGCTCTGATAAGTTTTTTATAAGCAAAGTCAATAATTGCTCTGCAAGATTTATAGCCGTCCAATTCACTGGCTGAAAGTTTTTTGCTTTCGATTATTTTTGCACGCAAAACTTCTGGGTCGTCAATTGCAAGGAAATCAAAGCCCAACAATTCACGCATCTTTTCAACATAATTGATACGTTCCCAATTGTCTGTGCCAAAATCAAGTTCGTTGCCAGCAACTGTTATTTTTGTTGTGCCAATAACGTTCAACATCAATTCCTTAATAAATTGTTGGAAGAACTTAATATTATCTTCAAAATCCCAATAAGAAGCATACCATTCAACTTGAGTAAATTCTTGCAAGTGGGTTGGGTCCATGCCTTCGTTACGGAAATCTTTGCCCAATTCAAACACCTTGTCAAAGCCAGCAGCATTGACCATTTTCAACCATGTTTCAGTTGCAATACGCAAATTGCAGTCAAGGTCAAGCGCATTATGATGTGTGAAGAATGGTTTTGCACTTGCGCCACTTACGTTAACTTGCAAAACGGGTGTTTCAACTTCAAAGAAACCATTTTTTTCAAGGTAATTTCTAATAAATGAAACCGCCTTGCTACGTGTGATAAACACTTGTCTTGATTGTTCATTTGAAATGATATCCAAATATCTTTGGCGATAGCGAGATTCCATATCAACCAAACCATGGAATTTTTCAGGAAGCCCACGCAAAGCCTTTGAAAGCAATTCAAAACTTTCAACTTGAACAGTCAATTCTCCTGTTTGAGTGCGAATCAATTCTCCCTTAACACCGATAAAGTCGCCAATATCACAAAATTCTTTAAATTTAGCAAGGGCATCTGCTCCAACAATGTTAAAGTTAAGGCTGATTTGCACACTTGTACGCAATGGTTTTGTTGCGTCAATATCATGATTGTCGCCAATTGCATATAATCTTGCAAAAATAAGCTTGCCAAATGTGCGTTTGAAAATCATACGTCCAGCAATGCTAACTTTTGTGCCCAATTCATATTTTTCCAAATCATGAATTTCATGTGTCTTTTTAAATTTTGCCTTATAAGCCTTTTCCCCAAGGCTTTCAAGTTTGTTCACTTTTTCAACTTTGATATCAAATTCACTCATTTGGTTTTGATTATTATCCATATTTTCTCCCACTGCCGAAATTTAAATTTGAGTATAAAAAACAACGGCAAAAATCTTTTAATGCTTAAAGTATATCAGCATCATCCTTAAAAGTCAAACAAAACAAAAAAGAAAGCCGTGTATAAACTGCTTTCTTTATTTTTAATTTGGATATTTTCAAGTCTATCTAGCAAGTTTAAAATAAATTCATACCGCCATTTATTTTTAAAATTGTTTAATCAATTTTAGTTGTTTTTGCTAAATTATAAAACCACTAAATGACATTAGATTGTTATTTCTTGAAAATAGGTTTGATTACAACATGACGTTTTTCGCCTTCGCCTGTTGATTCAGTTGTTACGTCATCACGACCTTGAAGTGTTGTGTGAACAATTCGTCTGTCATACGCATTCATTGGGTCCATGTGAATGTTGCGTTCAATTTTTATTGCTTGTTCTGCAATTTTGTTTGCCAAATCAATGATTGATTGATTGCGATTTTGCTTGTAACCGTCAACGTCAAGATACATTCTTATTGCACCTTCGCCTTTGGTTTTGATGCCAGAAAGCAACATTTGGATTGCTTGCATATTTTCGCCATGATAGCCAATCAATTTGCCAACATTTTCGCCTTTAATGCTGAAGTTAAGTTCATTTTCCCCAGCTGTGCATTCAACAGTTGCATCTTTATCAATCAAGCGAGCAAGTCCAGTTAAAAATTCAACACCACGTGCTTGCAAGCGAGTTGAATCAACAACTTTCTTTTTCTTTTCAGTTGGTTGTTCAACAGGTTGAGAAGAAATTGGTTCTTCAACTGTTTCAACTGCTGTTTCAACAGAAGTTTCTTCTTTTTCTTCAACTTTTGGTTGTTCGGTTGGTTTTTCTCCCCAAGACAAAACAACTTTTGCTTTTTTAAATAAACCACCTTCGTCAAGCACTTTAACATCAACGTCTTCACGTTTCATGCCACACTCAAGCAGTCCGTTTTGAATTGCAATTTCCACACTTTTGCCAGTTGCTTCAATTTGCATATTTCCTCCTTAAACTTGTTAAAGTTTTTGTGAATTATTTTTTATAATTTCTGCTATATTCAACAACTTCGATGTTCTTTTTAGGCAACAAAATGTCGTTACCCTTTTTTGCTTTGTTCCTGAAAATCAAAGTCAAAATAGTTGTGATAATTGAAGAAATAATCGAGTTGGTGATGATATACAACGTAAACACCGCATTTGAAGTAAGCACAAACGCAATCATTGAAAGTGGAATGATTGCCATCATAACTTTGTTCATAGTGTTAAGTTTTTGACCTTTTGGTGCAAGGATTTTTGCACTTAAAAATTGTGTTAAGAAAGAAACCGCAACAGCCAAAATAATCAAAATATAATAGCCGTTTACATCTTTCTTGCCGTCAAGCAAACTGCTTGTGATAAAATCATAGCGAACTTTTGCTTGTTCCTTTTCAGTTTCATCAAAGCCTTGATGTTTTGCATAAGTTTCAAAATCAACAAATTGACTTGTGTTTGTATCTGATTTCCAAACGTTTTTAACCCACAACCAACTGTTTTTCTTTTGATAAGACTCATATTCTTTTTCGATTTGAGCTTTTATATAAACATTTTGGTCGTTGTCAAAAAGAGATTTGTCAAGTTCTGTATTGTGTTCCCAATCGTCAACTGCCTGAACATAAGCAGCATCAAGTTGCTTGTATGTTGTGTTGATTTTTTCGTTACCGTAATTACGCAAACTGCCATACAATGTGAAGAACACTACAACTGTCAAAATCAAAGGAATAAGCATGCTTAAGCACATGCCACCAATGTTGACTTTGTTTTTCTTGTAAAGATTTGCTGTTTCCTGATTGATTTTTTCTTTATTGCCTTGATATTTTTGATTGATTGCCTCAATTTCAGGTTGCATAACAGACATTGCTCGTTGTTGTTTGCTTGATGCCACACGTTGAATGATGTCAAGTGGAGACAAAACCAACTTTAAGCATATTGTAAACACAACAATTGCCCAGCCATAATTGATAATTCCGTTTGCAAAAAAGTCAATAATGGTTGTCCACATGTCTGCTTTTAATAACATTGTGTTTGTTAACATTTCCATTTATAATTTCCCATTAAATTTAGTTTTGGCAAGTCCAACCCTGCCTTGTGTTGAGGTTTACATTTTAACAATCTTTTTAATGTTAAAACACCGCCCCAAACTGCGCCAAATTGCAAAATTGAATCCCAGCCGTATTTGCTACATGTTGGAATAAAACTGCAACTGCGCCATAATGTGTGCCTTATCACCAAACGATAAAGCCCAATAAGCAACAAACAAATAGCGGTTAAAGGAAAACATAGTATGTAATAACACCAAAACAAAAAATTAGCCATTTTGCTCTTCTTTTTCTGTTGAAAGAGTCTCACTCTTCATCAAATTGTATTTTTTAAGCAAATGCAAAAGTTCAGTTTGAATCTCTGCACTGGTTTTTGTTTTTGCTGGTTCTTTTGCAGTTATAACATAGTTTTTGTTTTCAAATTTATCTATATTTTGTCTGCATGCTTCACTTATGATGCGCTTAACACGGCTACGCACCACACTGTTGCCAACTTGTTTGCTAACAGATATACCAATCTGCGGAGTTTTGCGCCAAGTTTTTGTGTAATGGACATAAAAACTTTGACTGTGCGCAACTTCCCCCTTTTTGTAAACATAGTTGAATTCTTTTCGCTTTTTCAGCCTGTTTTCTTTTTTAAGCATACGCTTCCTTTTTAACAAATAACATTAATGTTATTTTGTCAATTCTTTTTTGCCTTTGTTTCTACGTCTTTTCAAAACTTTACGGCCAGACAAAGATTTCATTCTTGCACGGAAGCCATGAACTTTACTGCGTTGTTTTTTCTTTGGTTGGAATGTTTGTTTCATACTAATCTCCTAAAAATTTTTTTAAGTTTTACGCACGATTTCTGTTTATCGACAGCAAAAATCAAGCGTTTTCAATAGGTTGAAGTCCAGGCAAACGCCTTTCAGAAAAATTTAAACCTTAATTTTTACATTAGGTTTAATTTAGAATAAATCTAAACGGAAAATCCTATTGAACCAAATATAACAAAAAAAACAACCGATGTCAAGAAATATATTCTTTCAATCGGTTTGTTATTTTAACTACTTTTTGTCGATTCTGCCAATATGACTACCTTCGTTGTCATAAACATCATAACTGCCAGAACTTGAATTTTTGTTGCTTTCGCTGATATTTTTGTTTAATGTGTCCAACTTGTTGGAAATTTCACGTTGCGCACGTTCTTCTGGAGTGCCGTGAACGTAGTTGTGGAGTGCCCTTTGCACATCTGCTTGAGCATCAGCAAGTTTCCTTTCAGAAATTGCCAATTTTTCTTCTTGCTCTTTTATCAAAAAATAAGCTCTGTTCACATTTTTTTGTTGCATGTGACTATAAATAATTTGAAGTTTTGGGCTGTGTTTAACACCACCAGCATTTTCAACAGTGCTTGCGTTGGAATCTGCCTTGGCATTTTTTACAATTTTCCTTTGCTTTGCCTTTCTGTTTATAATTTTAACCAGATTAATCACAAAGGTAGGAATATTGAACACCAAAATATAAATAAACAATGATGGCCAAATCATGTTGCACAACAGATATTCCCAAGTTTGAGACCACTGTATGATATTTTCATGTTTTAAATAAGCCATTAGCACTGTAACTAAAATTGGCAAACCCAATCTATACAACAAACGTAGAAAAAATTTTACACTATTGTCATCGTTTGAACTGCTAGTTTGACTGCTGGTCTTGGACATTTCTGCTTCTCTATAGTCAAAATACTCTCTGCTGGCAAGGTCAAAGTTTTCTTCTTCCTTGTTTGCGTAGTATTTAAGTTTTGGATAGAGATTACCAGTCATTTTTTCGCTGCTTGTAGAAGAACTAGAAAATGATTCAGATTTTTCCTTAAACAAAACCAAGTTCCAATCAAGCACTGGCATTCCGTCATATTCGGTTGGCAAATCTTCAAATTTTGCCTTTGCGTTGTTGAGCTCGTTTACAATAATGCCTTTATCGGTTTTAAAATAACTTATGCCTTTGCTTTTTAACTTATCAACATATTCAATATTTTCTGTGTCCATGTTTTCATAAACGTATGCAAAAGAACTCAATTGATTTCTATATTCGTCTGGAATTTCGCCGCCATAGAACAAATTAGCACGGGTATGTGTTTCGCTTGCAGGAAATGATTCCATTTCTAACACACTTAAATCCATTTGGGGCAAAATGAGGTTCGTATTACGGCTTAGCCATAACCTAAGTTTTTTAACCTTACACCCGTTTGGAACTTTAACAACATTTGGCCTTAACCAACCAATGCTGTATTCATCACAATTAACCGGCAAAACAATCTCGTCAATAAGACTATCCCTATCATAATTAGAACTGTCACCAAAAATTCTTATGTGTGCATCTTTGGCTATTTCAAAACTTTTTATGTAGCAATTGTTGAATGCGCAGGTTTCAATCACTTCAACACTTGCAGGAATTTTAACCTTAATTCCATTTTTTGATGAGCCTACAGTTTGTTGAAAAATACCTTTTTTGATAACACGCACTCCGTCAGGAATTTCAAAATCAACAATGTCTGGTTTGCCAATGTAAGCAACAAATGCGTCGCCTTCCATGATGTAGTCTTTCTTTTCCATAATAACTCCTTTAACTTGATAAATGTTCTTAATATTCTATTAAGAAAAAATCTTATTTAGGCTTTTTATTGTTTATATTCTATCAAAAAAAAAGTGTTAAGTCAATTGTATTGTTTTAACACTTTTTCTGCTTAAAATTTAGTTTGTTAAGGAGCCATAATGAGTTCTAAAACAACATTAAACACTAACTTAACTTTTTAAGTTCTTTTTTTATTGCGGAAATAAATTTTTTGTGTGCATCTGTTAGGCAACGATTTTCTTCCAAAAATTCAATAATCTCGTGAGTGTCAGCAACCAAACGTGTCAATCTTTCTTTTGGCAAAGTTTTTGAATCTATTAAGTTTGCCAACCTATCCGCTAACTTTATGCAAAGAGAATAGTTAGACATATCAATCATTTTATGTTTGAGATAGTTCCCTTTGCCAACCAAATGTGGCATATAAGATGCGGTTGTAACTTCCATAACCATGCTTGCCACAATCTCGCCAAAATTGTCAACCAATTCACGATAAGATGTGTATGTATCTTCTAAAGTGTCGTGCAAAAGACCTGCCGCAACAATTGCGTCAATATTTCTAGATTTTTTATATTTTTTTAACAACTCTGCAACCAAAATTGGGTGATTGATGTAAGGTGTAACACCATCTGCACGGGTTTGCCCTGCGTGCTTTTGTTTTGCAAAATTTAAAACATAATCATAATCTAGGTTTTGCATGATTAGCCTTTCAAACCACGTGATTGACGATCCATATCTTCAACAACAATGTCATAAATTTCGCCAAGTGTTGAACAATATTTAAGCACGTCCCATGGTTCATTTGTGTGGAAATGAATTTTGATTGTTTCGCTATATTTACCCAATCCATCACCAACAGCAATCAAGCAGTCGCCTTTAAAGTTTTTCAAAAAATAATCTCTTACAGCATCTTCTTCAAGATTTTCACCAGAAATCAAAAGTTGAGTGTCGTATCTAAATTCAATCATTTTAAACTCCTAAAAAATATTTTTGATGCACTTATTATGGAATAATTGAAAAAAAAAGTAAAGGAATTTTTAGCACAAATTTGCGTTACTCTACCTTTACTTTTTTTGTATATTAATCTTTATTGATATTAAGTTTGAATTTTTTATTCAAAAATTTTGCAACTCCCTCATCATAAACAGAATCTATTGTATGAGACGCAATTTGCTTAATATTATCACTTGCATTTTCAACGCAATAATTGTTGTCAACAACCAAAAACATTGGCAAATCATTGAAGTCGTTTCCAAACACAATTGCTTGGTTTGGTTTGATATTCAGTTGCTTTAACAAAAACTTTACAGCAATGCCTTTGTCAACATATTTATCCACAACATCTAGGCTATGATTATTATCTTCACCACAAGTGTTAGCAATTTTAATATTTTCAATGCAAGCAATTTTTGCTTTTATTTTATCAAATTTTTTGTTTGTTATGCCTTGTATAACCATTTGATAAACATCATATTTTGCCAAAACATCTGTGATATTTTCAATGTATTTTTCAGCCAGGTCAAGTTGCTTTTTTGACGAAAAACAAATTTCTCCATTGACATTTAAAAGCACTTTAAATCCATTTTTTATGGCAAATTTATATAACTCCAACACTGAAGATTTGTCCATTTTCTTTTCAAATATAGGTTGTTTTAATTCTGTATCAAATATGTTTGCTCCGTTTGATGTTATCAAATATTTGCTTCCACCATAATTTGCAATGATGTCTTCTGCTCTTGTTATGTCCCTGCCAGTAACAGGCACAACAATAATGCCTTGATTTTGAATTGTTCTTATCACATCATTGCAAAAACTGGTTAATGGCTTATGCTTAACCTTGATTGTTTCATCAATATCTGTAAATATTATTTTTTCCATTTTTCTTTTGTTGATAATCAGTTTTGGTGCGGTCAACAGGATTTGAACCTGCAAGAGATTGCTCTCACTAGTACCTGAAACTAGCGCGTCTGCCGTTCCGCCATGACCGCATATTTTAATCTTAAAAACAGCACGATGTTCATCAATATTTAACACAACAAAACAGACGGGTTAAACAATAGAACACTGCACTGCGTGTTAAATTATTATAGCACATAAAAGTTTTATTGAAAATAAATTGAACAAAAAAAATGAGCAAATCGCCCATTTTTTAATTTCTATTCAACTATGTTTGCCCTAAATGTTTGGCGTCTTTTGATGATTCTATTTGGTATAAATTTCCACAAGCCTAACACCGAACTGTTGGTTGTAAGCATTGGATTTGAAACAACGTTTTTTCAATAAAGTTGTCTAAATTTTTGTATGTCTCATTATAGCAGTCAAAAAACAACCATACTTTTTTACAATTTTTTTTAACACTCATTGTCCCAGCAATGTCAATAAGATTATTTCTCTGCTCAGCAATCTTTGCAATAAAAAAGCCCAACTGATGTTGGACTTTAATTTTACTATTTTCTAGCAAGGTATGCGTTCATGCCACCACAAGCAATTGTTGTAAGAAGAAGATATGAGCCAACTGCAACAACAGTTTTTCCGCTTGCAAGACTGCCCAAATCTACACTGCCAAATTTGCCAGCAACAACAAAACTGCAAATGAATGCAACAAGTGCAAGCACAACCAAAGCGATGCCCAAAATTACATTTACAAGTTTGAATTTGAAGCCAAACACTTTAAGCAATGCAAATACAACAACAGCAACACTTACGATTACTGCCAAGAAATACATCCAGCAGAATAATCCTGTTACAAAGCCTGCATCATCATTGCCTTTAAGAGCAATAAGAGCATTGGCACCATAAGATAAATCTGATGATGTTTCTCCTTTAAAGCATGCTGTGATAACATCACTGCCCTTAATGTGTGTTGCATTTGAAATTGCACCACCTAAAGCAGATGATTTAGATGTAAACACTGGCATAAATAATGTGCAAATTGTAAGAACTGCCAAAGCAATAACAACAATTGTCAACACCAAAGCCAACACGTCCATCTTTTTAGATTTTTTCTTTGCCATTTTTCCTCCCTAAATAGTTTGTTAATTATATGTTAATTGGTTTTATTTGTTAAAGTCAAGCAATTAAATCAAAAATAATTTTTGTTGAGTTAAAAAAATTTTTCTGTGTATATATAGCTTTACAAATTTAAAAATTTGTCTATTTACTCTACAACGATTGTCTTTGCCCAAGCTTTAAATTGTGGGCGGAAGTCTTGTTCATCTTTTACATCACAAGCAAATTGACAAAGCCAGAACGCATCTGTGCCTTTAAATGTATAGGCAACATAACAAATGTCCTTGCCTGAAACATTTTTGCTATAACTAAATGTTATAAGATTTTCATCTTCCTCAACAGTTGCTTCAATATTGCTGTTTGCAATAACGACTTTTGCATAAGCGGAAGCATTCATTTCTTCAACATTGTATCCATCTTCAACCAGTGAGTCATTAGTTGCTTTATCAACAATAAATATCACATCTGAACTTTGTAAATATAATGTTCGGCTTACAATTTCTTTTTCTTGAAACTCTGTGGTTAAAGTTATTGTCAAACCTTCTTTTGAAAAAGTTTTTGCTTTCGCCCCGCAGGCTGAAAGACCAACACATAAACAACACAACAACAAGGCAAGCATTGTTTGTTTAAATTTTTTCATAACCCCTCTCTTTTATTTTAAAATATCATTGAACAAGTTTAAAAGTCAAACGTATTGAGCAATATTGCCATTTAAAATTTATTCAATCAAAACGTTACAATATCAAATTAAATGAATTTTAAACTTGATTTATATTTACAAAACCAAAACAATAAAGTATAATGTGTTTTAAGTGAACCGCAAAGGTTTTACACAACAATTATATGTTATATCAACCTGATTTAAGTGTTTAATATAATGGCTTCTTTTGTTGAAATATCCACAATTATAATGAATTGTTTGTGTATATTTGGGGCATTGATATTTAATAACATTACACTATATTGTTAAAAATATGCAGAGATGTCGGAGCGGTTGAACGTGTCGCTCTCGAAAAGCGATAAGATGAAAGTCTTCGGGGGTTCGAATCCCCCTCTCTGCGCCAAACAAAATAACTCGGGTTTTTCCGAGTTTTTTTTGTTATTGCTTACACATTTAATGAACATATTTATCTTTTATGTTCTTGATATTTTATGATTTCAAAACAGATTTTTTTCTGTTTTTTTATACATCAATATAAGCATATTTTATATCAAAAATATCGTCACACTATAATATAAAAATAATTATATAAGCAAAAATAACAATAAAAAAGTTATCCACAAAATCACATAAAAATGTGGATAACTTATTTTTTCATCAATCTTTTTTTATATCAATAAATCCTTAAACTTACTGCTTGGTTTTCGTTACAAACCGCAACAAAATTTTTATCTGCAAACAGGTAAATATAATTTTATTATCTTGATTTAACAGGTAAAATAAGGAATGTGAAATCATCACCTTCACATGGTGTGATTATGCAAGGTTGGATTGCACTGTTAAGTTTGATTTTAACGTAAGGATTGTCAATAACACGCAAACAATCACTGAAGTATTTTGAGTTGAAAGAAATTGTTAAATCTCCACCCTTAACACCAACTGTGATATTTTCTTTTGTATTGCCAATTTCACTGTTAGAAGTGAGCATCAAATTCTTTTCTTTGATGTCAAATTTAACCAAATTGTTTTTATCAATACGGCTTAAAACACTAGCCCTATCAATGGCATCTTCAAGTTGTTCTTTGTTGATTGTTACAACTGTGCCAAAATCTTTTGGAACAATTTGTTTATAGTTGATAAATTGTCCGTCAATCAAATGATTGATGATAATTGTATCGCCTAAATCAACCATGATGTTGTTTGAATGAACATACACTTTAACAGTACCTTCGCCGTCAAGCATACGTATAATTTCATATAAATTTTTGCCAGGAATGATGATTTTGAAATCGTCAGTTGACATAACAAGTTGTTTGTTTGCAATTGAAAGACGGCAACCATCAACTGCAACTGCACGGATACTTGTCCCATTAGTTTCAATCAAAATACCTTTCAAGATTGGCCTACTATCATCTTGAGCAACAGCATAGTAAACATTATTGATAAGTGCACGGAAATCGTCTTTGTTAATTTCAAAGAAATTGTTCTTTTCAACTTCTTTCAAACTTGGAAATTCACTTACGTCCATACATTGCAAAACGCCTTCGCTATCTGTATAAGAAATTTTCAATTGATTGCGTTCGTTGAGTTCGCATTCAATTTGTTCATTTGTAAGTTTTTTGATGTATTCCCCAAACAATCTGCCAGGGACAACTGTTTCTCCAGAGCTTATAACTTCGGCACGAATTGTTTTTTCAATGCTAATTTCAAGGTCGGTTGCTGACAACACAAGTTTGTCGTCCATACAAACCATTTTGATACCTTCCAAAATTTGGCTTGTGGTTTTGCCACTAATTGCTTTAGAAACTACACTTATTGCATCACTTAACTCAAGTCCATCACATCTAAACTGCATAAAATCTCCTTTTTTTCTGCTTTAACTGTTTGAAATTCAAGTTTTTATATCTAAAGATATAACCCCTAAAAGCCCAAATTTGTTGCAAGTTTCAAGCCATAATTTTCATTGTCATTATATTAGCAGGTCACAGGCAATATGTCAATCAAAAACGTCACAATTTGTCGAAAATTTTTGGCTTTATTTGCTTAATATTTGCCTAGTTTTAAGCGTATTACGCACACACGTACAGACGCTGATTTTTATAAAAATTTTTAAGTTTTTTTGGTAGTGATTTTTTTATTAGGAGATGTGCAAATGTGGATAACTTTTGCTTACCACTACATTTTGTGTGTTTCGACAAAATAATTCAAAATATTCCACAATTTTTATCCACAATTTGTGTGCACAACTATGTGAAAAACGATGTGTACAACCTAAAAATCGGTGTGGACAACCCTATTTTCGCCCTATTTTTAGGCATTTTTTGCTCAAATTTTGCTCTTTTCTTTTAAGTTTAACTACATATTATATACGTGCATGCGTGCAAACATATTTTAAGTTAAACTTTAATATAAATATCGCACTTGCATAACGTGCGCAAACTTAATTAAAGTTTACAAATATTTATTTTTTGCGGGCACATTAATTTACATTTTAAGCTATTTTTTAAAATATTAGCAATTTGCGACTCGCTCTCGCCTATATACTTATATATTTAAGTTTATATCTAAGAATTTTATTTAATATACAAGTTAATTTATTATATGATACGTGCGAACTTAAAATAAAGTTATCTACATATTATATACGCGTACGCGCGAGCGAACATATAAATAAGTTTAATTTCTTTTAAGTTTGCGCAAACATAATTTATATATAAGTTTGCAACCATTAAATCTGTAAATATTTGTTAACTTGATTAAAGTTTGCGCATCTTATATTTTAAGGAGTAATTAAGATTATATAGTTTGCTCACGTTTCGTTTATCATTATATGGTTAATATATATACAAGTTTGTGGGAACATAATTCAAAATTAAATTTTGCAATAGTAATATATAAATACAAGTTTTTCATATTTTAAGTTTGCGCAAACTCAAATATTCAATAACTTATTTATATTAATATTTGATATCATAGATAACTGAAAGAAGAATAGCCAAAACAATATAAAATCATTTGAAAATGCCAATTGACTTTTACTCTTATATATAGTATAATGTAAGCATAGGAGTGAATTATGTTTTTGCTAGACCAATGGAAAAAAGTTTTAAATAGATTGGAAGCGGAAGTAACAGCTGTCACTTTTGACTTGTGGATAAACACACTCACACCAATCCAATATGCAAATGATGAACTTATTTTAATGGCACCCAGTGTAACAGCTAAAAATCAAGTGAACCAACCAGGTATCTTTGAAAAGATTACAAAATGTGTTAGGGAAGAATTTAACTCTTACACTTATGTTAGAGTCACTGAAAAGCAAGAATATGAAGAAAATATCAGGAAGCAAGACCAAGAACTTGAAAAAATTATGTCAGATGTGACAAATTTAAAATCAAAGTTCAATCCTAAATACACATTTGATAATTTTGTTGTTGGCAAATCAAATCAGGTTGTGTGTGCAGCTATGCAAAATGTGGCTGAACACCCAAGTCAAAAATTTAATCCTTTGTTTATTTATGGTGGTGTTGGTCTTGGAAAAACTCACTTGTTGCATGCAGTTGGTAATTACTTAAATGCTCACAGACCAGATTTAAACGTTTTGTATGTAACTTGTGAAAAATTCACCAACGATTATGTTGATTCAATTCGTAAAGGTAAAGACAATTCAAATAACGATTTTAGAGAAAAGTATCGTAACGTTGATGTTTTGATGATTGACGATATTCAATTCATCAGTAACAAAATGGGGATTCAAGAAGAATTCTTCCACACATTTAATGATTTGTACCAAAACAATAAACAAATTATTATTGCTTCCGACCGCTCTCCAAAAGAGATGACCGCTTTGGAAGAAAGATTGCGTAGCCGATTCAGTTCTGGTCTTATTCAAGATATTCAAGAACCAGACTATGAAACTAAAGTTGCAATCATAAAAAAGAAATGCAGTCAAGAAGGTTACCTTGTTGATGAAGATGTTGTAGATTTTATAGCCTTGAAAACAGGAACAAATATTCGTGAAATGGAAGGCATATTAAGCAAAGTTGTTTTCTACAGTGGATTGCTTGGCAAAACTCATGCCAGCATGGAAGATGCCAAAGAAGCACTCAAAGATTATGTTGAAGAAGAAAAAACAAATTTGAATGCTGAAAAAATCATGAATACATGTTGTGACTTTTTCAAGATAAGCAAAGAAGATTTGATTGGCAAAAAGAAAAATAAAGAAATTGTTGAACCTAGACAACTCTGCATTTATTTGATTAACGATATGCTAAACATTCCTCTTACAGCGATTGGTGAATTGTTTGGAGGTAGAGACCATACAACAATCATGCATGCAAGAGACAAAATCAGCAATCAAATAAAAGTTAATCCGCATGTTAAAACTTTGGTTAATGACATTCGCAGTAGATTGCTTAAATATTAAAAAAATTGGTAGGCATTAATTGACCTACCTTTTTTATTGTGATTAACGATAAACTAAATTTTGAGCAATGTCGAAATAAATTGGATTATTTCATCATTAACATCACAAAGCCAATCTAATTAATTTTTTTGAATCAATAATAACCGTATAAAAAAAGAAAAAAATCTTTAGAACAAAATTTTATTTAATTT
>JBNMLD010000020.1:0-15628 GCA_050874685.1 Candidatus Onthoplasma sp. | reverse complement strand
TATTTTTTAATTTTTATTTTTTGATTTACCGAGCAACCAATCTTTAGACTTAAAATTTTATTTCAACTTTTTTAAGAATCTTAAAAAACAAAGCAACAAGAGCATTGTTAAAAAATGAAAAAAGCAAGGCACCAAACCTTGCTTTGATAGTAAAATTTTATTCTTCAGCTTGAGCATTTAACTTTGCTTGTTGGTTAGCCAATGTCAAAGCTTCAATCATTTCATCAATGTCGCCGTTCATAAACGCATCAATATTATACAAACTCAATCCTATACGATGATCAGTTACACGACCTTGTGGGAAATTATATGTCCTAATACGTTCGCTTCGATCACCAGTTCCAACTTGTGCTTTACGATTTTGTTTATATTCTGCTTCTTTTTGTTGTTGATAGTAATCATATATTTTTGAACGCAACATTGCAAAAGCTTTTTCTTTATTTTGAGTTTGACTTCTTTCGTCCTGACAACTGACAACTATACCAGTTGGGAAATGTGTAATTCTTATTGCACTATCTGTTTTGTTTACTTTTTGCCCACCCGCACCACTACTTCTAAATATATCAATACGGATATCTTTATCATCTATATGGACATCAGCATCTTCCATTTCAGGCAAAATAGCCACTGTTGCAGTAGAAGTGTGAACACGGCCTTGACTTTCTGTTTCAGGCACACGTTGCACACGGTGAACACCAGATTCAAATTTAAATTTAGCATAAGCATTTTTACCTTTGATAAGTGCCTGAACTTCTTTCACTCCACCTAATTCTGTTTCTTCAATATTTAAAATTTCCATTTTAAAGCGATGACTATCACAATACATTTGATACATACGTAGCAAACTGTGTGCAAAAAGCGCACTTTCTTCGCCACCGGCACCGCCACGAATTTCCAAAATAACATTTTTGGTATCGTTTTCATCTTTAGGCAACAACAGCACTTTTAATCTTTCAACACTTTCCGCTATTTGGTCTTTCAAAGACAGACTTTCTTCTTTCAACATTTCTTTCATTTCTGGATCTGTTTCAATTTCAAGTTGAGCTGTCGCATCATCATATTCTTTATTCAATTTACAGTTCAAATCATACTCTTCCATTAAAGATTGCAAAGACGCATGTTCTTTAACTTTTGCTTGCCAAGTTTTTGTATCAGCAATCACAGCAGGGTCGGAAATCTCTTGAGTAAGAACATCAAATTTCTGCTTTGTTATTTTTAATTTATCAAGCATCATAAAATTATTTCTCCTTTTATTTTTTAAAAAATTAATTAAAAATGTTAAAAATACAATATTTTTTTAATAAATATTTAATTTTATTTTAAAAATTTATTTATTTTTTTATTTTTACAATTAATTTAAAATATTTTTTATTTATTTTTTAAATACCAAAACACGTTCAACATCGTTATAGTCTTTAGCAACTTCAATCAACTCAAAATCATTAAACAAACTTTCAATCATAATTCTTTGGTCTTCGCCGATTTCCATAATAATAATTCCATTATCATTAAGATGTTTCCTTAAATTATCATGTATGATATTATAGTAATCCAAGCCAAGTTCACCACCGTCCAATGCCAATATTGGGTCATTGTTTTTAACTTCTTCATCAAGGTCATCAATATCATCAGTTGCAATGTATGGTGGATTTGTGATAACTATATCAAATTTATCTTGAATATTTTCAAACATATTTGATAACACAAAATTAACCTTTACATGATTTTTATCAGCATTGAATTTTGCAACATTTAATGCCTGTTGCGAAATATCCGAAGCAGTGATATCAATATCTATATTTTTCTTTATCGCAATTGCCAAACAACCACTACCGGTACACAAGTCCAAAGCCGTTCTAAATTGATTTTCTTTAATATACTTTAACGCCGTATCAACAAGCAACTCACTATCTTGCCTTGGTGCTAAAACAAACTTATTCACTTTAAAATCTAGTCCATAAAAATTTGTGTGCTTAAAAATCTTGTTTACTGGAATATGCTGTTTTCTTTTTTCAGCGTATTTTTGCACCTTTTGAACATCTTTATCATCAATTGTTTCAATCAATGGAAGCATGGTTATAGGCTGATTTAATACTTCACTTATGATAAAATCAGCATCAATGGAATCTATGTCCATTGATGAAAATTCTTCTTTTAATTGTTTACGCAATTCGAATAATCTCATATTGTCTCCAATTTCACAATTTTTTGCACTAAAAATGTTAAAGTTTTTGCCTTATAAATTCCAATAAAAAAACGTGCCTCTATTTAGCATACGCAAAAAAGAAGCACGATAGCAACGCTATTTTAAATTGTGTTTTTTGTTGAATTTATCTACACGACCTTCTGTATCAACAAGTTTTTGTTGACCAGTGAAGAAAGGATGACATTTATCACAAACTTCAAGTTTGATAACATCTCCAGCTTTAACACCAGGTTTTGAACTTTTACCTTTAAATTCAGCACCACATGCACATACAAAAGTAACTTCTTCATATTTTGGTTGAATATCTTTTTGCATACAATCTCCTTTCAAGAATTATTGCACAAATCAGCCGATTTGTTTGCAACATTGCTTAATTTTCTAGCAACAAGATTATACATTGAAAAAAGCCATTTGTCAACCGTTTTTTTGAAATATCTTATATTAAAGTAAATTAGCAAGGACTCAACAGTGCAATAACCAAATCTTAAAAATCTACTCTTTGTTTAAATGCAAAACAATTATCTCACAAATTGTTTTGCAAATTTTTCAATATCACCCGCACCAACGAAAGCAATAGCATCATAATTTAAAGCCAATTTTTTTAGCGGTTGAACCGATGATAAATATTTGCAATTTTTGTTTTTACACTTTACTGCTTCAAACAATGTTTTTGCATCTACTCCAGCAGTTTTCTTTTCTCTCGCCGGATACTCTTTAAAAACGCATATATTTTTTTGGGATGATAGAAGTTCAACAAACTCTTCAAAAAACATTTTAGTCCTTGAATATGTATGTGGTTGAAAAATCACAAGCGAATTTTTATATTCTTCATTGAATGCCGAGATAAAAGATTTCACTTCAGTTGGGTGATGTGCATAATCAATATATACTTTTGTTTTCCCGCATTGACCAATATATTCATATCTTCTTGGCAAGCCTGAAAAACTTTCAATAACAGCATCAATTATATTTTGACTTATCCCCAAATTTAAACAAACACATTCCGCAATTGATATATTTTTTTGATTATATTCGCCTTTTAATGCTGATTTATGTGATTTTTTTGTGATAAAATTAATATTTTTATATTTTTTTAAAAAAATTGTAGATTGTTCATCAAAAACAAATCTCTTTTTTGCACGTTTTAAAAATGTTGAAAAAGCATTTTGCAAATTTTTGAAATTAGTATAACAATCTAAATGCTCTGGTTCAACATTTGTAACAACAGCCATATCTGGATAAATATTTAAAAAACTTTTATTATATTCACATGCTTCAACAACAATATAATCATCTCCAAGTTCAAACCTTGGCGACTCCACTTCAGCACCAATATGACATGATACTTTTTTACCAGCACTCTTTAAAATCTCATATATCAAAGCGCTTGTTGTACTTTTGCCATGCGTGCCAGCGACCGCAATAACACATTTGAAATTTGTTAAAAGTTTGCCCAAAGCAACCGACCTATCCATTATTGGAATTTTCAATTTTTTAAGTTCAATAACATACGGATTATCATTTTTTATAGCTCCAGTTGCAACGCAAAAATCCACGTCTAAAAAGTGATTAATAAATTTATGAGCAATTTTAACACCTATTGATTTCAACTTGTCAGTAACAGCCGATTTGTGAGCATCATAACCAAACACTTCATAGCCAAGTTTTAAATATGCCTGCGCCAATTGATTCATGCTTATTCCACCAACACCCAGCAGTAACACTTTTTTATTTTCAACCACAAAATTATTCATAAATTTATATATGAAAATTTGTATAAATTTGCAAATTTAACACGAAATATTTTTTCATTATAGCAATATTAATTTGTTTGATTTTTTTGCCTTTTATGGTAAAATATTATTGACGGATATATTTGATAGTTCACACTACAAGTATTCAAGTTAATCTAAAAAGGGGAAGGTGAACAGGCTTGAAGATCACAGACATTAGAATTCGTATGGTTAGCAAAGATGATAGCAAGTTGAAGGCCGTTGCCTCATTCACAATTGACGATGCATTTGTTGTGCACGATGTCAAGATTATTGAAGGCTCAAATGGTTGTTTCATAGCTATGCCATCAAAGCAAGCTCCAAGCGGTGAATACAGGGATATCGTACACCCTGCAAACACTGAAACTCGTGAGCAAATCAGTTCTGCTGTGTTGGCTGCTTATGAAAAAGAAAAAGCAAACCAATAATTAAAAAAGTCCGCTGTTTAAGCGGATTTTTTATTTAGATTTTCCACAGAACAAACAACAAAAAAGAAGGCTTAATTTGCCTTCTTTTTTTAACTAAATATTTTGAACAAATTGCAATTCGATACCATTGCCTGGAACTTCAGACCAAACATTGTCAAAATTGAATGTTGTTTCTTTAGTGAAAGTTGCATTACCCAAGTTGAACACACCTTTTTTTGTTGACATTACAATTGCATTTTTGTATGTTGAAACAGTTTTAAATTCTCCGTCTGAAACTATTGCAAAGAAACTGCTTCTATCTGTATTTTCATAAGATGGCCATTGATATGCACCAAAGAACACACCTTCTGAAATAAATGTTGCTGTTTGATATGTTTTGTTATATTGTCTTGCAGTTGTTTCATTGATAATAACTGATTGCAAACTACCAGCTGAAGCATCATAATCCAAAATATCGAAACTACGGTCAGAATTACCAGTTGTGTGATAATTCAATTCATTCTTTACAGCATCGCTAGCGTTACGGAAATCTTGCCAACATTCGCTGTAGAAATTACCATAACCATTTAATGCACTGTTGATTGTTGCATTTTTGAAACTTGCACCGTTTGGGAAGATTAATACAATCAATGATGATACTGTGCTGTTATTTACACCATATATTTGGCTTGCTGCTTGAACGTTTGCAACACTACCATTGCGCAAATCCATAACAACACCAGCAACAAATCTATCGCCTTTGATAAGATTTTTGCTTGCTGTTTTATCTGTTAAGTTATAAGCACCAACCACGATTTGGTCAATTTTTGCAGCAGCATTGTTCATCACAACAACTGCACCAGCAACTGTGTTACCTTCAATATTTGAAGTTACAATACATTGACTGATAACAGATTCTGTGCCAGAGTTATTGATTGTCATACCTGCAACATAGTGATGTTTGTCAGCATTGAAATTACCAATTGTGTTAACTGCACATTTTGAAGTTGTCAATCTGCCATTGTTGTCGCACACGAAGCCTGCAACATACAATACATTTGAACTATTATCGCCTGTTAAAATACCTTCGCCTGTCAAACTTACACTTGAGATATTTCCACTATTTGCAACTGCAACACCTGCAACCTTTGTTCCGTCAACAGATTTTTGAATATTGATTTTTAATGTTACATTTGCTTTTGCGATTTCGCCGTCATTTGCCACAACCAAACCTGCAATATTTGAACTTGCTGTTTCTTCAGTATGGTTAATAACAATATTTGATGTTGTATTCAAAACAGAACCTCTGTTTGAATTTGCAACACCTGCCACACTTGATTGTGCTTTAAGAGTTGCATTTACATTTGCATTTTCTACACGAGAATTTCTTGCAATTGTATTAACAACACCTGCAACATTTGTGCTTGTTGCGTCAGCATTTATTGTGAAGTTTTTGATTTCACATTTTTTAATCATTGAGCCGTCATTAAGTTGATTTGCAATTGTTGCCAAGTTTGTGAATCTGTTTGAAACTTCGCTTGCAAAGTTAATTGTAATATTTTCAACATTGCTTACACCAACTGTTGTGTCGCTAGCTTTAACAACATTTGCCAAAACTGCGCCATTTGTTGCATCTGCAGAAATTGTTACATTCTCAAATACAATATTTTTAATTGAACTATTGTCAACTGTGCCAAAGAATGACAAATTGCCGTCTTTAACATTTTTCAAGTTAAGATTTGAAATTTTGTGACCGTTACCATCAATGATTGAGTTTTCAACATCAATAGATTTCCAATCAATTTCGCCTAAATCAATATCTGCAAACAAAACGTAATTTTTGTTTTTGATTTTACCATCTGTTGCAAGGCATTCATTAATAAATGTCATAAATGCAGCAGTATTGTAAACATATTCTCTTTCATTATTAACAAGGAAATATTCACTGCTAACTGTTGAAGGTGTCAAATTTGTTGAATACAATTTTGGCAAGTTGCCAGCAACAAGTTTCCAGATGAAGCTATCCCAATATTCTTTTTGACCATTAACTGTGTAGTAAACATAGTTACTATCAGCCAACATGTCTTCTAATTCTGTATAACCTTTAACACCATAGATACCTTTAACTTCGTCAAACAAAGTTTTGATAATTTCTGGTTTAACTTTAACACTATCATTGGTTCCATTAACTGAATAGTTACCAATAAGGAATTTCAAATAATTTGCATTTGTAACATCGCCAGTTGTTGAGATTGTGTGAACAAAGCCAGCAAAGTTTGCAAATTCGCTGTCAACAACAGCATAAGATTGTTGAATTGAACCATAACTTGTTGAAACAATCATTTCGCCAGCAAAACCAGCCGCTTTACTTGATGTTTCGTCAACAGTGATAGAACCAGTTGCCAAACAAGCACGAATCAAACCTTGATTAAGTTTACCAACAAAACCGCCCATTGTTGCTGGAACAGATGTTTCGTCTGCACTTGCACTCAAAACGATGTCATTAACAGCTGAAGTTGTGATTGATGATGAACTGCCAACAACAGTACCAATCAAACCACCAGTTACACCTTCTGCTTTTGTATTAACGATTGAAGAATCATTGATTTGAACATTGCTTACAACTGCATTGTTTGCATTACCTGCAAGCACACCAGCATTTGAATAAGCACCATTAATTTTAAAGCTCTTAACAGTTAAATTTTTAACATTTGCACCATTAAGTGAATAGAACAAACCTGCATTTTCTGTTGTGAAAGCATAATTTGAACCAACGATTGTATGATTGTTACCGTCAAATGAACCACTAAAACCAGTCCAAGCATTTGAAGCAGAATCAAAACCGATAGGTGCAAAATCATTTGAAAGCAAGATGTCTGATTTAAGCACATAGTTTGCTGAAAGCGCATAGCTGTTGCCGATTTTGCTTAAAGTTTGTTCATTGTCAACAAAGTATGGATTTGTTTCGCTACCATCGCCAATGTGAACTGTGAATTTGAATTGAGGGAATTTTTTGTTTGAAGTTGAAATCAACACTTCATAATTGCCACCCTTACTTGCTACATAATAGCCTTTTTGAGTGTCAAATTTGATTGCTGAAACAACTGTTTCGTCCCCTGCGTTATAATTATAAGTTGTTTTGTTAGATTCTTTCTTAACAGTTTTACCCAAATCAGCAACTGTTACGATGTCTCCAACATTGCAATAAACTTCAGTTGTTTTGAAGTTGATAACTTCGTCATTACGCAAAAAGTAATAAGTTACCAAACCGAAACTTACAACTGTTACAATTGAAATCAAAAATACTAAAAATTTCTTCATATTCCCACCTTGAAATAAATTTTCGGTGTTATTATACCGCAAATCCACATTTTGTCAATACCCACTTTTAAAATTTTTTATTTTAAGGCACAATATCAACAAAAAATGATAAAAAATGTGGAATTTTTGCAAAATTTCAAAAAAAATCATTGGATTTACTGTAAGGTTTAAAATAAAATCACCACTAAAACAATGTTTTTACAATTAAAATTGTACACTTCAAATGCAATCAAGAGCCAATTACACACTCAACCCGCCACATGATATTTTGTGTTTGATATGCGTTTTTAAGCAAGAATTTACAAATAAAGGTTGCAAATTTTAATGCAAATTGGAGGTCATTCATTTTCCACAGCAACCACATTGCGGTTCTTTAGCAACAAAAAAGTTTGGCTAACCCAAACTCTTTTAAACAACTGATTAAACAACTGCTGGCATAAGCAATCAATAAAACTATTTTGTTTGTTGTGCTTGTTGTTTCAACAAATCACGGATTTCTTTAAGCAAATCTTGTTCTGAAGGATTGTTGCGTTTTTCTTCTGCTTCTTTTTCAGCCTTTTCTGCTTCCAATTTTGCTTTAAGTTCTGCTTGTTCTTTTGCTTTTTGTTCTTCGTGCTCTTTTAGCACTTCTTTAAATGGACGATTTTCTTGTTTTGCTTTGATTTTGAGTGCTTTACGTTCTGCACGAACTTCTTTCTTTGATTGTTCAACAATCACATCTTCCATTTCTTTAAGTTTTTTGCGAGAAGCATTAACAACTTTAACCATAAGGAACACACTCATTGCAATGATAAAGAAATCAATAACAGTTTGCAAGAAATTGCCATAAGCCCAACTCAAAGTAACAACTTTTACGCCGTCAACCATTTCCCAACGCAAAGGAATGCTTAAATCTGCCAAACTTGCAGCACCTGTTGCCCAAGTGATAAGTGGCATAAGTATATCATTAACCATGCTTGAAACAATTTTGTTGAATGCGGTTGCAATGATTAAGCCTACAGCCATATCAAACACATTGCCCTTTGAAATAAACTCTTTAAACTCTTTAAAAAACTTTTTCATACGTCTTTCCTTTTTAAATTTTTTATTATACAAGCAAGATTTTATCACTCCATTGTTGTTTTGTCAATCAAAAGTTTTGTTTTATCCAACAGGTTTGTTTTTTAGCAAAAAACAAATTTTTAACACAAATAACATATCAAACAAAAATTCATTCTTTAACAATTTTAAAGTAAAACAAATTTTATTGCTTGTAAAATTTTATGCAATTTAGTAATATATAATCATGAAAATTGTTGGCAATGTTGAAAATACTGTGTTTAGGAATATTGAAAACGGATACTCCGTTATTAATCTTTCATACAACAACAAAAGGCTTACAGTTGTTGGCTCATTGCCAGAAGTTTATGAAGGTCAAACATTGGAGTTGGAAGGCAACTTTGTTGTAAATAAAAAGTTTGGCGAGCAATTTCAAGTAACAGATGGCAAAGTTGTTGAACCAACGACCTTGCCCGCAATTGAAAAATATTTGGCAAGTGGTTTGATTTATGGTGTTGGACCTGTTACCGCTAAACGCATTGTTGAAGAATTTGGCTTGGACACTTTGGCAGTTATGGAATTTAATCCTGTAAAATTAAGCAAAGTTAAAGGCATATCAAAACAAAAGGCAATTGAAATTTCTAATGCCTATAACGACATGAAAGAAATGCAAAACGTTATCATGTTTTTGCAAACCAATCAAATTTCAACCAACATGGCAATAAAAATCTATAACATCTACAAAGAAAAGACCATTGAACTGGTTAAGTCTAACCCTTATCAATTGGTTGAAGATGTTGAAGGCATTGGCTTTACCACCGCAGATAAAATTGCAATCAAACTTGGCATCGACTTATATGGCGAAAACCGCATAAAAGCAGGTTTGATTTACACTTTAAAAACAGCAAGCGAACGTGAAGGACACACCTATTTGCCAAAATCTGTGTTGGTGCAAAACTGCATGGAAATTTTATCTTTTTCAGATGCTGAAACAGGTTTGATTGAAAAGTGTATTGACTATCTTCAAATTGAAGGCATGGTGAAAAACTTCAATTATCACAGCGAAGATGTGACTGTGCTTACAAAATATTATTATCAAGAAAAATACATTGCACGCAAACTTTGCAAATTGTCAATGAACCAGTTTGACGAAAGGTTTAATTTTATTGATAACATCAACCTTTATCAACGCATTCACAACATACAACTTAACGGCGAACAAACTGATGCAGTGCTGGCAAGTTTAAACAAAGGTGTAAGCATTATCACAGGTGGCCCTGGTACTGGTAAAACAACAATCGTGCGTTGTATCCTTGAAATGTTTAAACAACAAGGCAACAAAGTTTTGCTTTGCGCACCAACTGGAAGGGCTTCAAAAAGGCTAACCGAAACCAGCGGTATGGAAGCCAAAACAATTCATCGTGCACTTGAAATGAACCCAGCAGACGGCGAAGGATTTTTCCACAGAAATGAAAACAATCCACTTGACGCAGACATTGTTATTATTGATGAAGTCAGCATGGTTGATGTAACTTTGCTTTATCATTTAACAAAAGCGCTTAAATCTACTGCAAGATTAATTTTGGTTGGAGATAAAGACCAACTACCAAGTGTTGGTGCTGGCAATGTCTTACGAGACTTGATTGAAAGCAAAAAAATCCACACAACCCAACTCATCAACATCTACCGCCAAGGCAATGACAGTTTGATTATTACAAATGCACACCTTATCAATTCCGGCAAAATGCCAGTCATTGATAATTCAAGTAAAGATTTCTTTTATGAAGCAGGCAATGATTTGGTAAAAAATAGCGAAACAATTGTTGATTTGGTTACAACTAGATTGCCAAACTATTTTGGATATAAGCCTGAAAAAATTCAAGTGCTTGCCCCTATGAAAGCAGGCCCTTGTGGCATAGACAATTTAAACAAACGTTTGCAAATGACTATCAATCCATATTTCTCTGGTGTTGAACTTTCAACAGATTTCACAAAATACCATGTGAATGACAAAGTTATGCAAATACAAAACAACTATGAGATGGAATATGTTAAATACGAAGATAATGGAACAACTCAACAAGGGACAGGCGTGTTTAATGGCGACATTGGCTACATTTCAAGGATAGACCCAGAAACAAGAGAAGTTACAATCAGGTTTGATGACGGAAAAATTTGCAGATATGCCCAAACTGACCTTTATCAAATCACACTTGCGTATGCCATCACAATTCACAAAAGCCAAGGCAGTGAATTTGATTGTGTCGTTATTCCGCTTGTGCCTGGTGCACCTATCATTGTCACAAGGAACTTGCTTTACACTGCAATCACACGTGCAAAGAAAACTGTTGTTCTTGTTGGCAGCAAACAAATTTTGGCAAGAATGATTCACAACAATTACACTGCAAAAAGATTTACACTTTTGAAAGATTTTATAATTGAAGAATTTCAAGATATGTAAAAAATCAAATAAAATATTAATAAAAAACATTTTAAAAATCTAAAAATTCATTAAAAAAATGATATTTTAATTAAATTTTTTTAGTTTTTTAAATTTTATTAAAAAATTAATAGCTTACTTAAATATAGTATTTTAAAAGCATTTAAATATTTATTAAACAAAAAAGTGGCAGATTTATTACCACTTTTTTTATTTGCAATTTATCAAATCAAATTTTAATACATTAAAATTAAAAAAAGAAATTAATTTAACCAGCATTTAATTAATATTTTTTATCACTATTTGTGTGCGCAAAAGTTAGCACATAAATTTTTGAAGCGCCCGCAGTTTTCAAGATTTTGCTTACCTCATTTGTTGTTGCACCGGTTGTAAAAATATCATCAATCAATAAAACAGTTATATCATGCAATAAGTTCTTATATTCTTTCTTTACTTCAAAACAGCCTTTAACATTTTCTTGTCTGTCATGATAATCCAAACTGGCTTGATTTAAATTTTCTTTGACCTTTTCCACAACACCTGCCACAGGGATTGCAAAATGTGTTGCAATATATTTTGCCAAAAGTTCTGCTTGATTAAAACCACGTTGCTTTTGCTTTGCCTTTGTCATCGGCACATAAGTTATCAAGTCAGGTTCAATTCCCCAACTTGCCAATGTTTCACACATGTATTCGCCAATCGGTTCGTAATTAGGCTTGTTACCATTATATTTGAAATCATGGACAGCATTTGCAACCTTGTCAGAATATTCAAAAACAGCAACGGCCTGTTCAAATTCATAGTTTTTTGTTTTACATTCAAAACAAACACCCGTTTCTCCATTATTCATAACATTGCCACATTTTGGACAGGCAGAATAAATAAACGGCAATTTGTCGGCACAGTTTTCACACGTGTCTTTATCGGCATTTTCATTCAATTCTCCACCGCAAAAGATACACTTTATATGCCTTGGATAAAATATATCCAGCAACCACTCTTTAAAATTCTTTTTGTTTTTCATCAATTTTCCAATCCGATTAGATAGTCAGCAGACACTTTAAAGAAGATGCACAAAGTAAATAAACTCTCAACATTTGGCACACGGATACTCTTTTCCCATCTGTTTATACATGCAGCACTAAAACCAGTTTGCTCCGCAAGTTCATTTTGAGACAGGTTCATTTCTTCTCTTAACTCTTTAAGTCTTTCAGCAAATTTATTATTCATATTTCACCCTCTTAATGGTGTTAAACCAAATGTTTATCGAATTTTTTAAACTTAAATTTGTAATAAATCTACTAATTGCACAGCCGACTAAAAAATCAATACAAATTTTTCTAATCAACAATTTTTAATACGATACCACATAAAACAAAAAAGAGCAACCTTTTGGTCACTCTTTTCATTTAGCATAAAAGATTATTTAAGTTCAAAAAAAATCAATTTTTTTCAAAAATTCATTTGGTTGTTGAACTATACCGACCATCCGCTTGATTTAACAAAATTTTAAATAACTCAATTTATTTTCGTTACAAATCAAAAATATTGTTTGTTTTTATAATAATAAACCGAATTACTTCGCTATCGCTCATAAATCCGGTTTGTTGTTAATCACAATAAAAAAAATACACTCTTGCGAGCGTATTTTTATTTGGCATAAAAGATTATTTAAGTTCAACAACAGCACCAGCGTCTGTCAAAGCTTTTTCAAGAGCTTTAGCATCAGCAGTAGGAACGTTTTCCTTAATTGTAGCAGGAGCGCCTTCTACCATAGCTTTAGCTTCCATCAAGCCAAGACCTGTAGCTTCACGTACTGCTTTAATAACTGCAATTTTGTTTGCGCCAACTTCTTTAAGCACAACGTTAAATTCAGTTTTTTCTTCTGCTGCTGGAGCAGCTTCGGCTGCAGCTGGACCTGCAACAACTGCTGCAGCTGCACTAACGCCAAATTCTTCTTCAATAGCTTTAACCAATTCGTTAAGTTCAACGACTGTCATAGCTTTAATTTCTTCAATGAATTTTTGTTTATCCATAATTTTCTCCTTTTTGATTGTGTGCCTAGATGTTTGACAAAATCAAACTTACAAATATTTGGCAGAGCACAAACCAAATATTGTGGCTAAATGTGAATTTTCACAAAGCGATTTTATAACAATAAACTTGAATAGAGCTTATTCTTTTTCTGCGACCGCTTGTAATGCACGTGCCAAGCCAGACACTGGTGCATTGAGGACATATACCAACTGTGCAAGAAGTTGTTCTTTGCCTGGGATAGAAGCCAAAACTTTAACAGCACTTTCATCAAGCACTTTACCATCACAGTAACCAGCTTTGATTGAAAGAGTTGTGTAGTCTTTCATCGCATTTTTGATTAAGCGAGGAGCGACTGTTTCATCGTCCATACCAAAAGCAAAAGCAGTTGTGCCATTAAGAGCTTCGTCAAAACCAGCAATGCCAAGTTGTTCGCAAGCCTTTTTGAAGAGAGTGTTTTTGATAACTTTGTAAGTTACATTATTTTCTCTTAAAGATTTACGCAATGCTGTATCGTTGCTAACTGTGATACCACGATAGTCAACCAATACAATAGATTTGCTTGAGCTGATTAAACTTTTGATTTCCTCTACCGCATTCTTTTTTGCTTCAAGATTTGCTGACACTTTATCCTCCTTTATGCCTTTTGAAGTTTATTTAAAAAATTCCTTTTGCCAAGACAAAAGGAATCAATACAATCGACATACTTTTCTCTCCTACACAAGCAGTTGCAAGCAACAATTATGTTTAAAAACACTTGTGGTCTTTGGCTTGAAATTTATTAAACTGTGTTTAGTATAACGCAATCGACACAGATTGTCAACCGCTTTTTTAAAATTTTACATCAAATTTTTAGGTTTTTATTTTTAACTGATACTTAATTTTTTGTTTGCAACATAAATCCACACAAAATTTAATACCAATAATAATTTTATTGTTTTGTATTTTCGTTTTTTATGTTGAACTCACTTTCATAATTTCTTGAGATATAATTCCAAGTCATATTATTGTCCGCAGTTTCAGCATTAAATGTTGTGGCACTTCTGATTTTACTTATGTTTACACTTGCAACTTTAACACTGTTCATCATTGAGTCTCCATAAGTTGAAAATTCCACTGGTGCAACATAAGATTTTTGAGTAGCACCTTCATGCCCATTTGTAGTATATGTTCCCAAATAGAAAACATACCCATTATGTTTTTCTATTTCAAAAGGTTTAAATTCGCTGATTGTTTCTGCAAATGCAAAATCAACCAATTTTGCTTTTTTATCCCACCCAGTACTATGTTCATTTTTATAACCTGGACTTTTTTCAAAATAGTATTTTTCAAAGTCGTCATCACCCATAACATTGTATAACGACTTACCAATGTCATAATAAAAGTTGTAATCTGTTGCAACACTTGATACTGACAATATTTCAGGTTGATATAATTGAGAGATAATATCATTCACGAAGTAACTTACCGTAAAGTCATTTTGTTGCAACCAGAAATAATCTTCCATATCTCTGTTAGACAATTTATATTTCAAAAAATATGTATTATTTCTTGGGTCTTTATAACCAGTTTTAACGCTAACAACCATATAAAGATTGTTTGGTTCGTCATCATAAACAAATGATGAGGTTTTACATTCCAATTCACCATTTTTGATTGAGTCAATATAAAAACCTTGTTGTGACAAAAATGCGTAAGGGTGTGGGTCTCTTCTGTTCAAAACATAATTTGCACTTTCATTATATAATTGATATTCTTTAACTTTGAGCATTAAAGGAGAATATTCTTTTTCTTCAACTGGTTGCACAATTTCACCATGAGATGGGGCATTTGGATTTGGTTTTGTTGTGTTGTTTGCACAACCAACAAATGACATACTAATTGCGCCAGCAAGTACAAGTGAAAATATTTTTTTATAAATTTTTGAGTCACGCATTTTGTTGTTAATACGCATAGCCACCCTAGCAAGTAAACTTTCTTGCTTTGTTTCATCAGCCTGGTTTTTATGTTCCATAAAATCTCCTTTTAGGGCACATGTATTAACTTGTTTATAATCTGGTGCTAAAAGCGCCCTTAAAATATTAATTCAAATCACTATACCATGAAGATGAGATTTGTCAAGCACAAATACATTAATACTTTTTCGCAAACAAAACCGAAAGTGAATGATAGCACCACAAACAATAAAAAAGAAAAGGAAGTTTAAAACTTCCATTTCCTTTTAAGCGAATTGACACTTTATTATTGAATTGTGATTGAACCACCTTCTCCATTTCTTGATTTCCTAACAACTGTAACAGCTTCACTGAATTTTGTTGAGTATCCACCATTTTGTTGCAATAAATAGAAGGTTTCACCACTAGGAACTAATGTTTCACTTTTAAATGAAAATTTGTTAGGCTCTACAGAT
>JBNMLD010000019.1:0-15908 GCA_050874685.1 Candidatus Onthoplasma sp. | reverse complement strand
ATTTATAGGTTGTTTTGTAATATTTTATTGAAGATATTTTTATAATCTAATATTAATTTTTGATTTTTATGCAAATTACTGGTCGTATTACTTTGCAAATTATTATCAAAAAATATTTGTAATTATTTGTAAAAAGAAGTCGTTTGTGTTAAACTATGTTTAATTGTAGGGGTGCAAATGGATTTTGTTAAAGAGAAAAATAAAAAAACAAAATGGGCAACTTTATTTGCTTTTATAATTTTTTGTGCTTCATTGCTTATCACTCTAACTGTTCAACAATTGGATTATGCGTATGCTGCGCCAACATATATTAACACTTACATATACGATTTGGGTACAGAACATTGGGGTGGAGACAATATAACCAGAACAGCTACTTGCGCACCTTTGGAATGGGGTGATACGATAGGTTATGTTTTCACTCCGTATAATACTAGCAAATACGACAATCCAACATATTTACCAGACAGAAGTGTTTGGGTTTTAAAAGGCTATACAGTAACTGATGAAAATGGAGGGGCTGTAAACTTAAAAAATGGACCTTTTTGTTTAGATTCCTCAGTAGATTATGAATATGTGCCATTAGGGACGGAAGTTGAAAAAGTATTTTCATCTTTTACTTATTATATGACCGCTGTCTGGGAAAGAAGAACTTACGAAAGTACTACAACCACAGAGGAGAGTTCTACATACACAAAACGCATTAACATTAATTTTTCAGATACAAATCAAGACGGTAATAAGGATTATACCATCACATTAACAGGACAATGGTCTGAAGATATACAAAATCAAAACCAGTATTGGTTTTACCATGATGATTTGGGTTGGGATATTACGCAAGATCTTGATGAAACCCTTAATAGTAATAAAACATGGTGGTATTTGGCTCCATCAGATCCTTTTAATTACAATAACGGATTGCCAACATTAAGAAGTTTTGTTAACACTGACACTATCAGATACAATTTGGAATATGTGACAAACACTGGGGTAAAAACCACAGTAACTCTTTGCACCTTTAAAATTCCAGCTTTGACTTCTGAGCAAAAAAGCCAATTGGGCTCAAGTAGCGATTCACACAGGTTATCAACAGATGAATTTAGCCTTTATGGTCGTTGGTTTGGAACTTCTATAAGTGTGGTAAATTCGGCTATTAGTGCTAGCAAATTTATCAATACCACTCCAACAATAATATACTCATACGGTACAGTTACAATACGTTATACTGAAAAAGAAAATTGGGAAGAAGAGGAAAATGTTTTCAAAAAATATGCTTTACAATTTAATGCCCCTGAGAATCTAACAACTTCAACAATGAACAATGTTTACTGGGTGCAAACAATTGATGGCGCCAGCTCAAAAATCACAAATTCAGACGGAAATGCCATACAAAAAGTTTACATGACTTATGGTGGAGAAGAAAAGTTTAATTATAATAAAGACAGTTGCACATTTACATTCCCATCACTAAGCAATGGAACGGAAAAAACAGTAACACTCAAATTGAATTATCAAAAAAATGGGTATGAAATAGATTATGATCAATCGTCAATCACTGGAGTAAGTTCTCAATTACAAGAAGATGTGCTTCTCTATAATGTTGAAAAGCCTATTAAAACGGATTTAGACAAAGAAACGATAGACATGAATGGCGAGATTACAATTAAATACAAATTATGTGAATACGATTTGGCAATGTATGGGTACACAATAAAAGGTGGGACAAGCCATTGGTTTACATTTTATGATGAATTGTCTAAACAGTATGTAAGTGCGGCCGAGGCAGGCTATTATGTAAGCAAATCATATAATCCATCGGGTGGGACATCTGATTCTGCTAGCTACCGAGATGTTATCCTTCAGGGGACAAAAAGGAAAGAAGTAATATCTTATGAAGGGGTTGATTTACCTCAAGATGAAGAAACATTAAAAGCGATGCTTGGTGAAAAAGATTATAATTCAATCACTGAACATTCAACATTTAATGGTTGGCTTGTTGATGTTGGCGCATTAAAGAAGTCATATTTTAAATTTGTGGAAGGATCAACAAAGCAAAACTTAGACGGAACATATACTTCAAGATGGCAAATTGCTTTGAATGTTACAGAGTCACAGTTTGGATATACTGCTAATTATGATGAGAATTCTTGGTTAGAATTTACTTACCAAGAAGAAATTAAAACTATAAATAACATTGATACTTATTATAAAAATGTTACACGCATATCTGGAACTGCAGAATATACATTAAAGCCAAAGACAAAGAATGAAACCCTTTCTGGAACTGCTAATGCTTATATCATGCCATTAATCCCAAGTTGGACCAACGATTACAATATTAGTGTTTATAATGCACAAAGTTCAGTGACGTATAAGCCAGCTGTTTCAGGAACAAAAGAAGAAAAGAAATATGTTTCTGGTGTAATAACTAGCGATAAACAATTATCTTCACGCCAATCATTTACAATAAATGGTGCAACAAAAGCAGATTTTGTTTATTCAGCTGGAACAGCATTCTATACATTTGACCAAGCAAAAAATTCTATATTATATGATAATGCTGGGCTGTATGGCTTGTTTAAGTATGGTTATGAAATAACTGGTTATGAAATTTCGTTCAGATATGGCTATCTAACATATTATGTATATTACGATAATGGTGAATGGCAATATTCAAACGCATCGCAGACTACAAGTATATCAGACTTGCGAGCATTGACAAATTCTGGTCCAACAGCAATGGCAACACTTTCAGGAGCTTTAGATGTTTGGACTCAAGGAGACTATGTCCTTGCAACAACAACATTTACAGTGACACCTGTGTGGTCAGCAGCGACTATAGAATTAACTTCAACTGTTAAATATGATGATAATTTGCAGCCTATTTATGAGTTCCAAAACTATACAACACCGTTAAAATATGATGCGGACTACATTATCAATCGTGGCGATAGGGCAAGTGTTGGCAAAACAATTGTATGTTACCTTACAAAATCTGGCATTCCAGTTGTTTGTGACAATGCTGGCAAAGGCGAAAATAAACAAGCTGTAAAATGGAATTACCTTGATATACCATCATCAGATTTCAGTTATAGTGATGGCAAATATATTTTGACGATATCAAAATATGAAACAGACAATATCTATAAGGTTAATATAATAGGGCTTGAAAGTGAAACATTGGCAGAATGTGATTATATTACAGCAGACGAGTCAACCATAACAATGGTTATGACAAACGATGGCTTGATTGGACCTTATTTTGATTATTCTTATTGGTGCACACCAACTTATGTTCAAAACGCAACTGATTACTTTGCATCAACACTTTACAGTTTGGCGCAAGGCTATCAAGCAGGTATAGGTGACACAACTTTAAGCGAAACATATTATTTGAGACGTGTTTACGGAGAAAATGCTACAAGATACATATTCTTGGCAAACAATCAGGCAATGGGTAACTTGTTGTTTGAAAGAGAATATTTTGACCAAATTGCATGGAAATATAATGGAGCAAACGGAACATTAGCATATATCACTTCAAGATATAATTCAGCAACTGGCTCACAACACCCAAGTTTGCTTAATGGCTTGACAATAAAAGACCCAACATCAAACAAGGTTGACCAATTGTGGCAAGTTGATGGAGATAAAAACAATATTCAAAATCCAACTTTATACCCAGTGTTCTATCGTGAATCTTATGTGCTTGATTTTGATGTGATTTACAGTATAAATAACAAGACATATAGAGATTTTGTTGGTTATCTAGACGTAAATGTAAGAGACAACGCAGTGGGTTCTGGTTTTGATTCTGCAACAGGCAGATATTTGCTTAAATATGATTACACATCAGGCGAAACTAAAATATATGTTTTAGATTCAACAAAAAGCATAGACCTTGGCTATTTAAGTGAAATTGATTTATCAAGCCTGGCAACATTGTCAAATATTGTTATCTACAGAGGTTGCACAGTAAATGTAGAGGTTTATGACCAAAGCAAAGTTACAGAATTAACCACAGACCAATCAACAGCATATTACGACCAAATGATTGGTTTTAGATATCAAAACAAACTTGAATGTAAGGTTAATTCCATTTCACAAGTTGCAAAAACAAGTTATTCATATTTAATAACTTTTGATACAAACACAGATGTTGGCGAAAAAACAAAATTAAACAATCTGCTTTTGACAAATGTTGAACTCGAAACAGGTTCTAAAATCGACATTGGTATTGTTTATGACAGAATTGGTTATAGCGCTGTTATGTCGATGACAAATCAAAGTGCAGGTATGATGGAAATTACCCGTCAAGGATACAGCAAGAGAACAACAGCGCAACCATACACCGTTACAAACTTAAAACGTGACGAAAAAGTTGAATTGTTCTATTATGCCTATACAGGTTATGGTTTGGCAGAAAAAGACTTTACAACAAATGGAACACTTTTGCAGTCTTATGACCTTACTGGCGAATTAATCAACCGCACAACAGCAAAAGAAAAACAAACATATTATTTAAATTTAAGTGGCTTCTGGCTTAGGAAATATTTCTATACAACTGGCAATTTCTCTGCAGAAGCAAGCCAACAATTGGGCGATATTAATATCAATATAATCTTGCTTGATTTTGACATTTATTACAGCATATTTAACCAAGGTTCAACAACTGTTACACTCGATGAATATTTGAAAGAAACAGAATGGAACCTTAACAAAGCTACACACACATTAGAATTGCCTGCATCAACAGTTTTAGATGCAAATGATAGTGTGGTGTATTGCTATATGTACAATGATAAGCCTTATGCTTTCTTGAACAGTTGGGGATATCAACCAAAATCTGTTGCAAGCAAAACAATGTACCCTTGTGAATATAATTTCTTGTTAAAAGATTTACCTGTGAACACTTACAACATTACAACCGATGATTTGTTCAATATGGTGGAAACAGACCGTGGTATCATTGTGCCAAAAGCTCAACGTCATTTCAGTTTTGCGTTTGAGGTGGCGGCAATGCACAAAATCACATTGGCAATTGTGCCAGGTGTGAACGACACAAACTGCACAACACGTACATTAACTGTTACAAATGGCAATAACTACAATGCTGTAACTCTGTCAGCAGAAAGCGAACATATTGGCAGTCAAACAACATTCATATATACATATAACGGACTTGAAAATGCTATAACAGCAACATTTAATAGCAAGTATTACACAGGCGTTAATTTCACAAATCAAAATGGTTCAACAATCACATCTCCTGTTAAAACTTATGAAGATATGACCATCTATGCAAACTTTGTTCCTGCTGAATTGCCAATAAATTTGGTGTTCACATATAGGGGCGAACAAATTGACCAATCAACAATATCAACTTATTTAACCGATTGGCTTTTGATGGTAAATCATGGCAGTTTAAACAACTTGCAAAATAACCCACAAACAGGCAATGTTGTAACTAATGACGAAATTTCAATAAGTTATACATTAAAAGAAATTTATGACTTAATCATCTATGTCAATGATGATAGTGCACGTTTGGATAGTCTCAACAAGATTTATATCAAAAACAGTGATTATGAAATTGGCGCAATCAACATTCGTGTTGAAATTGTGGATAGAAAACAAGGTCAAATCACACTTGTGATTGCGGGCGACAGTTCAAATGGGGCAGTGTTCCATTCAACTGATAATACATTGCTTTCAACATTTGCAAGTTTAAAAATAAACGGCAATGATGTTGGCAAACAAGGCTCATTCATTATGGGCTACACAGTGTCAATTCAAATCAGCAACGTACCAGTTGGATATCGCTATGTTGGTGTTAAAAAGGACTATGGCAACATTGATAGCAAATATGTTAAACAAACAAATGGACTCATTGTTATCACTGACGGCAACAACCTTTCAGGTTTAAGCGAAGATGTGTTTGTTTCAAGCATTGCAGGCACATATACAGTTGTGTTCCAAAAAGTGCTGATTGACACAGAAATGGTGCTTTTGCCACGCAACCTTGATAACTACACATATCAATCAAACGGAGCAACAGCAGGCTACATTGCGGGCAAATTGAAATTGCAAAAAATGTCAAGTGTTAATGACACACTCACAATGTTGCGCAAACAATCATTGAAGAATGAAGAATTGGTTTACTATTATTACACAGACTCAACAGGCGAGCATAGGATAACTGGTTCAACTTTAACAATCACAAATTCAATGATATCCTCATTGCAAGGCTCAACAAATGACGGCTCAAAATTGCTTAAGATTTACGTAAGCAGTACATTAAAATATAATGTAACCGTGAATGTTGAAGAAGCTAGCGCAAAATACATTGATAAAATCAAAGTTAATGATGCAACCCTTTCAGGCAACACAAAATTTGAAAGTGATTATTATCTTGAAAATTCAACTGCAACACTTAAAATCACATCAATTTTGCCAAGCAAATACACAATTGTATTATCAGGCGATGCAACAGCAACCGACAATGAAATCAATCAAACATTTGCATTGGTTGCAAACAGAACTTTCAATGTAAGGGTGCTTAAAAACGGATATTCTTTGTCAGTGGAAGAAAAGTTGTTTGATGACATAATCAAACTTAACTTGAACAATCCAACCACATTGACAGGTTCAGATGTTGTCAACCCTGGCATTGACGGCAAATCATTTGCTTATGACGACCAAACAAAAGTTGCATTTAAGCAATTCCAAGGCAGTGGAGAAGATAAAAAGCAACTTACATCACTTAAATTTACTGATAACGAAACATTGTCATTCACATTCAATTGCGATATGCAATCAACCAACTTGTCATCATGCTTCACGGTTGAAAATATGGCAGGCGAGGCAATCACAAATTACACCGCTGAGTTTGATAAAGACAATGCAAATCAAATCAACCTTTCAATAACAATCAATGGTCAAACTTATCAGTTTGCTATTGCATTGAATGTTGACGGAGATATTGAATTTGGTTTTGTTGGCAAAGCAAATTCATCTTTGACATTGACTTACACAATTTATAAATTGCTTACAAATCAATAGTTTTTAAAAAGGCTCACTTTTGCAGTGCGCCTTTTTTTATGCTTGAAATAAAATTAGCAATCTAAAAAAGATAAGTTTGCCAGTTTTTTGGCATTTTTAACAAAAACTATCGCTTTTTTGGCAAAACATGTCGTTTTTTGTTTGACTATCAACCTTTATTTGTTATATCATGAAATTGACAGTAAATGATGTCGATTAGTTTACCTGTCAATTAATAATAAATTAGCAATAATTTATTAATTTGTATCAATCAATTTGTTTTATATAGGTTGAATTGGTGCAACAAAAGGCAAAATTGGTATGGTGACGTACCAGTATTGTTGGGGCAAAACCCATACAAGTAAATTTGCAAATTTGTTTGTAGTGATACAAACTTTTCGCACTTAAATTGTACACACTAGGTGCGGAAAAAACAGTTTCATTTTGCTTTGTATGCAACAAATGTGCATTGCACGTTTGATCGACATCTGGCATTTAGGGAACACTTTTGGCATCAGCCAAAAGGCAAAAGTTGGCAAAACTTAAATTGCCAAACAATTTAAAAAACTCACTTTGGCTTAAAGCCAAAGCAAAAAATTTTAAAGGGGAAAATTAAAATGACAAAAATGAAATCTAAAAAGATGACAAAGTCAACATTTGCAATCATTATAATGGGTATCGTTATGGTTGCTATGCTCGCTTTCGGTGGCACTTTCGCTTACTTTACTGCTACTGCAACTTCAAAAAGTTCAAGTATTACAACAGGTACAATTAAATTGACAGTAAATGACGTTGTAACATCAAGCAGCACTAATGCTGTTTATGGTGATGTTGTTTTAGGTGCTATTACATATGATGCTACTGGTACAAATGCTGCTAGTTACGTTTTCGTTAAATTAACAGCAACATCAACTGGTGCAACATTTACAGAATTATTTGGTGCTGAACTTGCAGTGAAAGAAGGTTGGACAAAAGTTGAAGGTTTAACATTAGATGCTAACACAACCGTATATTCTCGTGAAGTTGCAGAAACTGGTGCAACAGCATATCCTTTCTTGGATGAATTAAAAATCACAGCAAGTCCTGACTGGGTACAAGGTAGCGAACAACCAAAAGAAATGAATGCTTCTGTCACTGTTACACTTGCAGCTAAATCTATTCAAAAAACTGGTTTGGCTACTGCAACAGATGCTTACAAAGCATTAACTTGGTAATCATGAATAAAAAACCGACATCAGTCGGTTTTTTTCTTATCTTCCAGAATTGGCATTGCAAATATATTATTATAAAGAACAACAAAACAAATTTTGTTGTTCTAATATATAATATATATGTAAGATGTTGATTTTTACCTTTTAAATCAATTGGCATTAATTCAAAATCACATTCAATTGCAAACATATAATTTAAAATTTTGTCGTCGAATTATTAACTTGAATACACGTCTTATAATCTAAAATGTTTAAGAATGCATTGAATAAAAAAACACGCTAATGCGTGTTTTTTTTATAATCTGACTAAGCAGTTTTTAAACCTACAGCAATCAAAGCTTGTTCCAATGAAGCACCTTCCAATTGACAAGCATAAGCTTCCAACTTAACTACAATTGTTTTACCCATTAAGTCAGCTTTTGTTTTGCTGCCAGCTTCATTGTAAGAACCGTCAACATAAAGAACGTCAGCATTGAATGTAATAGCATTACAAACATCAATATCGCCTGTTTGAGGAGCGGCATCTGTTGTTTGCATTGAGTAAACACCATCAAGACCATCAACTTTTTTCCAGTCAGTTTTTGGTGTTACATTCAAAACATCTGCAGATACAGCAGTTGTTGCGCTATTTTCATCAGCACCGTATGTAGCTGATACTTTTACAAACAAATATGCACCACGGTCAGAGTTGTTTTTGAATGATACTTTACTAATAACTGTTTCAGTTGGAAGTACTAATTCTTTTTTAGCAACAGCAACAGTACCATCAGAAATGCTGATTTTACCTGTTGTGAATGAGCCTTTTACTTCACTTGTCTTAGCAGTAAAGTAAGCGAAAGTGCCACCGAAAGCGAGCATAGCAACCATAACGATACCCATTATAAGCGACCATTTCGCCCATTATTTCATTTGTATATTGATAATATACAAATTCACCTTTAGGGTGTTGGGTTGCTTTCTTTTAATCAGGGTACAAACTAACCCCTTAATATACCCCTTTGAACAATAGGGCTGTTGAAGTGCTAACCTGTCAGTTTAAAAATTAAAATTCGACAATTTTTAGGTCATGGGCATCTTGATACACAATGTGATAGCCATCGCTCAATGGGTCGTCTGGGTCAAGTGGTAGCCATTGATGATGTGAACCTAATTCTTCTGGCACTGGGGCATTGTAGGCGGTTGGCACAGCATAACAAATATATTCAGGTTGATTATCCTTATAAATTGCACCTAAACAATAAGTTGAACTGCCTTCGCTAATGGTTACAAATTTGCTGTTTTCAATGCGGGAGTTAAGTTCAACACACTCTGGAAAGGTTTTAAAAATATAATCAAATTGCGGAATCAAACTTTCCAGTATTGTGGGGATTTGTGTTTTGTTTGGTTTGTCTTCTTGTGGGGGTGTGTTGTCAGTTTTTTGTGTATAAGTTTGTTTGGCTTGTTGAGAAGGCAATTCAGGGTTTTGAGCGAAAAAATAATCTTTATATTTGCAAGATTTGCATGGAGAATATTCGTCTTCATTTGGGCAGTTGCAGTGTGGGGGCTTACTTGCGTGCGCAGGTATAACTGATTCGCAAGCGGTTTCACGGGCTGGGGTTATTTTGTTTGGACTGAAACTGTTGTTTAAATTGTTTGTTATCACTGATGTGTCATTGAAATAGAACCCCGCATACGTGCCACCAGCAAGCAGTGGGGCATTGTTGTCTTCTGTGTCGATAACTGCGCAATAAAAATCATTATCCATGTCAAAATCGCCAACCAAAGAACTTATATATGCGCCGTCTTTAAGCAACATATTGCCAGAATATACCTGATTGTTGTGATAAACCCCTATTTTAGATTGTGGGGTAAGTGGGGCAAAATTGTATAGGCGCAATTTGGTTGTCAACATGTCATCTTGTTTAGATAACGTTAAAATTGCTCTGCCAGATTGGTTGTCTGTTTGTGACTGTAAAATTAAAGTTTTGCTTTTCATATTTTTATTATACTGGGCTGATTATTTATCTATTACAAGAAAATTGGCGCTATGTTAAATTAAATGCACAAATAACACTTTTATTGTTGAAATTTACTGATTAAATGGCTTTTGTTGCAAGTTATTTTGTTTGACAACCTTGTGTTTGTGTGTTAATATTATGTAAGCGTGAAATAACGGCATGTTTTTGCATCTTGATAAGGGTGTTGATTGCATATTTATTTGCGCTTTTGGCAATAATTTTGGACGAGGATATATGAAAAAGTTTTCTAATTTTATTATTTGTTTATTATTGTGCGTGTTTGCCTTTGGCCTTGTTGGCTGTGCAAAAGATAAAGGCAACGGCTTTGCACCAAAAACTGAAGAAGCAGTTATTGGCAATGGCGGAATGGTTGTAAGGAAAGGCGAATACGTTTATTTTGCAAATGGTTTTCAAAAGGTTAGTGAGTTGACCGAAGACAAACGCAACAGCAGTTTTGTGAAAGGTGGCTTGTATGTTGCAAAACTTGAAAGTGACGAATTTGTGCGTGATGATGACAATTATCTTGTTTCAAACAACTTGCGTCAAATCAGCACCAAGTTGGCTGGCTATGACGCAACAGACCTTTATGTGTTTGGCGATTACCTTTATTTTGTAAGCCCAAGCAATGAAGATGAATCAGGCAAAATTGGCAAAAGTGAATGGGCAAAAGATAGGTCAGTTTTCTATCGTGTTAAACTTGACAACTTTGATAAGGTTGAAAGAATTTATACAGCAAATGTTAAACATGAAAATTTAAGTTTTAAATATTATTTTGAAGGTAATAAACCATACCTTTTGGTTTATGAAAAAGGCGAAGATTTAAACGGCAAAGGCAACAAGAACATGCTTTATCGTGTTGATATTGAAGCTAAAAAGAAAAAGGATAAAAAGGCTTCAGTTGTGGCTTCAAACGTAAGCAGTGTTGTGTTTGGATATGACGGAGACGATAATGCTTATGACCGCATCTTCTATGTTGTCAACAGTGACAGCACTTACAGTTTGGTGCGTTATAACATTGCATCAAACACAAAAACAGATACAGGCATTAAAGATTCATCAACCGAAGTTGAAGTTAAATTTGTAAGCCAAAACTATGTGTTTGCAACACGTAAAGACGGCAGCAACACTTATATGTATCGTGCAGAAATTGGTGGCGCATTTGTTAAGATGTTTGATTGTAGCAGTGACATTGTTGGCAGTTTATACCTTTTGCCAAATGGCGAAGATTTAATCTCTGTGCGTGACAATGTTATCCAATTCTACCTTCGTGGAGATAATCGTGTTGGCTTGAACACTATTGTTGATAATGACAGTGAAAACGAAGTTTCCACAATCAATGTTATTGGCTTTGCAAATGGTTCAATTGTTTATTATGACAACAATAATAAGCTTAAAATGGTTAGTTACAGTGAATTTTTGGCAGGCAGGACAGCCACAATATCAACTTTGGCAACAATTGAGTTTAACAAAGACTTTTTAGATATCAACGGTGGAGATTTGTATTACTGCACAGGCGATAATTCTGGCTATTTGTTTAAAATTGACTTAACAAACAATCACAGCAGTGAAGGCGAACTTGTTGGTGTTTACCTTGATGCTGACAAGCCAAAAGATGAAGAATAAATTGCGTAAGATTAAATGCTGAAAAAATAAATATGAAAAAACGGACAACTTGTCCGTTTTTTGTTTTTCCTTTTTTCCCTTTTGTTGTAATTAAGTGTTTATATTAAAAGCAGTTTTGCATAGCAAGGCAATTTACAAAGTTTTATTTCTTTCTCTTTTTAAGTTCAAGTTCCCTTTTTTGCTTTTCTTTTTCTTGTTTCAACTTGTCCATTTGTTCAAATTTCTTTGCTGTGGATTCACGTGCAATCATGATTTTTGTTTCGCTTGTTGGGGTAAGTTCTTTGCAATAACGTGTCAATTTGCTAACCAAATCTTCAAGATATTGGTCTGTGGTTTCATTGCTGTGTTGATAAATTGTCAAGATATTTGCGTTGGTCTGTACACCCGTAAAATGATTGATGTATGTGTCTTTATCAAAAGAATATGTGATTTTAAAACCTATACCATTAGTGCTTTTATATTCTTCACTAATTGTGTTGATTGTGTATGCTGGTTTTAATTTTTGCATCAAGAATTCAGGGTCAAAATTAACACCAGAAATAAACATGTTTTTGAAATTGTCTATCAAGAATTGCTTATGTTTCATCAAATGGTCATGAGGTTTGATTAACTTGCTGAAATGTTTGTAGGTTGAGCGCAAAGTTAATCTGCTTGTTGAACTGATTTTTTCAGTTGCCATGTTTAATTCACAGAAATTGCCAATTTGAGTTTTGAACAATACAATATTTGATTTTAACAATGCAAAATCATCAGTGTCGTAGTATGTGAAAGATTTTTTAATTTTTTCTTCAAAGTGCATTGCGTATTTATCGAAAAAAGCATTCAGTTCCAAAACGGCTGATTTTGTTTTTTCACTAAACATAATAAATCTTCGTTTTTGACGAATTATATCTAAACTTTGCATGTACCCCTTCTTTTATTATTAGTTTAGTTAAAATAAGAAAAAAAATCAAGAAAATGTAGAGTTTTTTTGTTTAATCTGCTATAATTTTAGCATGAAAAGTGATAAAAAATATAAATCAACATTATCAAGCAAAAAGGTTAATGATGGCACAACTCAAAATGAAATGCAGTCATCTGGAATTGAATCAAATTTGCCAGAGCCTTTCTTGGCCAGAATGAAACAAATTTTGCCTGATGAATATGACCAGTTTGTTGATAGTTTAGGCAAGCCAAAACAGTCTGCTATTTTTGTTAATAAAAAAATTGATGTTGAATACTTTAAACAGATTGTTGATTTTGATATTGAGCCAATTAAATATGAGCCAAAAGGTTTTTATGTAAACCAAAAGTTGGGCAAACACCCTTTACATCATGCAGGTGCATTTTATGTGCAAGAGCCGAGCGCTATGTTTACTGTCAATGCACATGAATTTAAAGGCGATGAAATGGTTTTGGATATGTGTTCAGCGCCGGGTGGAAAAACAATTCAAATTGCAAATAGATTGCCAAATGGAGTGCTTGTCAGTAACGAAATAAATCGTGAGAGATGCAGTATTTTGTTTTCAAATGTTGAAAGAATGGGACTTGAAAATGTTGTGATAACAAATGACTCGCCAAAGAATATTGCAAATGCTTATGCTGATAGTTTTGATGTTGTGTTGGTTGATGCGCCATGCAGCGGAGAAGGTATGTTCAGGCGTGGCGAACAAGTTGTTAAAGAATGGAACAAAAATTTGCCACTTATGTGTGCTGAACGTCAGCAGGATATTTTGGAAAATGCAAACATCGCTTTGAAACAGAATGGTTTTTTAATATATTCAACTTGCACTTATTCACTTGAAGAAAATGAAGACACCATAAACAAGTTTATTGAAAAACATAATTATAAACTTGTGAATATTGATGAAAATTTGCCACGTGGCATCAATATGCCAGAGGCGGTTAGATTATATCCGCATAAGGTTCGTGGAGAAGGACAGTTTGTTGCTGTATTGCAAAAATTAGAAGAAAACACAAATATTTCAGAGCCAAACATGAGATTGAAAGAAAATGCAAATGCTAAAAATTTTGTAGCAAACGTTTGTGAAGATTTTGATTGTTGCGAGTACGGCGATTTCTATTATGCTGTGAAAGATAGGTCAATGATAAAAAAAGGCGTCAATTATTATTCAATAGGTGTGAGGGTTGGCACAAATAAGGATAAAAGATTTGAACCTTGCCATAATTTGTTTACCGCTTTTGGGAATAAATTTAAACAAAAATTAGATTATGATTTCCACGATTCAGTGGTGGCAAAATATTTAAAAGGGGAAACTTTTGATGTCAATTTGCCAGACGGATATGGTGCGTTTTTAATAAATGGTTGTGCGGTTGGGGGCTTTAAAATCTCTGCTGGAAAGTTTAAAAACTATTATCCAAAGGGGTTGAGAAATCAATAAAGACGATGACTGTTTAAATACAATTTTGAAAAAATTTTATTTAAAAGGCTAAATTTTGCTTTAATTTGTTGTATTTTTGCGAAATTTTGCCTTATTTTTTAATTTTTTTTAAAAAATTTTCAAAAAAGGTATTGAAAAAACAATTGCTATGAGATATAATAAGGCGAACAAATAAAAAGGAGATTTATTTTTTATGGAATGGCAAGCTTTTGTAGGTATTATAGCAATTATTGGTATTGTGATTGTTGTTGGCGGTTTGATTGCTTTCTTGGGTCATATCATTATTGGGGCTTTTGATAACGAGGACCGTGCTTCTAAACAACCTAAACAAGAAGTTATGGATTACACACAATACAAACAACAAAATTTGATTGAAGACAAGTCAAAAGAACAAGATTACGACTTTGAAGCTATCAACATGGCTAAAGCTCAAAAAGAACAAGAAATGATTGATGGAACTAACAAAGAAGATGATTTGTTTAAACTTGTTGAAGACAATGACTCTAATCTGGAAGAAATTGAAAATAGACTTAAAAACGAAAACAAAGAAGAAACTAAATCTGAAGATGAAAAGCCTGCAACAGATGTTAAAACTTTGGAAGATGCACCTATGGCAGTTGCTGAAGAATCAAATGAAGAAGATAAAACCGATTCAGAAGACGATTTAGATATTCAAAACCTTATTGACGAAATCAATAATGAAGTTGTTGATGAAGAAAAAGAAAATAAAGAAAATCAACCAGAAGAAGAAAATTCTGTATTGGCTGAATATGATATTGACAAAATCTTAAATCAACAAGAAGATGAAGAATCAAGCGAAGAAGAAACAACAGCTGAAGAAGAACCTGTTGAAACAGAAACTGAAACAGAAGAAACTGTAGAAGAAGTTGAACCTGAATCAACTGAAGAAACTGAAGAAGTTGAACAAACAGAAGAAACAACATCTGTTGAAGATGAAAAAACAAAACAAGAACTTGAAGATGCAAATAAACGTATTGCAGAACTTACTTCACAACTTGAAAGCTTAAACAAACAATTGAGCGAACAACCAGAACAAACAACAGAAGTTGTTACAATTGATATGACAGAAGAAGAATGCTTAAACCGTATCGCAGTTTTGGAAGAACGTCTTAAAAATGCAAAGAAAGATTACAAAATCAACATGAAAGAATATCGTCCTTTGAAAAAAGTGATGACAGACCTTGAAAGATATCAAACAAAACTTCGTCGTAAAGAAGCAATCGTTGCTAAAAAGAAAGTTGCCTTGTATGGCGTAAACAACTATGTTGATATTGATAAAGAAAAAGCTGAAAAGCTTGCAAACGAACTTGAATTGTTGGACGGCTTGAGATTGAGTGTAAATCACTGTGAAGACGTTATCAATGCTAACAAAGACCGCTTCCCAATTTTGGAACACACAAACAATATTTTGGAAGAACAAATTTCACAACTTGAAGCTGATTTGGAACAAACAAATGCAACTCTTCAAAAGATTCGTGAACGTGAAGGTAAAGGCGAAAACAATCAATAATATAAAACAAAAAGGATACATGTAAAATGTATCTTTTTTGATGCTTAAGTGGAATTTAAACAAATGATATATTGCTTTTGTAAATATCTATAACTGCAGGCAGATACGTAAAAGATTGATT
>JBNMLD010000018.1:0-16755 GCA_050874685.1 Candidatus Onthoplasma sp. | reverse complement strand
GCAAGAAGACCCAAACAGGATAATTGTAGTATGTGGTTGTATGCCTCAACAAAAAAATGGAAAGTATGACTTTAAAAAACGTCTTACATTTGTTGACATTGTTATTGGCACACACAACATCAATATGCTCGGCGAGTATTTGAAACGTTTGCTAAAAGACCGTAAACGTATTGTTGAAATCCTTGATAAGCCTGTGAATGGTATGGAAACAGACACTTGCATTAGAGATGACAAAATCAATGCTTATGTAAATATAATCTATGGTTGCGATAAGTTTTGCACTTATTGCATTGTTCCGCACGTCCGTGGTAGGGAAACAAGCCGTCCAATGACTGATATTTACAAAGAAGTTAAAGACCTTGTTCAAAAGCAAAATTATAAATACATTACATTGCTTGGGCAAAATGTGAACTCTTACGGCAAAGATTTAACACCAAAGTCAAGTTTTGCTGAACTTTTGACTGAATTGTGCAAAATTGAAGGCGATTTCAAAATCAAATTTATGACTTCACACCCAATGGATTTTGATGTTGATTTGATAAAAGTGATGAAAGAGCAAGACAAAGTTGCAAAAGCTTTGCATTTGCCTGTTCAATCTGGTAGCACAAAAGTGCTTAAACGTATGAACAGACATTATGATATCAAACATTATTACAAAATTATCCGCAAAGTGAAACATGCAATCCCAAATATTTCCTTATCAACTGACATTATTGTAGGTTTCCCTGGTGAAACTGACAAAGATTATAATCAAACATTGAAACTTCTCAAAAAAGTTAGGTATGACCAAGTGTTTGCATTTATGTACTCTCCGAGAAGTGGAACTCCTGCCGCAACATTCACAGACCAAGTTGATGAAACGGTTAAAAATAAACGTGTAAATAACCTTTTAAGCAAGCAAAAAATAATACAAAAAGATTTGATGACAAAAACAATAAACAAGACATTTAATTGCTTAATACGCACTGAAAATGGTGTTGCTATGGGTATCACAGACGGAGGCAGAGAGATATATTTGCCAAGTTATAAATTCAACAATGAAAATTATTTTGCGAATGTCCGTGTGGAAGGTATTCGTAATCACAAATTGTCTGGGGTGATAGTAGATGATTGATTCTTACGTAAATAAAGAAATTTTTAATTCAAACAACACAAAACTTTCGCCAGTAATTAAGCAATTTTTGGCAATAAAAGAAAACAATGAAGACTGCATCATATTTTATCGTTTAGGTGACTTTTATGAATTGTTTTTAGATGATGCAATTGTTGGTAGCCGTGTGCTTGATTTGACACTTACAGGCAAAGATTGTGGAGTGGGAGAGCGCGCACCAATGTGCGGTATACCTTTTCATGCTTATGAATCTTATGCCCAACGTTTAATTGAACGTGGATATAAAGTTGCCATTTGTGAGCAAACGGACGAAATGCGCAATGGACTTATGCAACGTGAAATTGTGCGTATCATAACACCAGGCACAGTTGTTGAAAGTTCTATGCTTAATGAACGAAAAAATTCATACATAATGTGTATCTATGCTGATAAAAACGCAATATCTTATGCTTATAGCGATATTTCAACAGGTGAAATAAAAGTTGCAGAATATTCTGGCGACAACATTGATGAATATATTAATGACCAAATTGTGCGTATTATGCCAAGTGAAATTATTTGCAACAAACAAATGATGGAATTAAGCAAAAGTTTGGTTTGTTTCTTGCGTGATGGTTATCGTTTTAGCGAGTATTTTGATTGGGCATTCAACCAAGCCGATGCTGAAAAACAAATAATGCAACAATATGGCTTGAAGTCATTAAAGGGTTTTGATATTGATTCAAAAATGTGTGTTGCACCAATAGGTGCTCTGTTAACATATTTTCAAGAAACTCAAAAACGTGATTTAAAACATTTAAATTTCCCTAAAAAAATTTTTGACCAAGAATTTATGTATCTTGATACAAACACACGTCGTAATCTTGAAATAGAGCAAACTATGCGTGACGGCGACAAAAAAGGCACTTTGTTGTGGGTGTTGGATAATACTTGCACAAACATTGGCTCAAGATTGTTGCGCAATTGGGTTAGACAACCATTGCAAAACAAAGAAGCAATCAACAAAAGGCTCAATATGGTTGAAACTTTGGTTGGGGATACTGTTTTAAGGGCAAACCTTAAATATACACTTGAAAAAGTTCAAGATATTGAACGTATTGTTGGCAAGGTTGGTTATGGCAGTTTTTCGCCAAAAGATTGTGTTGCTTTAAAAACATCATTATATCAAGTTCCACTTATCAAAAAAGTGCTGTTGACAAACAACAATAAAGATTTGCTTGACCTTGCAAATCAATTGGTTGATGTTCATGAAATCGCTGATATGATTAATGCGACAATTGTTGATGACCCACCACTTTTGTTTAAAAATGGCAATTATATTAAACCTGGTTTTAATGCAAATCTTGACCATATCAAGTCAATACGTGACCAAGCAAAGAAATATATTGACGATATGGAAAATCAAGAAAGAGAATCCACCGGCATTAAGACATTAAAGATAGGGCATAACCGCATCTTTGGCTATTATATTGAAGTTGGCAAGCAGTATATTGAACAAGTTCCATTTAGGTATGTCCGCAGGCAGACAACTGCTAATGGCGAAAGGTATGTGACAGAAGAACTTAAACAATTTGAAAATGAAGTGTTTAACGCTCAAGAAAACGCATTAAATTTGGAAGAAAGTATATTTGAGCAAGTTAAAGCGCAAATACTTGAAAATGCTCCGTTATTGCAACAAATTGCACGAGTTATTGCTCAAATTGACTGTATATATTCTCTTGCCACTGTAGCAATCGCAAATGATTATCATCGTCCAAACATAACAGACGGAAAAGAAATCAATATTGAAGCAGGGCGACACCCTGTTGTTGAACGTATGCAACGTGAAACTGACTTTATTGCAAATGATTGCAAATTGAACGAATCAGACCAACGCACAATGATTTTAACTGGACCAAATATGGCTGGTAAATCAACCTATATGCGACAAGTGGCTTTAATCACTTATATGGCACATATTGGCAGTTTTGTGCCAGCACGTAAAGCGGATATTTGTTTGGTTGACCGTATATTTACACGTATTGGGGCAAGTGATGACCTTTCAGTTGGACAATCTACTTTCATGGTTGAAATGATTGAAGTTGCAAATATTTTGCACTATGCAACAAATAACAGCCTTATTATTTTAGATGAGGTTGGCCGTGGCACTTCGACATTTGATGGTTTGTCAATTGCTTGGGCAGTTGTTGAATATTTAAGCAAACACCTTAATGCAAAAACATTATTTGCAACACATTATCATGAATTGATGCAACTTGAAGGCATATACGAGGGTGTAAAAAACTTCTGCATTGCAATTAAAGAAATCGGCGGACAACTTGTGTTCATGCGCAAAATTATGCGTGGCAGTGCAACTCGTAGTTATGGTATAGAAGTGGCTAGTTTAGCAGGGCTTCCAAAAGAGATAATCACTAGAGCAAAAGAACTGATTAAAGAGTTTGAGTCTCAAAAAGTGAATAACGATGTTCAAAAAGAAAGTGAAATTTTGGATAATTTACGTGCAATTGACCCAAACACTTTGACACCTTTGGTTGCATTTGATACTTTGGTTAGATTGATAGACTTGGCAAAATAATATAAAAACAATTTTATAGATAAGGAGTTTGAATGGCAATTAATATATTGGACAGCATGATTATTAACCGCATTTCAGCAGGCGAAGTTGTTGAAAGTCCTTTTTCGATTGTTAAAGAATTGATTGATAACTCAATTGATGCTGGGGCTGATAAAATATCGATTGAAATCAAAAATGGCGGTATTGATTCTATTATCATTAAAGATAATGGTAAGGGCATTGAGTATGACGATATCATAAAAGCATTTTTACCTCATGCAACAAGCAAAATTTCAAACATTGACGATTTAAATGCCATTTCAACATTAGGGTTCAGGGGAGAAGCTTTAGCAAGCATATCAAACGTAACACAAACAAAAATAATAACAAAAACTGAAAATCAAGAAGTTGCTTATCAAATGGAAGTTAATGGTGGCAATTTTGGTGAAATTCAGCCAACAGAAAGTGCAAAAGGCACAAAAATCCAAGTAAACAATTTGTTTTTTAACACTCCTGCAAGAAGGAAGTTTTTGCGCAAACCAAAAGGGGAAGAAAGCCAAATAACAAATATCATATCACGGTATATTTTGGCTCACCCTGAAATAAGTTTTACCTATATTGCAGATGGAAAAACAATATATCAAACCAATGGTTCATCATTGCTTGATGCAATATATTGTGTTTATGGCGAAGATGTTACTCAAAATATTATGCCGGTTGAAAAAGAAATTGGAAATCTAAAATTAACTGGGTTTATTTCTAAAGTAGGATATAGCAAACCAAACACTACATATCAAACCCTTATTGTGAATAAAAGATATGTTGTTGATGAAATTGTTTCAAAGGCTAGTTATATGGCTTTTGAAGAGTATTTGATGACACGTCAATTTCCATTTTATGTGCTTAATTTAACCATGCCCGCAATTGATGTTGATGTCAATGTTCATCCAAGCAAAATCAACATAAAATTTGCAAATCCAAGCCAAATTTACGATTTGGTTTACACAGCCATTCGTGGGGCAATATATGACTCACAAAATAACAATCACTTTGAAAAATCAACTGCACCAACATTTGAACAAGAACCTTTGATTAAAGTTGATATCAATAGTTTAAAAGAAATTGAAATCGAACCTATTGCAAAACCATCATTGACAGAAGCCAGCAATTTAAAACAATCAAACTTCTCACCATTTAGCATTTTTGACATGCCAACAGAAGATGATTCAAACACAATTATTGTTCCAAACAAAACTGCTAGCGAACCAAAAGTTAAGTTTGAAAATTTCAATTTTTCAACACAAGATACCGCAAAGACACCAACCGATGAACCAAAACAACCACAATATAAAGACATATCAGAAGTTGTTGACTTTAAAGTTCTAGGTCAATTGTTTAATGAATTTTTGGTTATTGAGCATGGCGACAAAATGATTTTGCTTGATTTCCATGCAGGACATGAAAGGTTGAATTATGATAAATTTACAAAAATGGTGGAAAGCAGGCAATTAGTTATCCAAGATTTGCTTGTGCCTTACACTCAAAAATTGACTTCACAAGAAGTTGAATATCTTGTAAATCTTCAACCAAAATTGCATGAACTTGGGTTTACGTTATCAAAAATTGATGATAATCAAATTGAAATCAGTGCAATACCAATGCAACTTAAAGATATTAATCTTAAAAATTTTGTTGACGACTTGTTGCATGATATGGGGAATTTACGTCCTAAATTCAATAATGAGATTCGCCATTATTTGATGCAAAAAGCATGCAAAAGCAGTGTAAAATCTGGCATGATATTGAATGAAATGGAAATCAATGCATTGCTGAAAGATTTAGATGATAAAAATCCAGTTCTATTATGTCCGCATGGCAGACCAGTGCTTACTGTTGTGCCTAGAACTGAAATAGAAAAATGGTTTAAGCGAATTGTATAGATATGAAAAAATTAGTAGTTATTACAGGATTAACCGGCACTGGCAAAAGTGATTTAGCAATTGAAATTGCAAAGCAATTTAACGGCGAAATTATTTCTGCAGATAGTGTGCAAATTTATAGACAATTAAATATCGGCAGTGCAAAAGTGACCAAGGCTGAAATGCAAGGCATTGAACATCACTTGATTGATATTAAAGATTTTAATGAAACTTATAATGTTGGGCAGTTTGTTCATGATTGTATGGAAGCTGTGCAACAAATTACAAACAAAGGCAAACTTCCTATTATTTGTGGGGGCACAGGCTTATATATAAAGGCATTGCTAGAAGGTTATACTTTGGGCGAGTGTGCAAACATTGCATTTAGGCAAAAATATGAACAATTGGCACAAGAAAAAGGTAATCAATATGTGTGGCAATGCTTAAATGATATTGCGCCAGAAAAAGCAAAAACAGTGCATTGCAATAATATTAAACGTGTTATACGATATCTTGAATTAGCAACAAACAATGTTGAGGTTGAAAGGGTAAAAAGCCCTGTTGCTGACTTTGATGTGCTTTGTGTGGGCATTGTGGCGGATAGAGAAGAGATTTATGCCAAACTAAACAAAAGGGTAGATATGATGCTTAAAATGGGGCTTGAAGATGAAATTAACAGCCTTATTTCACAAGGCGCAACAAGAGATATGCAAGCATTCAATTCTATTGATTATAAAGAATGGTTTGATTATTTTGACGGCAAACAAACAAAAGACAAAACAATTGAACTAATCAAACAACATAACAGAAATTATTGTAAACGTCAATTGACGTTTCTAAAAACAATTAAAGGCATAGAGTTGGTTTCAAAACAAGATGCCAAAACTAAAATAAAGAGGTTTTTAAATGATTAAATTAAGCGAAAAAGCTATTAAAATAGTTAATGAAGCAGAGCAGAAGTGTAAACCACTTTTTGCAGATATTGAGCAAATTGAATTTGTAAATCAATTAAAAGTGCTTAATGCTTTCAGCGAAAATAACGTGCAAGCCTACCATTTTGCAGGTAGCAACGGATACGGTCACAATGATTTGGGCAGAGAAAAATTGTGCCAAGTTTTTGCTTCTTGTTTTCACACTGAAGGGGCATTGGTTAGTCCACTTGTAACATGTGGAACAGAAGCCATTTCAAAATCATTATATGGTCTGTTGCGTCCAGGACAAAATATGCTTTGTATTTCTGGCACACCTTATGACACTTTGCATGATGTTATATGGGGTGTCGAAGGCAAAAATGTTGGTTCATTAAAAGATTACAATATCTCTTATAACCAAGTTGAATTGATAAATAATGACTTTGACCTTAAAGGGATTGCCGAAGCAATAAAAAAATACAACCCAAATTTGGTGTATATTCAACGTTCTCGTGGCTATGCCTTGCGCAATGCTTTAACCATTGCCCAAATTAAAAGGGCTATTGATGAGGTTCGCAAACATACTAAATCTACAATTATGGTTGACAACTGCTATGGTGAATTTACTGAGACTTTAGAGCCAACTGATGTCGGTGCTGATATTGTTGCAGGCTCATTGATTAAAAATCTAGGTGGGGCAATAGCACCATGTGGAGGATATGTTGCTGGTAAAAAAGATTTGCTTGAACTTATTTCTTACCAAATGACTAGCCCTGCAGTTGGTTTTGATGCTGGTGGATATGAATTGGGTTATAAAGCATTCTTTCAAGGGCTTTTCAATGCACCACACATTGTAAGTCAAAGTGTAAAATTGGTTCGCCTTGCAAGTATGGCGATTTCAAGTTTGGGACTTACAACAATTCCAACATTAGAACAACCAATCAGCGATATTGTATGTTGCATAAAATTTAACGAGCCGGGCAAACTGATTAACTTTGTTAAAGCAATTCAACAGGGCAGTGCAATTGATAGCAATACAGTACCTGAACCATGCGATATGGAAGGATATGCAGACCAAATAATTATGGCAAGTGGAAGTTTTAACCAAGGTAGCACAATCGAATTGAGTTGTGACGGTCCAATTCGTCCACCTTATGCAGGATATCTTCAAGGTTGTCAAAATTATAGCCATGGCAAAATTGGCTTAATCAATGCAATTCAAACATTATTATAAAAATATTTAAAAAAGTCAGCAAAGATAACACTGGCTTTTTTTATTATTTATTTATGCTTATTTATTAAAAATTTAACACTGTAAAGTATGTGTCATATTTGCATCAATATTGACACTTAAAGGGTAGAGAAAGGTTAGATTATGCCACTAGAAAGCAAAATATATCAAATAAGTTATCTGTGGATATCCACGGAGTAGTGAAAAAACTTATATACATATCTTTGCGCAAAACTCTTCTTTTGCGCAAAGATATAGTGAAAAAGGCAAAGTATTGCGTGGATAACCCGTTTTTTGTCCACATTTTGATATTTAATCCTTTATATGTTACATTTTTCGACTAACTTTATTGTGGACATATTTTACGCATGCCAATTCGACTTTTTAACATTTCATAACTATTTTGATTTATCTTTGTTCTATCAAATTAGTTTCAAATATTGCTTATAATCTATTTAATTAGTTTTATGAAAATTTCCTATCATTAATTTTGAAATTTTAGATGACCAATTATTCATCTTTTTACTCCAGAATCGCTCTCAGCGCATTTTAGCAGATTGCTACTTTACTGATTAATTTTTATGATGTAATCACATTTATGTTTTTTACGTTTTATCAACTAATCATTTGCTTTAACTATTGATACGTTGTTTATTGTGAGATTATTTTGATTTAATTTTAGATTTATAACATATAATGTCAAAAACAATATCTTTGCGTAAAAAAACCAAATCACGATTTACAGATTTGGTTTTTTAATTTTAAATTGTTATTTAGTAATTATTACTTTTTAGGCATAATAACTTTTTTGCCACCCATGTACATTTGCAAACATTCTGGCACTGAAATTGAGCCATCTTCGTTGTAATTATTTTCCACCAATGCAATTAATCCACGTGGGCTTGCAACAACAGTATTATTTAATGTGTGAACTAAATAAGTGCCCTTTTCGCCCTTTGTGCGAATATTTAATCTTCTTGCTTGAGCATCACCCAATGTTGAACATGAGCATACTTCAAAGTATTTTTGTTGACGAGGACTCCATGCTTCAATATCGCATGATTTAACTTTTAAATCAGCCAAATCGCCTGTGCAGCATTCAAGTTGACGAACTGGAATATTCATATTGTTGAAAATTTCAACTGAATAATGCCACATTTTATTGTACCAATCCATGCTTTCTTCTGGTTTGCAAAGCACAATCATTTCTTGTTTTTCAAATTGGTGTACCCTATATACCCCACGTTCTTCAAGCCCGTGTGAGCCAATTTCTTTACGGAAACATGGACTATAAGATGTCATAGTTATAGGCAAATCTTGTTCTTTAACAATTTGGTCTTTAAATCTGCCAATCATGCTATGTTCACTTGTGCCAATCAAATATAAATCTTCATTCTCGATTTTATACATCATTGCATCCATTTCGGCAAAACTCATAACACCATTAACAACATCGCTTCTAATCATAAATGGAGGTATTGCATAAGTAAATCCTTTGTCAATCATGTAATCTCTGCCATAAGCAATCATTGCTTCATGCAAGCGAGCAATATCGCCAAGTAAATAGTAAAAACCATTGCCTGATGTCCTACCAGCACTTTCTTTGTCCAAACCACCAACACGTTCAAAAATATCCGCATTGTAAGGTATTTCATAATTTGGCACTTTTGGTTCACCAAAACGAGCAATTTCTACGTTTTGGCTGTCATCTTTACCAACAGGAACTGACGCATCAACGATGTTTGGAATAAGCATCATATTTTGTCTTATTTTTTCATTATAACTAGCAACTTTAAGTTCAATTTCAGCAATTCGGTCATTATTTTTAACAACTACTGCTTTAATTTCATTTGCTTCATCAACACGTTTTTCACGCATAAGCAAGCCAATTTGTTGTGACAAAGCATTACGTTTAGCACGTAAATCATCGCCTTCTTGCTTTAAAATGCGGACATCTTTATCCCATTCCAAGACCTCATCAACCAAATGTAACTTTTGGTCTTGAAATTTCTTTTTAATGTTTTCTTTTACCAAATCTGGTGTGTTTCTAATGATATTAATATCAATCATATTTTTCTCCCTTTTGTGAAAATCTTGTGTGATATGTTTATATTATACCAAATATATTGTAGAATATAAAAAATACCACCACAATTATTTAGAGGTGATATTTACCACTGTGCCACTCTATTTGAGCATAAGCCCCACTCATTTTTTGCAAATTTTGCCATGCAAACGGCCCCGAATTACCAGGTGTCTCAAGGGGTAGATGCGCAAGTTTTCCATGATCTGCTTTCACCAACCGCAGAACTCTCTCTCACTTCCTATCAAGCGTTAGTCCCTTTCAAACGACATATTGAACTAGTATAATGTTACCCAAATTTACAATTTATGTCAACTAAATTTACAAAAATATAATTTTTTTGTGATTTGCTTAAAACATTTTGTTTTTTTACGCAAAGATTGTTATAATGATTATAGAATTTTTTTGCTTAAACCCATGATTTCCATAATTAGAGGTGAAATATGTCAAACAACTATTATTTGGACAGAAACCGCAACAATATGCGAAAATTGAATGAAATGTTGGCTGATTTGCCAAGTTTTTGCAGTGTGTTTTTTATTGGTATTCAGGATACCACTACCCCACTCACAAGGCTTAATTATGCGGTAGATTTAAAAACATTTTTCAATTATTTGATAACTTATGAAACACATTTTTTCAATAAACCAATCACAAGCATAACTTTGAGTGATATTGATGAAATTGATGCTCAATTGATTGAAAGATATATGGCATACTTGTCTTATTATGATAAGGAAGATGGCGAAATTTTAACAAATGGCGAACGTGGCAAATTGCGCAAACTCTCTACTCTACGTGCATTTTTTAAATATTTTTTCAACAAAGATATGCTACGAGCAAATGTCGCAAGCAAGGTTAAAAGCCCTAAATTGCATGATAAACCAATTATTCGCCTTGAAAAACAGGAAACTGAAGAGTTGATGTATTCTTGTGACAGTTTGGCAGGATTTAGTGAGCATCAACGAAAATACAATGAACGTTTTAAAGTGCGTGACAATGCGATTTTATCATTGTTTCTAACAACTGGTATTCGTGTTAGTGAATGCGTTGGTTTAAACGTTGATGATATAAACTTTAATTTAAATTCTTTCAGGGTTACACGTAAAGGCGGAAGCCAAGTTATTTTGTATTTTGGCGAAGACACTGCTCAAGCACTTAAAGATTATTTGCAATATCGTGACACATTGCAAATACCAAAAGAAGAACGTGCATTATTTATATCAAGCCAAGGAAAACGCATGATGGTTAGAAGCATGGAATATCTTGTTAAAAAATATGCAAAAGTTGCTACCCCACTTAAACATATAACACCACACAAATTGCGTTCAACTTACGGCACAAATTTGTATAACGAAACAAAGGACATTTATATTGTTGCTGAAGTGCTTGGACACAAAGATGTAAACACCACAAAGAAACATTATGCAGCAATCAGTGAAGATATAAGAAAATCCGTTGCTGGCAAAGTTAAAATACACAACAATTAATTGTATTTAAAAAGGATAGTTAAAACAAAAGACTATCCTTTTTTGTCTCATCCACTGCCTAAAATTTAAGTTAATAAAAATATCGAACAAATGTTTGACAAATTGATTTTTATTTGATATTATTACGTTGAATATTAAAAATTGAGGTGCAATTATGAATATGACCGAAAAAACTTACGAGTTTATTTGCGATTATATTGAAAAAAATAAATATCCACCAACTGTTAGAGAAATTTGTGCTCACTTAAATTTTGACTCTACATCAACCGCCGTTTATCATTTGAAAAAGCTTGAAAAAATGGGCAAGATTTCTCGTGATGAAAACAAAAATAGAGCCATTGAATTAACAGAAGTTGAACCACCTATATCCAGCCTTACACTGCCAGTTTTAGGCACTATCGCTGCTGGTCAACCAATACTTGCTGAAGAAAATTTGTCAGATAAAATCCTAATATCTGAAAGTCTTTTTGCTGGCAGAAACATGTTTGTTTTAAAAGTTAAAGGCGACAGTATGGTTAATGTTGGCATCTATGATGGCGATTATGTTGTTATCTCTCAACAATCTGTTGCAAACAATGGTGAAATTGTTGCATGCTTGATTGACAATGAAGCAACCGTTAAACGTTATTACAAAGAAAATGGATATTTTAGATTGCAACCTGAAAACTCATTTATGCGCCCTATCATAACCGACCATTTGCAAATATTGGGCAAAGTTGTTGGTTTGATAAGAAATAAATTTTAAAAATAATCAAAAAATTAAATTATCAGGGATATCATTTGCTCTACTTTTTATCAAATGATATCTTTTTTGTATTCTTCAACAAGTTAAAAATAAAGCATTTTGTTTGACTATCATTGTTTAATTATTATATAATTAAAATGATTATAGAGGTTTAAAAGAGTTTTTTAAACTGGTTAATTGTTGTTTTTGCACAATTAAATTATAAAAGGGGTGTTATGAAAACTGCTGATTTAATACCTTTAATTTTATTTGAACTTGCATCTGGTGATAAATATGGCTTTGAACTGACAAAGGAAATTGAAGACAAAAGCAATCAACAAATCCAAATAAAACAGCCAACACTTTACACTGTTTTAAAGAAATTGGAAAAATCTAAATTTATCACTTCTTATTGGGAAGACAGCGAAATTGGTGGCAAGCGCCACTATTACAAAATAACTGAAAACGGCAAAGCACAACTTTCAACTTTGCCTTCTTTTGATGTTTGCTTGCAAAATGCTTTGATGTCAGAACAAGATGAAGCAGAAGTGGCTTCTACCCCAACCGAAGCAAATATTCAAAGCAACAATCAAACTAATGTTGTGACAAATGTTGTGGAAGAAAATGTTGTCCCATTGCAAAATACATACGAACATGACTTGCACGAAACACAATCAGCGAGTGAAACACAAAGCATTGAACAACAGCATTTATCACAACAAAACGTTGCTGACAATGACAAAGAAATAACTCAACCACAGAGTTTTGATGATTTTTCTGCGATGTTTTTCCATAAAGACGAGGACAACACTCCTATCAGTCAATCAAATGTTGAAGATATTAAACCTGTGCAACAAGAAAAAGATGACTTTATTTCAATCATGGATTTGATTGCTGATAATAATGCGGGAGAACAAAAAGCTTCTGTCGTTAACGCAACTGAACTATTTAACGATAATAGTATCGACACAAAAACCGAATTAGAAGTAAATAAAAGCAATTCCAGCCTGCTTAAAAATCAAGAAAATCAACAAGCAGAACAGTTTGCTGAAAGCAAAGAAATAAGCAAATTTGTTGATAAGTTGCCTACTGCACCAGCTCAATCAAAGATTGAGGAAAAGGACGTAAAGGAACTTGAACAATCTGCTGAAAAACAACCTATTTTAGAACCAAAATTAACAAACGCAGATTATGCTTTTGATGAAATCAAATATGTGGACTATGTGGACTTTAAAACAAAAAAAGAATACATATATGCAAAAAAACTTGCCAAAGGCAGTTTAATAAAGACATTCCTCTGCTCTATCTATGCTATTTTGATGTTGGTTTTATGCGGTATGGCAGTTAAACAAACAAGCACACTATACTATTGCATGTATATTTTAACAATTGTGTCATGCTTGGCTTATCTTGCTTATGGAATAAGAAATAACGAAAATTTACGCCTTAAAGCCCAGCAAAATGAGTATAAGCCAAAATTTAAAACTCGCCTTATTGTTGCAGGTGTTGTAACCTTAATTGTGATAACATTATCCATTATATGCAGTGTATCAACTGGATTTAACACAATATCTAGTATGTTTAGTGCTGAAAATTTTGCTAACATTTATGCACCACTATTATTAGTTTCAACAATATGGTTCGATATCTTACTGGCATATATAATAAACAAGACAATAAAAAAATAAGTTTAAACAATTTTAAATAAATCATTTAGGAGTAAAAATGATACCAGCATTGCAAGTTTCAAATGTTACAAAAATTTACGGCAACAAAAAAGTTGTCAATAATGTTTCATTTTCTATTTACCCTGGTCAAATTTACGGATTTGTTGGTCCTAACGGCGCAGGCAAATCAACAACCATTCGCATGATAACAGGTTTAATTGAGCCAAATGAAGGAAATATCAAAATATCTGGTTATAGTGTTGAAAAATCTCATAACCATGCACTTTCTCTTATCGGCGCAGTTATTGAAACACCTCAACTCTACCCTTATTTATCAGGGCTTAAGAATTTGCAATTGTTTGCAAAATTTTATGGCAAAAAAGCAATGGAACGCATACCTCAAATTGTTCAATTGGTTGGCATGGAAAAACGCATTAATGACAAAGTTTCAACTTATTCCCTTGGCATGAAACAACGTCTAGGCATTGCTCAAGCATTGTTAAATCACCCAAGTTTGCTTATCCTTGACGAACCAACAAATGGTCTTGACCCAAACGGTATTGTTGAAATGCGTAATGTTTTGCGTGTGCTTGCTGAAAAAGAAAAAATTGCAATTTTAATTTCAAGCCACAACTTGGCAGAACTGGAACAACTTTGTGACGTTATTGGCATCATTAACAACGGACAGATGATTCAACAACACACCATGCATGATATCAAAGAAATGGTTACAAATAAACAACAATTTCAATTGCTGTGCAACTACCCTAACTATGCTGCATTATGCGTAAAACAAAAATATAAAATAACTGGGCAGGTTATTGGCAATTCAGTCATCTTACCAGTTAAAGAAGCGAATATTGCAGTTGTCATTGCTTACCTTACATCTAAACGTGTAAAAATATACGGTGTTAAAAAGATACATAAATCTCTTGAACAACTATATTTTGAAATCTTACAATCAAATCGCCCTTCAACAAGCATATTTTAGAGGATAAAAATTATGAATAAAGTAATTCAAGCAGAACTTAAAAAAACAGTTTCAAAGCCAGGTATTTATATCTTGGCACTTTTGCTTGCCATAATTATGGTTTTAGGTGTGTTTATTTACAAACCAAACGCAACAACTGACAATTCAACACAACTTTCAGGTTCAACTGTATTGCAAGTTTATCAAGATGACTTTGGCGATGGTGTTAATGCTGGCATAAAAGCGGCCGCTGACAAAACTGTTGCAGATTCTCAAGCATCTATAGCAAATTACACTGTAGATGGCATGACTTATAAAGCAAAAATAGAAAAACTTCAAAATGATTTTATTACCAATTTCAATACTTATAATGAATGTGCTTACAATTCTTCAAATGAAAGTTATATTGATAGCGCTAGAAGCAGAGCCATTGCAAGTTTAAAATCAATCTACACCACAATAAATGTTGGACTTAATCTTAACAATCAAAATGCTTACCCTATTGTTTCAACAAAAAAGAACTATGATGAATATATTGCCCTTTATGGCGAAGCATATCAATTATTGAACACAAAAACAAACAAGATTGCCGAAACATGTGGCGAATTTAGGGATAATTATCAAGGCAAACTTGATGCCTGCATAAACAATCTTTACTTCCCTTCTTTTGATAATGATAAGGCAACAACATACACTTCTAATGCTGAAGGCACAAAATATTCCAAATTCTTAACAAACAGAGATGCAATCTTAGCCAACATTGAACAATTAAAAACAGAAGCCCAAGACAGTGCTGATGTTAATGTTGATACAAAAAAAGTTGACGAAATAAAAACTCTTGTAACTCAATATGAAAATTATTGCTTAACCTACTCTAACTTAATCAATTATGAATTGTTAGCAAATGCTTTAGATAGTGTTAAATCAGCCGATAAAGGCAACTTACTCTATCTTCAAAAAGCAACAACAGTAAACACAAATTCTTGGCTTATAAAATACGACTATTTATTCAATCACAACAAAAGTATGGCTGACTTTGCAAACCCTTTAACCATAGGTGTTGCATCAAATAAAAATACAAATGGTTATGATTATGCCTACTTCATACTTAAAATGTTTTCTTTTGTGATTATCGCCTACGCAATTATGGCTGGTGCACACACCATTGCTGGCGAAATTAAAGAAGGAACAATGCGTTATTTGGCAATCCGTCCAGTTAGCAGAAACGCAATTCTATTTGGCAAATTTTTGGCAATTGCAATTATGTCTGTGATTTTGATTGTGTTCAGCGGTATCATTTCAATCCTTGTTGGTGGATTTATTTACGGTTTCAACTCTCTCACAATCCTTACTGTATTTGCAGGAAAATATGCAATAACTTTGCACCCTATCACAATGATTATAATTTACCTTTTGAGTTTGATTTTAGAACTTTTGGTATATTTATCAATTGCTATTATGTTGTCAACCTTTATCAAATCGGATATTTTAGCCGTAACAATTTTAATGGTTGTTTATTTGGTGAATATTTTACTTCCAATGTTTAACAGCTCTTCAATCGGTTGGCTTGCATACTACCCATTCAGCCATATCTCGCTATATTCATTATTTGGCAGTGCGTTGCTAGCAAACCCAAACAATGCCTTTAATTTATTGTTAGGCGTAAAAGTATATTCAACCACATGTTTAGGCTTAACATTGCTTACAACAATATTGATTATTATTATTTGCAATTTGATTGCTTCTGCAGTGTTTAAACATAAAGAAATCTAATATGTAAAACAAAAAATTTAGCACAATAATGCTAAATTTTTTTATATATAATAAATTATAAATTTGTGGTTTAAATTAGTTAATACAACAAATTGAACCAATTGATTTTATCAAATTACTCATTTGCATGTTTTGCAATTTCGCCTGTGGCAAGTTCGTCACAACGATTGTTGTATTTATTGTCTGCATGGCCCTTAACTTTCACCCAAGTGATATTATGCTCTGCGTTTAATTCAATCAATCTTTGCCACATTTCAGCATTCTCAACGGGTTTCTTTTTGGCATTTCTAAAGCCATTCATCTGCCAATGTGTTACCCAATC
>JBNMLD010000017.1:0-17333 GCA_050874685.1 Candidatus Onthoplasma sp. | reverse complement strand
TGTAATCATTGCCTATTGGCATAGTTTCAAGTTGAGCAATAAATTCATTTTTGTTCATCTTTTCCGCATCAAATTTGGCAAAATTAAAATCTTCCAAATCTTGTATGCACGCATTTTTAATTAATGAAACCGCATGACTCAACAAAAAAGAATCATCTCCATTCAAAACATAAAGATGTTTTATTTCAGTTTTAAGGCTTTTGTTCAACTCAACAAATTTCATACATGGATTATAACATAACAGCAAACAAAATTGCAACTAATGGAAGAATAACAATTGTTTTATGTGCTGGTTTTGCCGTGGTTTTATTAGACATCAACAACAATATTATCATATAAATCACAATTGAAATATAGTGGACATTGACTGTTTCAAAGTTTGCAAAACTCAAATTGCCAAGAACATGGGCAATAATGTTTATAAAACTGAATAAATAATTGACTGGGACAAGCAAAATTCCAACATAACGGCTTATAAGCCCTAAAAATCCAACAACAAAACTTACAATAAAGCCAACTGTAAACAATGGTATTAAGACAATATTTGCCAAAATTGAAATTAGATTAAGTGTTTGAAAATAGTACGCCATTATAAACAATAAGGATATCATTGTTGATGCGCTTATTGACAAACTTTGAGCAAGCTTGTTTGATGTTGTTGTTTTTGCTAACAGTGAATAAATAGATGGATATAATAGAGTTGTGCCGGCAACACAAGCAAAACTCATTGTGCCACCTGCATCAAAGGCAAACAATGGGTCTATCAAAAAGCAAATTATTCCAGCAAAGCCTATAGCGGATAAAGAATCATATTTACGGTTAAAAATCGGTGCAAGCATAAGCATTATTGACATAATAGATGCTCTGACAATTGATGCCGAAAAATCACATATATACATGTAAAATAACAACAAACTGCCAATTATCACCAGTTTAACCCACTTGTTCAGTTTCAATTTCTTACAAAGCCAGTCAAAGATTGCAACAATAATGCCTACATGCAAACCAGATACCGCAAGCAAATGCGCCACACCTGCAAGTTTGAAAGCTTCCTTATTGGACTCATACAAATTGGTTTTGTCGCCAAACAAAGCGGAATATGTCAATTCAGCATTTTCATTTGTCAAACCAAAATTTAAGCATTCTTTTATCCGTTGCCTTATTTTCTCTGCAAATGTCAATTTGACTGAACCAAATTCAAAGGTGTTTATGTTGGCAACAATTTTATACTTTATATTGTTTTTAAAATAATTTGCGGACGGTGTGTCATGTTCTAATAAATTTATCGCAGTTGTAGATAGTGGCGAAAATTTGATTTGCCTGCCAATTTCAATATCGTCAAATTGATATGTATAATCTTTCAAAGAAATCATAACTTTACCATTTATCTTTATGCCATCAAAATACACATTATCCGCATAGAGTGTTTGATAACCACCATTATTAGTTATCATATAAATCCTGGCATTAACTTGGGTTGGTGCTGATATGTTTTTGCTATTAAAACTTGTTAAGCAAATGCTTAATGCTCCGCCACCAATAATAAGGCACACAAGTGGCAAAATTAAAAACTTCAAATTTTTGTTGCGGATTGTAAATATTATCACAACGCATATAACAACCAAAAGTCCAACCAAACTTAATGTCATTGGAAGATAATGCTGTGTGCTATTTGACGTGTCAAAAAAGCAATAAAAGGCAAAAATACTACCCAGCAATAACATAACAAATGCAAGGCATAAAGGTCTATAATTAAACCAACGTTCCTTTTTCATCTTTTCTTAATGTATAACACGTTTTATCTTTTTTGATATATCAAACGTTTCCAAAACATTGTAATTTGCAACATAATATACAAATTCACACTTGCCATTATTCTACCATAAAATAAACAATCGTGAAAGTAATATTGCCTAAACAGTTGAAAATTGTTAAAAAACATGCTACAATAACAAGGTCAAATAACTATGGCCTTATAGTCTAGTGGTTAGGACACGGCCCTCTCAAGGCTGGGATACGGGTTCGAATCCCGTTAAGGCTACCATTAATATCTATAAAAATTGCAAAAAAACACAGCCAAATAAGGTTGTGTTTTTTGGTGATTAACAACAAATCTTACATATAGGTACTAGCAGAAAAATCTGGTCAATTGGGCTAAAAATGACTATTTTAAATTTTTAGTGCAGTATTCAACAAATTCATCAATTTTCATTTCTGTTTTTTCACCAGTTTTGTTGTTTTCAAGTTCCAAAATGCCATTATCAATTGATTTGCCACAAACTACAACGAAAGGTGTGCCTGTTATTTTAGAATCTTTGATTTTTGTACCTATTGACAAATCTTCTCTATCGTCAATAAGCACTGATACGCCATTTTTATTTAATTCTTCATAAATTTTGTTTGCTACAGCATATTTTGAAGCATCATCAGTTTTTGGCACAATATACAACTTATATGGTGCAATATTTAAAGGCAAAGCAACACCTTCAACCTTATCATTCTTCACAATGGCATTTGCTTCATAAACCATAGCTAAAGTTCTGCTTACACCAATACCATAACAACCCATCACATAATGACTTAATGAGTTGTTGCTGTTGACATAAGTCCCACCCATTGCTTTTGAATATTTATCGCCAAGTTGGAAAATGTGTCCTAATTCTACCGCACGTTTTGTAACCAAACTATCTGTATCTTTAACACCATATACGTCAAGCAAATATTGCTTGTGGTCTGGACGTTCCAATAATTCTTGGTTAAAAGCTTGTCCTGTCACAGTGTCGAACAAAATAGTATCTTCGCCAATTTCTGAAATACACATAAATTCTTCTGACTTTTTGCCACCAAAATCGCCATTATCCGCGCCAACTGGTTGAACATCAAGCCCTAATTCTTTAAATATTTCCAAATATGCTTTTTTCATTTTTTCATATTGAGTATCCAAATCATTGTAATCTCTGCCAAAACTATAAGCGTCCATCATGTCAAATGATTTGCCACGCAACAAATAGCCACGTGTACGGATTTCATTTCTAAATTTTGGACCAATTTGGAAATATGTTACAGGCAATTGTTTATAAGATGTTAAACGTGGTTTTGCATAAGCAACAACAGCTTCTTCTGCGGTTGGTGCAAGGCAAAAATTGCCATTTTTGTTTAATGACCTAAACATTACACCGCCATCAACATAGTGGCTTAATCTACCTGAATCAATCCAAATTTTTTCTGGTTGCAATATTGGCAAAGACAATTCAGAACAATCATATTTGGTTAAAATTCTGCAAATAATGCTATCAATATTCTTTTTAACCAAATAAGGAATATGACCAAATGCAAAAATACCACTTGTATATTGCTCAACTTGCCCTGTTTGCAACAAAATATCTTGTACTGGAAATTGTGGGTCAATATTTGTTAATTTTTTTGATATTAAGCCTATTTCTGAAACTTTCATTATTCTTTATCCTTTTTATCCTTTTCGTTAAAATCTTTCTTTATCATTATAATCTTACCTTTTGCTTTTTCCAAATCATTTAAGCAAGATTTTGCAAGTTTGCAACCTTCTTCATACAATTTTAGGCTTTCATCTAATGTTGTGCCTTTTTCAAGTTTATCTGCAATTTCTTCAAGTCTTTTAATGTTTTCTTCTAACATAATTTCTCCTTATTTATGATTTGTGCATCAAGTTTTACGTCTTTTGCAACAATATTAACAGTGTCACCAACTTGAACATTTTTACAATTTATGGGCTGATTTTCTATGCTGACATAAGAATATCCTTTGTTCATCAATTTAGCTGGATTTAGTTTATCTAGTGTATTTATTGCTATTCCAACCCTATGTGTTGTGTTTGTAATCTTTGTTTCTATAGAGTTATCACAAACGTTCAGCAAGTCATTAATGTGCAAAATTTCATCGTTGACCAATTCATTTAAATGTTTTTCAATGCTTAAAATTGACACCTGATTTATATTCTCTAGCGCCTGCAATTGGTTTGTTACATGATTTTCAATTTGCGAAACACAATCATTAATATATCTCTTGAGTTCCTTTAAATCAAAACTAACCAACTCTGCTGCAGCACTTGGCGTTGGCGCACGCAAATCTGCAACAAAATCTAAAATGCTAAAATCAGTTTCATGCCCCACAGCACTTATCAATGGCTTGTTGCAAATATATGCAATACGTGCCAATTTTTCATCATTAAATGGTGCTAAATCTTCAATACTGCCACCGCCACGGGCAACAATAATAACATCAACATCGGTATAATTGTCAAAATAAGTTATACCCTCAATAACCTGCTCAACAGCAAATTTGCCTTGAACTTGCGCATCATAGACATAGATATCAAGGTTTGGATTTCTCCTGCTTGTAACATTCCTTATATCCTGCAAAACCGCACCAGTTGCACTTGTGACAACTCCTATGGAATTTATAAACCTAGGCAAAGGTATCTTGTTGATTTCGTCAAACAGACCTTCTTTTTCCAATTTCTCTTTTGTTTGCAAAAATTGTTGATAAAGTTCGCCTTGCCCACAAAGTTCAATCTTTATGACATTAAGTGATAGTTTGCCACCTTTAGGATAATATTTGACATTGCCCCTACACTCTACCATATCGCCGATTTTAAAATCTTGTTTAGCGCCAAATTGAACACATGAAAGCAAATTTTCGTTATCTTTTAATGTGAAATACGCAATGCCCCTAGTAACAGAAAAACTAGACAACTCACCTGTAACTGTAACATCTTCAAGGATAATTTCATTGTCTATTAAATCTTTAATTAACTTGTTAATTTGTGAAACAGTAAAAACTTTCATTCTTCAGTGGTTTTGCAAAAAACAATGGTAAATTTATTGAGATTAGTTATACAAGTCAGCCAAAACACCATTGATAAATTTTGGACTTTTGTCTGTTGAATATTTTTTTGCAAGTTCAACACACTCATTTATAACCACTTGTTTTGGATTTTGCTTAATGTAATCTAATTCGATAACTGCCAAAATCAGAATTGACAAATCAACTTTAAAAAGGCGCTGAATTGTGTAACCTTTTAACTTTGAAGATATTTTATCGTTGATTTCTTGATAATGTTCTGCAAAATTTGTAAGCACATCGTTTACAAATTGCAACCCTTCAGCGTCAGCATTTTCTTCATCAAGAAAATCAGTTTCATCTGGGTTAAAAAACTTTGAATATATTGTCTTAAATGCCAATTCACGCATTTCTGTTCTTTTCATATTTTCTCCTGTAAATTTGATTTAAATACAAAAACTCTCTCGTTTAGAGAGAATTTTTTTCAGCATCCATAATATGCACATTGATTGACACTATTTTTAAAGGCAATAACGAATTTATGCTGTTTTTAACATTTTGTTGTATGCGATATACGATATCACTAACCTCAACTTCAGTATCCACAACAACATAAATATCAATCACAACACCCGACTTTGTGTATTTAACACGCACACCTCTGCCGATGTTTGAATCAAAAATCTTTTTAAAGAAAAACTTTTTAGGTTGGTATAAATCAATAACACCATTGATTTCTTTAGTGGCAAGACTGATAATTGACACAACCATGTTTTTGTTGATTAATGTTTCACTTTCGCCATTAAAATTTTTAATTTGTGCCATAAAAACCTCTGTAGTTAGTATAACACAACAATCAATAATTTAGCAACAAATTTAAGGTTAAACCTAATATTTTTGTTATCATGATAGATTGTATTTTTTTGTTACACTGAAGGAATAATAATCACTTTGTCAAGTTCACAGCCTAATTGACTTGTAACCACACTGGCAATTTGAGCAACTTCTGCCTTTGAAAGTTCTGCAGTTTGAACAAATACGTTTACATTTGAACTTGAAGAAGAAACAATAGCATCACTAAATCCTTTGCCACGAATGATACCTTCTGTAACCAATTCTTTTTCCATAAGGTCGATAAGTTGTTGTTTGCCTGCTTCTGCTTCTTGTTTTGCTGTTTCGCTGGCTGTTGCACTTGTCAAAATTGAGTCATAAAACTGAATTTCTTGTGCTCGTGTTGCTTCTCTTTCACTGCGGTATGTTACATAAAAACTTGCGCTTGTTGTGCTTGTTGGTGTTGTTGTTTTTGAACTTAATGAACTGTTTAAAGCAACATTAACATAACCTGTAACAAGCAACAAAGCAACCATAACTGACAAAATAATAATTTTTTTCTTTTTGCTTAATGTTTTTTTCATAAATCCTCCTATTCACTTGATAAAATTTCAATATTACCATTTGTAACATCGACAACTGCCTCAATGGCATGTAGCACTTTGAGTCGTTTTGCAGTGTCATTTAGCCCTTTGGCTGTAATAATGATACCTTTTATTGGTGGAAAAGTGTTGATAGTTATTTGTGAGTTCTCTACACTTACCTTTGACATATCCAAAGTTATCAAAACTTTAACATTGGATATACCACTGATGTTTGACAACACGTCCTCAATATCAGCCTCCAAGTTAGTCACGTATGCCGTGACAGACATGTCGTCAGCTGTGTTTGTTCTTGCTTTTGTTTTTGAGCCTGATGTTTGAGTGTTAGACAAATATATCAACAGCAACACAACAATGAAAATAATTGCAATATAAATTTCAATATGCTTGATGTTTTTTAGTTTTTCAAGCCATTTAAATTTGATTTTTTTATCTTCATTCATCGAAAATTATCACCTCGTCTGTTAAATTTGTGTGCTGTTTCACCACCTTGATTATCAACTCATATTTACTAATATGCTTGTCCACAGGTTGATAGACTAAATTTTTTAAATTCACAACACACGATTTATAAACTAATTCATTGTTTTCATGCGTAAAATTAAGATTTAAGTCGATATTAGATGCTCCATTTTGATTCAGTTCTGCAATAATTGACTGTTTGACTGCTTCAACCTTTTGAGTGCTGATATAATTCAGCAATTTGTCACTAATTTCAAAATTGTTATAATTAAGGTCAACATTATTTGTTTTTGAAAAGAAGTTGATAACAGGATTTAGTATTACAGCGACAACAAAGATAGCATAAATGCTTTTTATATATTTGCTGGTTTGCCCTGCTGGCAAAATGATTTCAATCAACACTCCGCATAGCGTAATGCCTAATATGCTTATAATATATGCTTTCATGCTACACCACCACATTTGCACTTGTCATAACAAGTCCAACACTTATTAAATACATAAACCCAACGGCAATCAGTGCGGTTGAAAGCATTGTTATTGACTTTGACACTGCAGATAGAAAATTAGAGGTTTTTGCTTCGCCCATAGCTTGCAAAATAGCAGACACAAATTTCAACATCAAACTAAACAGAGCAATTCTTATCAAAGGGAAAATTATCGTTGTTAAGCACAGCAAAATCCCAACAAATCCAACTGCGTTTTTTATTAACACCGTGCTTGCCAAAATAAGGTCCATGCCATCAGCTAAATATCCACCCATAATTGGCACATAACTTTTGATTGTATATTTTGTGGTTCGTATGCTTAAACTGTCAAACTTGCTTGCCGTAATACCTTGCAATGTGAAAACCGCAAAAAATATTGTAAACACAAGCCCAACACTCCACTTAAAGAAACTGGATATGAAACTGCTAAATTTATCTAATTTTACGCTGTCACTTAAATTTGATATTATTGCAAAGACAAAACTTACCATAAACAGCGGAACAATAAAATATGTAAAAAAATCTGCAACATAAGTTGATATTATCGCAACAACTGGCTGATAAACAGATGCTGTGCTTGTTGCACCTAGCCCTATCATCAAGGTAAGCAGAATTGGGAAAATAGCATTCATCTGCCCAGTCATGCTTGTAACAGCATTTGTTGTGCTTGAAACCAAATTTTTTATCATTGTTATCACAAGCAGGCTTACAGCCATAAAACATACAAGTTGAATTAAATTTGAACTTGATTTTTCACCAAATTTGCTTTTAAAACCATTTAGCATATTGCCAATAACACCTATTGCTACAATAACTGACAACATCGGTAAATATTTTAATACTGATCCGCCAATTAAGCCTAAAATACTTGAAAACATGCTTGAATAATTTACAGCATTTTGCCCTGAAATGACAGAATATACTTTGTTCTTTATGCTATTTATTGAAAAAATATTGTCATCAGAAGATTCAAAATCTTTAATGATGTCATCAAAAGCTGAAAAGTCGATATTTTCAAGCTCATCAATTACAGAATTGTTCAGTTCTCGGCTGATTTCTTCTAAATTTGTGTCAGCACAAAAAACTGTTTTTGGCATTAGCAAAGCACATGAAATTATCACTGCAACCATAGCAAGCAAAGTCATAGCTTTAAAATCAAATTTTGACCTTTTTATATGTTTGTAATGAGGAATGTTTTTTATCATAACAACCCCACTACCATATCTATAACCGTTGTAACTATCGGCAAAGAAATCATCAAAATTATGATTTTAGATGCAAATAGCACTTTGTCGGCAATACTTGATGCCCCTGCATCAGCGCAAATATTTGATGCAAATTCAGCAATATAACCAATCGCTATAATTTTAAATAATGGTGTTAAAAGATTGCTGTTGATACCTGTCTTTTTGAATATCGAAAAAAAGTTTGACAGCACTTGTTTTAAACTGTCTATTGTCATGATAATTATCAAAATACTGCCAACAATTGTTATAATCAAAGCAATTTCTGGTTTTGTTTGTTTAACCAAAATGTTAGCCAAAATTGTAACAAACGCAACAGCAACAATCTTTAACAAAATTGCCATATAAACCTAAAAAACAAACAATGTTTTAACTGTTGCAAACAATTGCTGAACCAAATCAAGCACAACAAGCAAACTTATAATCAACCCCGCAAGTGTTGTTATCGAAGCAATTTCTTCTTTGCCACAATACTTTAAAATTTGGTTTACAATTGATGTTATAAGTCCAATACCTGCAAGTTTAAATATGATTTCCATATATCCCCCTAAATCAACAAAATTGCCATTGCAAGCGCAAATAATAAGGATAATTTAATTATCATTGGGCACATTTTTGCCTTGTTTTCTTTTGCTGTTTTAAGTTTTTCATCTATAGATAACAAAAATCCGTCAAGTTGTTTTAACTCGTTTTCTTTATCAAATTTACCGATGTTTTTTATAATGGTTGCGAGTTCTGTTTTTTCATCAGTTTCAAGCAAGGTTAAATTTGATAAATCTAGATTGTTAGTTTTTAAATAAACTTGATAATCGGCAACAAAGTTTTTAAAATTCTTTTTCCCAACATGTAATTGTAAAAACTTGTCCAATTTATCTTGGTTGAACGATACATTGATTTTTAGTTGTGATAAAAATTGTTGCATATTTTGATAAAAGTCATATTTTTCTTTGTATTGCTCACTCAAAGCAAATGCAATAAGCATAATCACAACAATCAAGATGCAAATCAAAATCCATTTCATAACTACCTGCAATAAATGCAATTTAACTTTTCATCAAAAATTGCAGACAAACACCCTGGGTGGTCATCATTAGACAATACAACAAACCTTGAAAAATATTTCTCTTCAATAACCGATTCAAAACTTGCCTTTCTTCGCAATTCGTTGACATCTTTGGCATGAATTGTTGCAATAACCTTTACCCCGCTATTTAATGCTTCTTTAACAATATCAAGGTTTTTTTCTAAATCTAATTCATCAGTAACCACAATGTCTGGACTCATGCTTCTAATACCATTTTTGAAAGCCAAATGCTTGTTGCAGTTTGCGATGATATCACAAAATCCACCCAATGCGAGTGCTGGCTCGCCGTCCACACATGAACAAATTTCATTGCGCTCATCAACAATCAAAACATTTTTTGATATATTGTGTTCACTTAACTGAAAAACAAAATCACGCAAAAATGTTGTTTTGCCTGCCCCTGGTGGCGATACAATCAAACAACTTTTAACATCTTCTCCGTCAACCAAAAACTCATAGGCATTCAAACTGCAATTTCTGATTTGGTGTGGTATCCTTATATTTACTGATTGAATATCTTTTACTGTTACCAATCTATCATTATCAAAAACATAACTGCCACAAATGCCAACTCGGACGCCTTTGGGTAAACTTATGTAGCCTTGAATCAAACTGGAATTATAAGCATAAAGAGAGTTCTCACTTATTCTACGCAAAAAATTATCAAGCATGGTTTTTGTTACAACAACAAATTGTTGCTCATTGTTTTTCAAATAAAATTTTTTGTTCCTTACGCAAACAATTATTTTTTGGTTGATACGCATTCTAATTTCAGTAATATCTGAAAAATTAAAATATTTTGTAATCAAACCATAAGTTTCTGCATCTAAATACTCTTTCAACATACTTAAAAATATTAAAATTTGGCTGTTTAAATAACAAAAAAAAGGCAATACCACAAAGGTATCGCTTTTTCGACTTTAAATTTAATTTTTAAGCAAAATTTGTGTGAAATTCGGCTTACAATCTTTCCATATATTCGCCAGTACGAGTATCAACACGGATACGGTCGCCTTCGTTTACGAACATAGGAACAGACAATGTGTAACCTGTTTCAAGTGTTACAGGTTTGCCACCAGTTTTAACTGTATCGCCACGAACTGCTGGGTCACATTTTGTAACTGTAAGTTCAACAAAGATTGGTGCTTCAACATTGATTGGTTGACCATTATAGAATTGAACATTGCATGTTGTATTTTCAACAACAAAGTTCAAAACATCTTTAACACTTTCATAGTTGAATGGGATTTGGTCATAAGTTTGATTGTCCATGAAATAGTACAAATCGCCTTCTTTGTACAAATAAACCATTTCTCTACGTTCAATTGAAATGTCATTGATTTTTTCACTAGGGTTGTAAGTGCGTTCCAAAACCTTACCAGTGATAACGTTTTTAATTGTTGTTCTAACAAACGCAGCGCCTTTACCAGGTTTTACGTGTTGGAAATCAACTACCAAGAACAAACTTGGTTTTTTAGGGTCAGTTGAAGTGCCATCGTCAAAAATAACACCTTTTCTAATATCGCCTGCTGTAATCATAAAATTTTTCCTTTTAATTATATTTGCTATTTAGCATTGTATTTTAACTATTATAGTTTAGCACATTATGGCAGTTTTGCCAACCATTTATGCCAAAAAAATTGACATTTTAGCATTAAAATCTTTAATTTGCACCAATGCGATAGTGTCATTTTCCCCTATCAGTTGATACAAGCCATCATCTTTTTCGATTTTTACACTTTGCCCATTCAAAATTTTGCCAGTTTCGGTTTGTCCCAATTTTAAGACTGGCTGACTTAACACATTTTTTATTTTAAACATGTTTTCTGCAATGTTTTGCTCATTAATGGATTGAATATCAACACAATTTTTTATGTTAAAATTGTCGATATCTGTTCTTATCAAACTTGTCATAGTTGCAAAAGTTTTAAGTTTTTCTGCAATATCTCTACCTATTGCCCTTATATAAGTACCACTACCACACACAATTTTCAAGGTTAAACAGTTTTTGCTAAAATCAATGATATCTAAATCATAGATATTAACTTTGCAAGGTTTTAAATCAAATTGTTGGTTTGCCCTTGCCAAATCATAAGCACGTTTCCCATTTATAGATTTAGCACTATATTTTGGTGGCATTTGCTCAATTTGTCCAATAAAACTTGGCAAAACTTCTTTAATTTGCTGTCTTGTTGGCAGATTAAGTGATTCAGATACTTTTGTTCCAGTTGCGTCAAGAGTGTCTGTTTCATAGCCAAATTCAAAAGTTGCCAGATAAGTTTTTGACTTTTGTTGCATCAAATCAAACAACTTTGTAGCTTTGCCAACAGTCACAAGCAAAACACCTGTTGCCATAGGGTCAAGTGTGCCCAAATGACCTATTTTTAAGCCTTTTTGGTAGATTATATGTTTGATTTTGTTCACAACATCAAAACTTGTCCAACCTTGTGGTTTGTTTACTGGCAAAATACCTTTAAGGTCAAGATTATTCATCATCTTCCTCTGTTGAATATGTTATATGACTTAAAATATCATCAATTTTTCTGCCATATTCTTCGCTGTTATCCAAATAAAATTCAAGTCTTGGCATGATGCGAAGTTTTATCTTTTTTGCAACAGCACCACGTATAAAGCCACCTGCGCCTTTGATACGTGCCAAAACTTCGTCCTGTGGAGTTTGTCCAATTGATGAGATATAAACACGTGCATACGCTAAATCTGGTGTAATATCAACACTATGCACACAAATCATTGCATTAATTTGAGGGTCACGCAATTGATTGTCAATCACGTCAGCAATCACATTGCGCAACTCTGCATTGATGCGTTCTAATCTAACATTTTTCATTATTCATCAATCCTTTTTAAAGTAAAACATTCAATTCTATCGCCGACAGCAACATCGTCAAATGTTGTTTTGATACCACATTCTCTATCCTTGCCTGCTTCTTTAACATCGTCTTTAACAATTTTCAATGACTTAATTTCAGTTGTAGCAACAAGATTGTCACCACGATAAATTTTTGCGTGTTCGCCACGAACAATTTTACCATCACGGACAAATGAACCTGCAACAATTCCAGATGTTGAAAGTTTAAATACTGCTCTAACTTCTGCCATACCGAGATAAACTTCTTCATATTTAGGTTCTTTCATGCCTTTTATGACACGTTCAATTTCATCAAGCAATTCATAGATAATTTTGTATGAATATATTTTAATTTTCATACGTTCTGCAGTGGCTTTAACCTTGCTATCTTGGCTTACGTTAAATGCGATAACCATTGCATTTGAAGCATTTGCAAGAATTAAGTCACTTTCACTAACTGCACCAACACCGCTGTGAAGGATATTGATTTTAACTTCATCATTAACAAGTTTCATGATAGATGACTTAATTGCTTCAAGCGAGCCATTAACATCAGTTTTAAGCACAATGTTAAGGATTTTAACATCTTTTTCACTTGTTTTTTGCAACAAGTCTTCAAGTGTATTGCCTCCACTGCCCTTAAGCAATTCTTCTTTTTGTTTTGCTTTGCGTTCTTCAACAATTTGTTTTGAAAGTTTTTCATCAACAACTGTGAATGTTTCGCCAGCCACAGGGACTTCATTAAAGCCTAAAACTGTAACAGGCATAGATGGTGTTGCAACTTTAACTGCTTTGTTGTGTTCATCAATCATTGCTTTAACTTTGCATATAGATGTGCCAGAAATGATTGTGTCGCCCACATGCAATGAACCATCACGCACAATCAATGATGCGATTGCACCACGACCTTTTTCCAGTTTAGCTTCCATAATTGTGCCAATTGCTGGGATATCTGGATTGGCTTTCAAATCTTGCAAATCAGCAACCAAAAGGATTGTTTCAAGCAATTTATCAATGCCTTCACCAGTTTTTGCTGATATTTTGCAAATGATTGCATCACCGCCCCATGCTTCCGGCAAAACATTGTGCTCTGCAAGTTGTTGCATAATTCTATCAGGGTCTGCTTGAGGCTTATCCATTTTGTTTATTGCAACAATCATTGGAATGTTTGCAGATTTGATATGGTTGATTGCTTCAACTGTTTGAGGCATAATACCATCATCAGCAGCAACAATCAAAATTGCAATATCAGTAACAGATGCACCACGTGCACGCATTGCTGTAAAGGCTTCGTGACCTGGAGTATCAATAAATGTTATATATTTGTTGTTCACATTCACACGATAAGCACCGATTGCTTGTGTGATACCGCCCGCTTCGCCCAATGTAACTTTTGTTTTGCGGATATAGTCAAGCAAACTTGTTTTACCATGGTCAACGTGACCCATAACTGTAACAATTGGCGGACGAGTAACCGCTTCTTCATCACTATATGAACGGATATTCTTTTGCAAATCAAGCAATTTTTCTTCGCCTGTTTTGTCAAGTTTTTGTTGAAGTTCAACACCCATATCACTCATAACCAATTCCGCTGTTGCAAAATCTACTGTTGAGTTGATTGTAACCATCATACCTAAAAGCATGAATTTTTTGATGATTTCGCTTACCGGTCTGCCTGAAACTTCGCTTAACAATTTAACAGTGATATTATCAGTTGTGATAATTGCTGGTCCAGTTGGACGTTCAACTGTTTCAACAGCCATATCTTTCTTTTTAGTGCGCAATTTACGTGTTACTGACCTATCTTCATCAATGCCGTCATCAATCATGCCACGTTTAAGCAAATCATATTTAGTATAGCCACGTTTTTCTTCAAAATGAGAACTATCTTTCTTTTTATTGTTTGCAAAATTGCGTGCTGGGCTTTGAGTTATAACTGGTTGAGCATAATTGATTGCCGGACGTTTATTTTCAGTATTAAAACCTGGTTTTTGACCTGGTTTGAAATTTGGATTTGGTCGATTAAATGGACGATTGCCATTAAACCCTTGTTGACCTTGCCCGTTTGGACGATTGTTGTTAAATGGACGATTTTGACCTTGTTGGCGATTAAAACCTTGTCCATTTTGATTGTTGTATCCATTTTGACGATTAAAGTTGTTATAAGCACCATTGTTATAATTATTTTGGCGATTGTTATATCTTTGATTTCCGTTTTGATTGTAACCATTTTGTCCATAATTGTTGCTGTTTTGGTTATAATTATCACGTCTATAATTTTGGTTGTTATTTGGTTGGTAGTTGTTATTATCACGCCTAAAATTGCCAGAGTTTTGAGGCCTATTCTCTGTTTTAGGTGCTGAAACAACAGGTTGAGTTTTTTGCTCAACTTTTTGTTCAACTTTAACTTCTGGTTTAACCTCAATCTTTGGCTCTGGTTTTGGTTCAACTTTAGGTTCTGGCTTTGGCTCATTTGCCTTTAAAATCAAAGCAGATTCCTTTTCTTTAACCGAACGCATAACCCCAGACATTTCAACTTTAAGTGTATAATATTTTTCACTTAAATTGACCAACATTTTGTCTTTAACCATTGATTGAAGTTGTTTTATTGCTCTATTAAATTCTTGCGGTTTATTATTTTCTACCAATCTAAATTTTCTCCTTAATATAAGTTTAATATATGCCAAAAGAAATTATTTTTGTATTTCTTGACATGCAACAATCGCTTTGCTTAACTCTTGATTTGTTAAACCAAGAATTTTGATATCATTTTCAGTAATTAGTGTGTCCAGTTTGACATTTGTTTCAATAACTGGACAATTGTGTTTTACACCAAGGTTTTTTGCAAGGTTTTTTAAATTATCACTTGCAGAACAACAAACCATAATTAAATATAACTTTTTTTTGCAAATCTTAAGTGAAGTTTGGCCAGTTATCAAACCACCTGATTTTTTTGCAAAACCTAAATAACTAATTGTTTTGTTCATATTCACCTAACTGCAAATAAATTTGTTCACCAATATTCGTTTTAAAAGCCTTGTTTAAAAGGTGTTTTTTTAATGTTTGAGATATGCAGGATTTATCTTTACAAACGTAAGCGCCTCTACCACCAATTTTATGGTTAAAATCAATAATAAATTCGCCATTTATACGTGCAATACGCAACATTTCATTTGAAAGTTTTGATTGTCTGCATGCCACACATCTTCTTTCTGTTTTTGTATGCACAGTTGCTCCTAGTCGTCAATATCACTAAAGATATCGTCATCAAGCACAATGCTTGCACCAGTTGTTTCAACAACATCGTTTGTTTTCTTTTCTTGCGTATGTGTTGCAGGTTTTACATCAATCTTATAACCTGTAAGTTTTGCAGCCAAACGAACATTATGACCGCCTTTGCCAATTGCAAGGGACAACTTGTTTTCAGGCACTTGAACGTTTGCAACACCAGCAACAGTGTCAACAGTGATTTCAGTAACTTCAGCTGGACTTAATGCTGCAACAATGTAATCTGCTGGATTTTCGCTATAATTGATAATGTCAATTTTTTCGCCATTAAGTTCATTGATAACATTATTGATACGTGCACCCTTGTTGCCAATACATGCACCAACTGGGTCAAGATTTGGCACTGTGGTTGAAACTGCAATCTTTGTGCGCATACCTGCTTCACGAGCAATAGAAACAATGTTCACTTCTCCATTTGTAAGTTCTGGAACTTCCATTTCAAGCAAAAGTTTAACAAAGTTCGCGTGAGTACGTGTAACTTGAACAACTGCACCACGGAAATCATCTTTGATATAGCGAACATAAACCTTGATTCTATCGCCTATGTGGAAATTGTCTGTAGGCAACATATCACGTTTTGTAAGCAAACCTTCAAGAGTTGTGCCACCAATTTCAAGATAAACATTTTCGCCGTCAATACGTTTAACATTGGCAACAATCAACTTACCTTCTTTTTCAGCAATATCTTTGTAAATAGATTGTTTTTCAATCTCTTTGATTTTTTGTGTAATAACTTGTTTTGCAGTTTGAACAGCAATACGATTGAAATCTTTTGTGCTTTCTTCTTGCATAACCATATCACCAATTTTATAACTGTGTTTGATTTGTTTTGCTTCTTCTAAAGAAATTTCCTTTTCTTCATCTTCAACATTTTCAACAACTGTGCGGTATGAATAAATTTTAATTGTATTTTTTTCTGGCACTAATTTTACTTGCGCATTTTTTGCCATACCACTGTTCTTTTTATATGCTGCTGTTAAAGCTTGTTCCAATGCTGAAATAAATACTTCTTCATTAATACCTTTTTCTGCTTCTAAATCTTTTAATGCTTCAAAAAAATCTTTGTTAATCATTTTCTCTAGTTCTCCTTAAAACTCAATATATGGTGTAATATAAGCGATATCAGCATTTGATATTGTAATAACTTCATCATTCAAATCAAATTGTGTTGATTTTTCGTCCCTTGCAACAAGTTTTGCAACAAACTCTTTTCTATTATCAACTTTGCGATAAAGCTTAACCTGAACCTTTTCCCCAGTGTATTTTTTAAATTGCCAATCATATTTAAGAGGCTTATCTAATCCATAACTTGAAACATCAAGTGAATATGTTTCATCATTTGTTGGATTAAGTTCATCTAAAACCGGGTCAATCATTCTGCTAACTTCAACACAATCTTCAATCAACACACCTGTAGGTTTATCAATGTACACAACAAGGTGCATGCCGTCATTGCGTTTTTCATAGTCAACGTCAACAAGGCGAATATCGCCTGTAAACATTGGTGCAATGCGTTCTTTTACAACATCACTAACTTTCATATTTCTCCTTAAAATTTTGTTTTGTTTGTATTTACCCACCAAAATGCTTTTTACAAACAAGCAGGGGTGGCACTGCCACCCCTAGAAATCATTGTTAGTATATCAC
>JBNMLD010000016.1:0-17727 GCA_050874685.1 Candidatus Onthoplasma sp. | reverse complement strand
GTATTTAATATTTTTTTGTTATTTTCATTGATATTTTTTTCGAATATTTAGATTTTTTACCAGCGATAAATAGATTGGAAAAATATGATAAAATGCTAATATGTTTTGTTTGACAGTTTGCTTTTAAAAATATATAATATTTTTGTATTTTAATATATTTTTGTGTCCGATTTTGGCAGAAATTTTCATTAGGGGAGAAGGCAAAATTCAGTGTAATTTTTGTTTAATTGAAGATACTAATTTAAGAGCATTTAGGTAGGGGAAAATGGCAAAAAGAATTTTTAAAGTTATTGGGATTGTCCTTGCAAGCATTGTGGGCTTTATTGGTGCAGTGGTTGGTGTGATGGCAATCATGGGCAAATTTAAAAAACCAGTTGTTTATCCAAAACAGCTTGTTTTTGCTGACCAAGAAATGATAATTGTGGACAACAATGAATATGAGGATAATTTAAGCAAAAAAATATTTTCTTTTGAATTGAAAGGCTTAAGTGGAGACGAACAAGAAGTTACTGAAAAAAATTGTTTGCTTACAATTAACTCTGGTTCAAGTTTGATTCAACTTTGTGATGTTAACGGCAATGCGTTGACACAAGAATCAAATGGTAAATACAAAATCCTTTGCAATGAAAATACATATTTTAGATTGAAGAAAATTGAAGATAAAGTTTTGTCAGGTTCAACCTATGGACGTGTGACCCTGCGTGCAGATGATGAAAAAATGATGACAGGTACAGCCCGCAATCAAGATTTGGTTGTTTGGATTGACCGCAAAGTTGAAGATATCAATATTGATGATAGTGGCCTTTCAAGAGAAAATGTCAACAACACTCGTGAAAATGGAGTTGATGTTAAAGAATTGACTTTAGGGCTTGAAGAAAGTTTGATGTTTGATGCGGTTTCAACACCAAAATACGCACTTAATCCAATCAGTAAAGACGGATTTGGTGGAAAAATTGTGGAATACTTTTATTTCAAACCAGGCGCAATGACAGACTGGGCAATGTTGGATAAAACAAATTTGTCAGATTATCCTTTCTTAACATACGATGCAACAAATGACAAAATTTATTTCAAGGCAAACACAACTGACCTTGCTGGACAAACTTATTGCTTTAGACTTGGTGTGTTTGCAACTTATGCAGAGCGTGATGCTTATTTAGAAAGTATTGCAGGTGCAAGTGAAACAACAAATCTTGAACGAATGGGTGCAATGGTTTGGAGTCAGTTCAATGTTGTTGTTAAAAGCACAAAAATCACAAGCATAGGCAGTGAAACAACAAATGTGTCATTAAGTTTGTTTGAAACAACAAACAATATCATATTGAATGAAGATAAAGAAGGCTATCAAAACTTACGCCTTTATATGATTGGCGCAGGCACACGTACAAGTTTGCGTTTTGATGAATCTGATTTTGATTTAAGGACAATCAATTTAATAAAAAATACAAATATTGAAGATGTTTGGTTCAAAAATTACACAGCAAGTGAATTTGCTTCTGATAGCAGTTTGGCACTTGACTTAAATTCAAAGGTTGGCAATACATTCATTGATTTCTTTGTTTACAATAACAAATCAACTGACCCAAATTATCAATCATACCGCCTTGTAACACCAGAAGAGTTTGATTATATTGCAACTTATGAAAGAGGAAGCCTTGGCAATGGTCGTTCGTTCAACATTTCTGTTAAAAAGTTGCCAGAACTTGAAGATGGTTTGCAATTAGTGTTAGGTGTTATGGTTGTGAATAACACTGGCGAATATTATCTCACATCAATTGATGTCAGTGTTGCGGAAAAAGATTTGAGTTTTGAATTTATAAGTGACACTCAATCACACTCTCTTAACATCAACTATTTAAAACAACCAAGCGGAAATGATTATTATGTTGAACCTGAAATGCTTGCTTTTGATGATGTGGTATCTATCACAGCGGGCAGTTATCGTGCATGTGTGTTTGTAACACCTCGCTCATTAAACGCTGTCTATGATATTGAAGTTGTTGAAAATATCATATTTGAAAAGGACACCCAACAATATGTTTTGGTTGGCTATTTTGAAGGCAATAAATTTGTAAACAAGGTAAAAGCAAAAGTTGGGGCAGTGAACAATGATACAAAATTGTATATGTTACAACTTAAAAACAGTTACAGCACAAATTTTGCAACAGAAAGTTATGATGCCGCAGAGCAGTATATCAATTCAATAGTTTCAAGGAATATTGAAGATGAGTACAGGATAGAAGCTGAAGCCAGTGGCGACAATGCAATTTTACTTAATAAAGATTTTGTTTCATCTGGCAGAATGGTAGTTGTAAATGTTAAATATGTGATTGATGACGTTGCAGATGTGATAGATATCAAAAACTTTGCAAACACAAGCAGAAACGACATTATTGATGAAAAATCTGATAGCACAAAACTGGTTGCGGGCTTTGAATATACAGTTAGATTGACCTCTCCAGTTGGCAATGAAATGCTTACAAACTTGTATTATGCTAATGCAGAGACATTTAAACAATTGTTTAGTGTTGTTGTTTATGATAAAAACGGAAACCCAGTTGAAGACGACTTAATGTTTTCAATTATTGATGTTGAGCCAGATTCTTCAACATTGGCAGGGGAAGGCGAAACTTATGCTGATGGCGAAGGAGTTGCCAGTCAATCAAGAAACTTAATATTAACATTTAGCATTAATGAAAATGCGGATTCAAATTCTGCAACAAATCCACACAGTTATAGATTGAAATTCAAATATGATGATGTAGAAATTTTATCAAATATCATCACTGTTGAAAGCAATAGGCCAACCAATATAACTTTAAGTTATGTTGAAGGTGGTGCAACAGAAGGCGGAGAAACAACACCAGAAACACCTGAACAAGGCGAAGACAATGTTTCAACACAAGCCGATGAATCAAAACAAATAGATATAGAACTTAACAATGCGGTTTTATATGTTAATATTGGTTTGAATAGTGGCGATTCATCTGCATATAAGTACACTTACACTTTGGTTTATCAATTGAATGGACAAAGCAAAACTTATACTTATACAGACAATGCGTTTAGACTTAACAAAACAAACGAAGTTTTAACAGACGTGCCAATATTTAATTTGACACCTAATTATCGTGAAAACACAATCAGTTATTCCATTGCTGGTAGAGAAGTGGAAAATTTGGAAGGCTTAAAGGTTGGCGAATATACTTTGTCGCTCACTTCTTACGGCAATTTAAGCAAACAATTGACAATTGTTGTTCAAGCGAATGTAAATCCTATTAATACTGAAAACAGTTATTTCAGTTATGAAACCACATCTGAACTTGAAATTAAAGACAAATCAACTTACAAACTTAACGGTGAATCATCAACAGACGGTGTTGTGAGATACAAATACGTTGAAAATTCAACTGAAACATATTTGCCAGGTTTGGTTAATATCAGCAATGTAAGATTCAATTTCTCTGGCAGTGAAAGTTTGGAACTTGTTGAAGCAGATGACGGCTCATCATATACTCTTCAAACAAAAAATGAAATTGAGGGTGCTAAAAAACCAGTTTTGACAATTGCCCGTGACGAATTTGGCGATTGGACATTTGAAAGGCTTGATTTCTTAAACACAAGGTTGGTTATCACTTTAAAAGTTGATATGGACACAATTTCAGCCTATGATTTGACATTGACATTCACATCAAGCAGACAAATTGATATGAACAAAAATTGGACAAACATATATGCTGACACAAAATTGAAGTTCTATGACCAATCAAATGACGGACAATTCGCTTCAAACGCATTGTTCCAAATCACAGATAGTTCAGCAAGCAGTTTGACTTTTGATATATTTAGAACAGATATCACTGACGACACAAATTATGGTGCAAACTTTGAAACATCTGGCAGTCAAACTTTGCCAGCAGGTATATATAGAGTTGTTTTCAAAACAAATAGTGGGGAAACACTTGCAACATTTGAAAACATTCAAGTAAAACCAAATGTCTTTGCAACTTTAAATAATGGCAATGTTAAAAGCGATTTAACAAATATTAATTTGGCAGATATTTTGACATTGAGCCAATACAATACAACAAAAGTTTATGGCGAAGACGCATCAACAAGCGAAATATATAGCGCTGACGATTTGATAGCAATTGAAGATTATTCTTTGTTCAGTTTAACCTGTGATAAATTTGCCGACAAAGTCAATGAAGAAGATGCTCAAACATCTCTTATCACACTTGACAATGGCATTGTTACTGTTGGCTATGTTAAAGATTTAAATGCTTCAATAGTTTGCACAATCAACTTGAAGTATGACGGCATTGAAATTGGCAGTTTTGATTTGACAGTTGTCAACAAATATGCGGTTCAAGATGAAATCAAAAATGAAATCATGGTAAACCGTGACAATCTGCTTGAAAACATTTCAATAAAAGATTCAACTATTGCTGAAGCAACAGATGTGACACCAACAACTGTTACTGTCGTTACAGACGGTTTTAGTTTAAATTCAAATGTGATTCAACAAAATATCAGTGAACCAACATATATTAACGTGGTTTATACATTTGATGTTGACGGAAAAACTTATACTTATGCAAAACAAATCAAATTGATTTCTTACGTTCCTGAATTAAAAGAAACAGCAAATTCAACATATAGTGAAAATTCATCTTTTGATATTATTAATGATGTATTTGATGTAAACTATAATGATAATATTATAAGTGACGCAAACATTAAGAATATTTATGTTGAAAAAGTGCTGGTTGACGGCGAAGAAAATTATACCTATTTTGTTGTTGGAGAAAATATTAAAGGTGTGGGCTATAAATCAGACACTCTTGGCACAAGTTTTGCAACAGCAATTGGCAAAATTGTAGGAAACAGCAAAAATATTACCATTGTTTATCATATTGATTATGATGACACATCGGCTAGTGAATACAGTCATGTTTTGACAATTTTGAACAATCAAACAATCTCTTCAAACTATCCATTTGATAGCATAAAAACATCATCAGACATCAATTTGGTGGCGGTTAATGGAAAAGCAGAAGATGTTAAAGGCTTTGGTTCATTTACAGATAAAGGCAATAATATTTATGCCTTTGCTTCAGGGCTTAAATTTGAACCTGCAACAATGAGTCAGGTTATGGATTTTGAGGCTGATGCAAGTTTAGATGTGCGCCGTGCCAACATTGTTGATGCATCAAGTGAAAATGAAACAATAGTCCGTGAAGGAATTGAAAAAGTTGAATTGATTGCCTATGAAAGCAATCAAAATGCAAGGATTTATGCAAATGGTGGTTATATTTCAATCAATGGTTCAATTGTAACTTTCAATCCTAGTGTTTCATTTAATGCTGGGGCAAGTGCATACTTCTTGTTTAAAATCACAACAACATCAGGCAACTTCAGTTATTATCTTGTAAGATTGCACAAACAATCAGGCAATTTTGCAGACTTAACAACAACTGATTTTGCACAAGAGATTGATGCTGGAGAAAATATTAACATTATCCCAAGTTTGGGCAGTGTGAACGCAAATTGCAAGTTGAACCTTGCAGACGAAACAAACTTAAATTATTATCTTTTAAGTGTAAAAACAACTGATAACAATGATTATGTTGACGGTTTTGATAAATCAGCGGTTGCTGAATTTGCAACAATCAATCAATATAGCAAATTGACAACAACAGCCAATGAATTTTACATCACAAATCCAAATAAATTTGTTCAAATCAAAGTTGCTATTGTTTACACAGACAACAACAAACAAATTTATATTGGCAGTTACACAACAAATATTTCAGTAACAAGCAATTTAAACATTTATGATGAAAATACAAATCCAACAGGTTTTTTGCACAAAACTGGCAGTTTAGGGCATTATAAAGCATATTTAACAGATTTGTCTTCAGCAAATGTTACAATCAATGGAACAATTGCAACTGCTCAAACTGTTACAATTACAAGTGCAAATAGTGGGTATTTGTCAGTTGATGAAAGTAAAAATATTGTAACATCTGGACTAAACGCAAAAACTATCATAACTTTAAGTCAAGATGCAATCAAAGCAAACAGTTATCTAACAACTGATTTGGCATTTACAGTGTGCTATTCAGTTGCTGGTGCTACAATCTATGTTGATTATAGTTTTGCAGGTGTAAGCGTTGACCAAATTGGCGATGTAACATTGGGCAATTTTGATAAAACAACAGGCTTTGATTCAACTCTCAATTTGAACAATAGGCTTGGTGGATATGTTGGCAATGTTGAATATAGTTATACAAACACTGGTTCAACAGCAACAACTGGCAGTTTGGCAGATGAAAATAAGACAATTGATTTTGTTCAAACAAATGCAACTCAAGTTAAACGTGTAACATTAACTTTAACAGACTTGTTTGATTTGGTTGATGGTGTTGTAACACGTGAATTTAACGTAACAATTTATCCTGCTTATTACATTGAACAGGGCGATAAGGGTGGTTTGATGTCTTCTGCTTACCAAGCAGGCAAAAACACAACAAATCAGTTTAATACAGCAGTTGGTAGCAGTGCAACTTTCACAAAATCAGAAAATGAAAAATACACAACATATATTGCTGGTGGATTGAGTATCTATGTTGGCGGAGAAGTAAGCCTTAAATATAGTTCTGCAGATTTCTATAACTACATTTTAAAGAAAGATTCAACACTGATTGATTCTGCTTCAACAGAAATGGATATAGCAGACTCTGACACAATCAACTTTGTACATTTGGCACAAGAAAAAACAATAAAACTTACAATAAATTTGTTTGCAGATGGCGAGTATATTAAAGATAAAAATGATACAAACAAAGCAGTTGTGATTGACTTCTATGTAACATTGCCTGCAACTTATATTAATTTTGAAGCAAATTACACAGTTAAAAATTCAAATCATGATAACTTTGTTGCTGGCTCAACACAAAGCAATATCTTGGCATATTTGTTTGGTGGAGAAACAGGAGCAAATTATTCTGCAAGACGTTTGACATTGGTTTATCAAAACAAAAAGGCCGATGGCAGTTTTGAAAATCTTTATACAACAAATTATGATGCAAACAAAATGGGTTTCTTCACTGAAAATAACCCAAATGTAATAGATAAAGACGGCTTGACACTTGGCGAATCAATGACAAAAACAGCCAATGGCGCTGACTTTGACATTAACTTTAACAAAGTGTCAGCAGACACTCAAACATGGTTAAGATTGTCCAACAATGCTGGTCTTGAAGGTGTGGTTTATTCACTCAATATCATGGTTGGCGAAAAAGATAAATTTGTTTATGCGTCTAGCGATGACCAAGACTATGTTGAAAATCATTCAGTATGGGGCAAATCAAATCAATTTGCATCAGTTTTGATTAATGATACAGATAGTGAAGTTGATTTTAAATATTCTTCAACATCAAAACAAACAAAAATTGCAAAAATTTATGATGTTCGCAACAATGTGATGTGGCTTGGCGCAACTTCAATTAAAGTTGAATATGGCAGTTCACAAGCAACAGGTTCATTCAGCCTTGTTGATGGTAAATATGTTGCAACAGTTGCAGGATATACAATCACAATTTATCGCAACGATAACCGTGAAATTTTGTTTGATATTGAACGTCAAGCGGGTGAAAATATTTGCAGAACAATCACTGTTTCAATGAATATTTACACCAATGCAGGCTTGTTGTGTGAAAACTTTAGCCTTAACATATTTAACTATACAGTTTCAACAACTGACAAAACATGGTATGCAACTGAACAAGTTGAACTTGGACAATTGTTTAATGTTGTTGGCAATGATGGTTCAACAGCATCGAATTTGACTTACGATTTGCTTTTGTCTGGCGAAAGCACATTCTATTATGTGAATGGTGAAAAGGTTGTCGTAAACAGCAAAACAAACAGCTTGTTTGAATATAACGACCTTACAAAAACCTTGATTACTTACCAAGTTCCAGAGCAGGTGTTACTCACAATTTCAGTTGAAATTAAATACAATAACGTATTGGTTTGTGTTGCAAAACGTATTGTTACAATTGATAGGAATGTTCAATTCAAGGTGAATGGAGAGGCAGTCGCTCCGGGCAGTCAATTTACAACAACTTATGAATTAGGTGCAAATGGTCATTATTCAAAATCTGCTGGCAAGGTTTTGATAAATAATTACAACTTGAAAGATGTTTTAACATTGTCTTTTGTGAAGACTAACCAAACAATCACAATGGGCACTGACAACACAGCAATCAGTATCAGCAAAGTTGAGGTTTCTGATTATTGGGGCAATCAAATTGACAACTATGTAAGCCTTGACAAAGAAAATTTGGTATTAAGTTTTGCACGTGATTTCAGTGGCGAAGTTACATTGAGTTTGGGATATAAAACAAACAGTGGATATTTCACACAATACTGGACAATTACTGTTGTTGGTTTGCAGACTGTAACATATCTTACAAACCCAACAAATCCAAAAGTAAATAATGGTTCATCATTCAAATCAGGCGATTTGATTGAAATTGTTTCAACAAACGAAAACAATAACCCAGCCCTTAAAGTTACTGAAAATATATTTGATAATTCAAACATCAATTATGACGTTTATATGGGCTACAAGGTGTTGACCGCTGATGAGTTTAACACTGTTGATATGGCATATTTGCAAGGCTTGAATAACAGCGACTTAACAAACATGATAAATGCACCTGCAACTGCATTGACAATAACAAGAAGCATGCCAATTGTGCCACAATCAAAACAAGATAACACAATTGATTATTATGTGGTGTTCAAAATTGTTTACACTTATATTAAAAAAGGTGATAATTCGGTGGCCTCAATGCCTTACTTTGCAATCTACAAAGTGAACAATGTTGCATCAGTAACTTTGGCACAAAATGTGAATACAAATATCAATGTTGACCAAAGTTCAAATTTCTATGATGCTAGCACAAAACAACTTAAATTGTTCTATTATGAAGAAGTGTATGGCGAAAACACAATCAAATATCTTGGTTCAAATCAAGTTTTGATAAATGGTTCGGCTTATGCTTACACAATCAATAATAATGTTTTGAGTGCAATAGTTAGTGGTCAAACTTATAAATTTGACTACACACAATCAACACCAACATTGGCAATTGATACAAATGATGCAATTGAACGTTCAGAAGTTAAAAGTTATAATGACAATTCAATGTACAATTGTGATTATGCAAATTTGTTGAGATTTAAAGATTTTATTGACACAATTTCATTGATAACTCTTGGCGAAGGCAAATTTACATCAAGCAAATTACATTGTAATGCTGGTATGTTCTATATCACATTAACAGAAAATGAAACTGAATATTTATTCACAAATTCAATTGATACACAAATCAAAATATTCGTAAGCGACAACAATGTTGCTATGCAATCTGACGATGTTTCATTAACAGGCAACAATTCAATTTCAGCAAAAGGCAGTTTGTGGATTTCACAAATATTCCAAAACGGCGGATATGGCACAGATTATGAAATTGTTGGTATAACATCTTCAACAGTAAGTTCAAATTGGGCAAAGAATGCTGAAGAAGCAACACTTGTAAGCAAAGTGAACAGTTTCACAATAGATGGCAAAACCTACGATGTATATCAAGCATTGTTTAAAGGCACTGGTGTGGCAGGTTTGTATCAAGTAACTGCAAATTACTATGTGCTTTTGGGCACGGATAGTGTTTATGCTGTTGACTATAGGTCAAAAGGTGAAAGCAACTGCTTCCGTGTTAAATACGAAGAAGGCAAGGCTTCATCAATAGATATAACTGATGCTATCAAGTTGTATCAAAACAATGGAAATGGCGAATTGGTTGCACAAACTGTATCTTTGAACGGTGTAAGCAGTGAGGCAATAGAAGGTGTTACTGTTAACATCTCAAAGCCTGCTTCAGCATATATCTGTTCAATCAGCGAAGCGGATTTGATTAGCTATAAACAAGCTCATCAACAAGAAACAAGTTTAACAATCAATTTGACATTGACTTACAGTGCGGGCACTCTTCAAGCTATTGTTAGATTTGATTTGCCAGAACTTACCTTTGTGGTGGAAGCAAGTTCAAGTGATGTTGAATTTGATTTAAACACATTGATAAACAATTTTGAAGATTTGAGAAGTGTTACATTGTATGACCAAAACAATCGTGTTTATATCGACACAAGTTCAGCAAAAATCACAAAGTCAGCACAAGAATTGGCTGAATATAAGCAAGCAAATCCAACCGCAACTTATATGAAAGTTAATTATAGGTTGACATATACAACAGTAAATGCATCTGGCGAAGACAAGCAAGTTACAATTGATTTTGCTGTTAGATATGACTTGGCATAACAACAAGCTCAATCTAAATTTAAAGCAAGAACTCACAATTTATGTGAGTTTTTGTTTTTTTATGTGGCAAGACTAAACTTAAATGTACAAAATTAATTTGTTCACTATATCAAACACGCAAATATAACCAAGCAAAGCAAACTGATAAGTTTATTTACAACCACTAAAATTTATCTGCAAGCGCAACTGATGTGCTGATTATCTTAATGCTATGTTGTTTTATAAAGATTTTGGCTGGTTTAAACGGTTAAAGATTGGCATAATTTCTTGACAAAGGCAAGTTTCACGTTTAAAATATAATTTAAGGAGAAGTTTATGACCAACCAAGAAGAATTTGAAAATAAGTGTATGGACATCATTGAAGTTATCGTTTCAATTGATGTAAAACAAGATAGAAAAGGTGCAATTGCTGTTGCTGAAAAAATGCTTGATGCTGCCAGCAAAAAAACAACAAACAAAAATGTTATTGCAATTTATGAACGTGTTGTGCATGAATTTAAAATTGCAACAGATGCTGAATATGAAATGTTAAGAAAACAAATCTTTGGTTAAAAAGGCATAATTATGGGTTTTTTCAATTGGATAATGAGCGGACTGGGCTTTGAAGGGGAAGATAAAAAAAAGAAAAAATCAACCGAAATTACCACAGAAGACAAGTACGCAAATTTTAATTTACATGAAAAGGTTAAAGGCGAAACAAACAGCGCCGAAAGTTTTACTGCCACAAGTTTTAACAATTTTGGCATTCAATCAGAAAGTAACATTATTTTGGTTGAGCCAAAATCTTTTAAAGAAATTCAACAAGTTGTTGATTATTTAAAGCAAGGGCAAACAATTGCTGTTAATTTAGAAGGGATAACACAAGCCGATAGCGAACGTATTTTAGACTTTTTGTCAGGTGCGTTATATGGCTTGGACGGCAGTATTCATCGCTGGCATGGAGACCTTTTCATTTTGACGCCTAATGGACATAAAATTTTGCGTCCAGAAGGTCAAAATTAGGATAGTTAATTATTTAAAGGTTTTTATGAAGAAATTTTTTGTAAGTCTTATTACAATTATCATTGTTTTGGTGGCAGACCTTGTCACCAAACATTTTTTATCAGGTATTGAATATCAAAATTTGATACCAGGTGTTATTTCAATCGCCACAAATCACGGCAACACTGGGGCAGCATTTGGCATTTTGCAAGGCAAAACTTTGGCACTTGTGATAGTCAGTATCATCATGATTATTGCATTGTTTGTATATAACCATTTTGCAAAAAACAAAAATGTGTTTTATTGCATCTCTTTTGGGTTCATCATCGGTGGTGCGGTTGGTAACTTGATTGATAGAATATTTTTAAGATATGTTCGTGATTTTATCTACCTTGACTTTTTGCCAAATTTCCCAATTTTTAACCTTGCTGACAGTTTTTTGTGCATAGGTGCGGTTATGCTTGCGATATTTATTTTGTTCATGCAAAACAAAACTAAAAAGCAAGAGATGTCAGTTGAAGAAAAACCAAAAAATAACAAAGACGGAGAATAATGAACAAATTGATTTGTGATAAAAGTGATATAAGGCTTGATGTGTTTTTGGCTGAAAACACAACTTTTTCACGCAGTTATATCAAGACTTTGAACGAACAATGGCATATATCAGTGAACGGCAAGCAGGTTAAAGCAGGCTATATTTTAAAACCTAACGATGTGGTGGAGTATGATGTGCTTGAACCTGAAAAGATATCGGCAGAAGCAGAGAATATACCACTGAATATAATCTATGAAGATGATGATTTGTTGGTTATCAACAAGCAGGTTGGGCTGGTTGTGCACCCATGCAATACAACCAAATCACACACTTTGGTTAATGCTTTGATGTACCATATAAAAAATTTAAGCACAATCAATGGGGTGTTGCGTCCCGGCATCGTGCATAGGCTAGATAAAGATACTGGCGGGTTGATGATTGTTGCAAAAAATGACAATGCACACAAAATTTTAAGCGCTCAATTGAAAGATAAAACTTTAAATCGTGAGTATAAGGCACTTATAAAAGGCCGAATCAAACAAGACTTTGTTGTGGAAGGGTATTTGGGCAGAAATCCCAAAAATCGTGAGCAAATGGCTTTGGTTGGTGAACAAAATGGCAAATATAGCAAAACAATTTTTACAATTGACAAGGTTTTTGACCATTACACATTGTTAAATTGCAAACTGACAACGGGCAGAACACATCAAATACGTACACATTTAAAAAGCATAAATCACCCAATAGTAGGTGATGTGCTTTACGGCGGACAAGATAAAACAATCAAGACCAATGGTCAACTTTTGTTTGCTTATAAAATCAGTTTTGTGCACCCAACAAGCAATCAAAATATGACTTTTGAAGTGCCATTGCCTGATTATTTTGAAAAAGTCTTAAAGCAAATTTCTTTTGATTAATAAACCAAACAATAGGCTATCATTTTGTTTAATGCGACAAAAATCATTGTCTAAAAGGTTTGGCTAGTCACATATTTTGTGATATAATAAAGTGAAATAAAAGGAGTATATCGTGAACGGAAAACAAGTTGTTAATTTTATGGCATATATCGCAGTGGCATTGATTGCTGTTGTGCTTATTGTCGGCAAATTGTTGGGTTGGTTGGTTAATCCAAACATCTTAAATTTGCTTAACACAATTGCACAAATCATTGCCTATATCATCACAGCAGTCTACGCATTTTGTTTTGCAAAAAGCAAACGTAATGTGGGCTGGATGATTGCATACATTATTTTTGTTGTGCTTATTATTGTGTTTGTTGGCCTCAACATTGCAGGCATTGTAAAGGCATTCCAAGCATAATGAAAAAGATTGATTTAAAATTGTTGGGCATATTTGTTAGCTTGGCAATCAGCTTTGTTTTGTTGATATGTAGCAAGTGGGCAAAAGTTTGCATTCTGCTTGCTTGTATTTTTATGGCAATCAGCATTGTGCTTTTGGCAATTTTCAGGCAATCACAATGGCAAAAAACAATCATTGAAACTGATAAAGACTTGGAAGAAAATGAAGATGAAGTTGACGCAGCAGAGTATGCTGAAGTTGAAAAATTGAAAAAGAAACTTGGTCGTAAACAAGCCCGCTTGCAATTTGTGCTTTATATTAGTGCGTTTTTGGTTATTGTTGCAGGCATTCTTTCAATTATTTGATAACCGCTTGCTTAAAATCGGCGAAATAATAGCATGATTTGGTTTATTTTATTAATATTTCGGTTGATAAAACATGCTGAAAATTCAACAAAAGTTAAACAAATAATTTGCTAAATTGATTTACAAACTTAAAAGAGTGTGCTACAATGTGGCAGAAATTTTTAAATTGGCCTTATGGCTGTAAGGAGAAAAAATGAAATACGAATTAGAGAAAAAAGAAAATGGATTGTATGTTGCAAATGTTAATTTAACAGCAACTGAATGGGACGAAGCAATTAACAATGCTTATGAAAAAAATAAAGGTAAATACAATGTTCCAGGATTTAGAAAAGGACATGCTCCACGCAATATGATTGAAAAGAATTATGGTGTTGGTGTTTTCTTGAACGAAGCTTTGGACGAAGTATATTACAGCGCTTACACAACAATTTTGCGTGAACACGAAGATGTTCGCCCAGTTGAAGCACCAGCTTTGGATATCCAAAAATTGGACGAAAACGGTTTGGAATTTACACTTAAAATCAGTTGTGTTCCAGATTTTGAATTGGCTCAATATAAAGGTTTAACATTCACAAAACAAAAAGTTGAAGTTACTGAAGACCAAATCAAAGAAGAAATTGAACACGAATTGTTGCGTGCTTCACGTTTGGTTGAAACAAACAAACCTGTTAAAAATGATGACTTTGTAACACTTGATTTTGATGGCTATATTGATGGCAAACAATTTGACGGCGGCAAAGCAGAAAATTATCAACTTAAAATTGGTTCACACACATTTATTGACACTTTTGAAGACCAACTTGTTGGCTTAAACATTGGCGACAAAAAAGATGTTGTTGTAACATTCCCAGCAGACTATCATGTTGCAGAATTGGCAGGCAAACCAGCAACTTTCAAAGTTGAAATTAAAAACGTTCGTGAACGCATTATGCCAGAACTTAATGAAGAATTTGTTTCAAACAGCACAGAATTTGAAACAGTTGAAGATTTCAAAGCAAGCATCAAAGATAGGCTTTTAAAACAAGCTGAACAACATGCGGATATCGAACTTGACAACGATATGTTGGACAAAATCATTGATGACACAAACGTTACTGTTCCAGAAGTTTTGGCAGAAGATGAAACAAAACGTCAATTGCAAAATATGGAAGCACAAATGCGTTATCAAGGCATTGATTTGGAAGCTTATGCAAAATACATTGGCAAAACAGTTGATGAACTTAAAGCGGAAGTTAAAGTTCAAGCAACACGCAATGTAAAAGCAAGATTAGTGCTTGAAAAACTTATCAAAACAGAAAATCTTGACGTAACAGAAAAAGATATCGACAATAAACTTGAAGAAATGGCAAAAAATGTTGGCAAAACAGTGGAAGAATACAAAAAACAAGTCAACGATAATATGGTAAACCAAATTGCTAACGATTTGCTTATGAAGAAAATTGTTGATTTCTTGCACGCAAACAACGAAATTAAATAATTTTAAAACCATTGAAAAGGAGAATTTTATGTTAATTCCTATGGTTATTGACCAAGTTGGCAGTAACGAACGCAGTTATGATATTTATAGCCGTTTGCTTGAAGATAGAATTATCTTTTTGACAGGCGAAATAAATGACCAAATGGCAAACACAGTTGTTGCTCAACTTATTTACCTTGAAGGCAAAAATCCAGATAAAGACATTTTTATGTATATCAACAGCCCAGGCGGTAGTGTAACAGCAGGCATGGCAATTTATGACACAATGCAATATATTAAATGTGATGTTTCAACAATTTGCATTGGCATGGCAGCAAGCATGGCAGCAGTTATTCTTTCAAGCGGGGCAAAAGGCAAACGAGTTTGCTTGCCACACAGCGAAGTTATGATTCATCAACCTTTGGGTGGCACACAAGGTCAAGCAAGTGATATTTTGCTTCATGCAAAGCATATCGAAAAAACACGTGAGGCTTTAAACAAAATCCTTGCGGACAATTCAGGGAAGGACATCGACACCATTTCAAAAGATACTGATAGGGATAATTTCCTTGATGCAAAACAAGCACTTAAATATGGTTTGGTGGACAAAATTTTTAGCAAACGTTAAAGTTTTAAAATGCGGACCATAAGTCTGCATTTTTTCTTGTTTCAACAACAAATTTAACATAAAACAATTGTAAAAAGTTGGATTTGTTGTTGGCTAAAACTTTTTAAAGGTATATTTAAGTTTAAATAACCTATTATATTTATAACAAACTTTTTTGGGGGATAATTTGAGAGAGATAGAAACAATTTGCTCATTTTGTGGGCGACCAGCACGTGAACTTACTGATATCATCAGCAATCCAGAAGGTGATTGCTTTATATGCAAAGATTGCTTAAATATTTGCCGTGATTTGATGGACTACACACACAAACAAAATCAAACCAGCAAAAATGAATTTATTGAATTGCCAAAACCACAAGAAATCAAACAAAAACTTGATGATTTTATTATTGGACAAGATGAAGTTAAAAAAATCCTTGCGGTGTCTGTTTACAATCACTATAAACGCATAAATTACAATATGGTTAAACATGATAATGCGCAAGATGAAATTGAACTTGAAAAAAGCAACGTTTTGCTTGTTGGACCAAGTGGTAGTGGTAAAACTTTGCTTGCAAAAACCCTTGCAAAGACATTGAAAGTTCCTTTTGCAAGCAGTGATGCAACAGCATTAACTGAAGCAGGCTATGTTGGCGATGACGTTGAAAATATATTGTTAAAACTGATTCAAAATGCCGACTATGACATTGAAAAAGCCCAACGTGGCATTATTTATATTGATGAAATTGATAAAATTGCCCGCAAAACTCAAAATGTTTCAATCACAAGAGATGTAAGTGGGGAAGGTGTTCAACAGGCATTGCTTAAAATATTGGAAGGCACAATTGCAAGTGTTCCACCACAAGGCGGACGCAAACACCCACAACAAGAAAATATTAAGATTGACACAACAAACATTTTGTTTATATGCGGTGGTGCTTTTGTTGGACTTGACAAAATCATCAGCGAAAGGAAAGGCGCAAGTCAACTTGGCTTTGGCATGGAAATAAAAAGCAAAGCGACAAACGACACAAATAATAAATTTGAAGATATTCAACCACAAGATTTGATTAAGTTTGGCATGATACCTGAATTTGTTGGACGTTTGCCAATTGTTGCCACTTTGGACAGTTTGGACGAAACCGCATTGGAACGTATTTTGGTTGAGCCTAAAAATGCCATTACAAAACAATATATTGAAATGTTTAAAATGGACGGTATTGATTTAACTTTTGACCCAAAAGCAATCAAAGCAGTTGCAAGACGAGCAATAGAACTTAAAACTGGTGCACGTGGACTTCGCACAATCCTTGAAGAACGTATGCTTGATGTAATGTATAGCGTACATTTTGAGGATAATATAAAGAAGATTGTTGTAACCGAAGATTTTATTTTGAAGAACAGCAAACCAGAAATAATTTACAATAAAAGCAAAATCGCTACACACAAAAAATCTGCCTAGACGCAGATTTTTTATGCACAGCGTTCATTTTGAGGATAATATAAAGAAGATTGTTGTGACTGAAGATTTTATTTTGAATAAGGGTAAGCCTGAAATAATAAGGGATAAAGCAAAACAAACAAAGCAAGAAAAAAAGAAGACAGCATAACACTGTTTTCTTTTTATTATTAATCACAAATCATCTTTATAAGCACTGGCAAAATAAATTGATTGATTTTTGCATGTTTTAACAAACTACAAGAAGACGTTTTATAATATGTCTGTTAAATGCCTGTTAGACCTTTATTTTTTTAATTTGTTTTGCCAATTTAGTCATCACAACTTAAATCGCTGTCGGCAAATTGTTCAAGGTTGTCCAATTTTGCCAGTTCATCAACAAGTTGCAAATCTAAATAATATTTTTGTTTATTTGTCAGTTTTTCGATATCGTGCTTTGCATAAAATTCTTTTTTCTTATTTGTTAAGAAGTTGTAACGTTCGTTTTCATCAACTTTCATTTGAGCAAGCCTTGCAACCATATACCCTTGCAAATAGGTGTAACCATTGTGGTTTAGATATTCAATCAAACTGATTTTTTTAATCACAGAAATTTTAATCAACCTATAATAGAACTCTTTGTTTTTATAAAG
>JBNMLD010000015.1:0-19290 GCA_050874685.1 Candidatus Onthoplasma sp. | reverse complement strand
ATATAAAATAATACCAGCCAAGATAAGCCATTTTGCGTTTGTAAGGTAGAAGCCGGCTTCCAAAATCAAGCCAACGATAATAAGTGGCCAAACCAAAAAGCCAGAAATATTCACAACAGACACAAGAGCTTTTCTAATTTTCACTGGGGCATAGTTGCTTTTGTGTTGAAAAACGTGACCAATTTCATGTGCGGTAACACCAATCGCTGCAACTGTGCTGTTGTCATAAACATCATCAGATAAAGAGATTGTGTCTTTTGTTGGGTCGTAATTATCAGTCAAACTCCCTTTAATCCTTCCAATTTTTGTGTCTATGCAACCACCACCGTCAAGCATATAACGTGCAACAACATTTGCAGGTTTGCCATGTTTTGTTTGAATTTTGTTGTATTCATTAAATGTGGTTTGAACTTTGATTTGTGCCCATAAGCCAAGTGCAATGCCAGGTATAAGCACAATGCCCAAAACGTAATATATCCAATATGCGTACATTTTTGTTTTCCTTTTTTTCATGCTTAACATCAAACCATATTTATTGCATCAGTGGGATAAATTGGTTTATGTTTAAGTTAAAACATTATACAAACATTTTAAAAATTTTACAATTAAATTGACAGACTTTTTTATTCAGCCTACACAAGTGCGATTTTAACAATTGAATTTTATTATGTCCTTTATTAATTAATATATAAATAGGAATTATTAAATAATAATTTATATAATATTTAATTAAGCGCAAATAATTATTATTCATAAATAACCCCATCAAAATTAGCAAAAATGCCTAAATATAGTATTTTAAAGGCATTTTTTGGTGTTAAAATTAATTATCAAAAAATTCAAAAAAAAATAAAAAAATATCTTAAAATATTAGTAATTAGTGAATGATTGTGTTATAATACAATTAGCAAATAAAATTAATTTTAAATTAATTAAAGGGGTTTTTATGACTAAAATATTTGAAGCGGTTGATAAATTCTTTTCATCATTCGCCAATTATTTGAATTACAATCGTTATTTTATCATATTTGCTGCATTGTTCTTATTCACAGTTCTCTGTGTAATATTTTCAACTTCTCGTTCTTACGAAGCAAGGTTGATTAAAGCTGTTGATATGTTCAACAACTATTTTTTGGACAATCCACAAATCACTGAAGATAATCTGATTGCATTCAACAATAAAATGAAATCAGGCCGTGTGCCAAAACAATTGCGCAAGCAATGGCAACAATATGTTTTGTATAGGGAAGAAAAAGCAAGTAAATATATGTCTTTTGACAGTTGCGTAACTATACCTGTAAAAAACAGCACCTACACTCGTGATGTCAAAATCATGAATATGTTATCATACATATTTGCAGGTTTGTGCTTTTTGTTGAACTTGTATTGTTCTTATGAAGAAAAGTTGGTGGAAATTTTGCAACACTGCTTGCTTTGCCCAATCTTGATTTTGATGCTAAATTACCTTGTAACAATTTTCTTCCAAATCAGACATAATGCAATCATAAGTGACCTTTATTCAAACTACCAATATTTTGAAGTAAACATTGATAAAGCAACTGAAACTTTGCCAGATTATGTTGACTATGAAGTATTGTTTGATAAAAACGAAATCAAACGTGGTATTCCAATTTTGTACGCATACCTTCAAAAACGTGCAGACGAAGAAAAGAAAGAGTTGGAACGTGCTCGTTTGCGTAACGTAGAACACGAAAAATTCAACTTTGATGAGGCTGGTGTAGAACGTTCACTTGTTTTGGAACGTGCTATGACAGAAGCAGAAAACTATATTGCTGAACGTAAAAAACTTATGCAAGACATGGAACAAATCAACAATGAAATTTATCAAGAAGAAAATTCGTTCCGTGAAACAACAAAAGAATATCAACGTCAAATGCAGGTCAGCAAAGAGACATTTGATAACTTTAAACAACAACTTGAAGATGTTTCATCAAGTATTGAAGCAAACTATTTGAAAAAGCAACAACAACAAGAACTTGACCGTCAACGTAACTTGGAACGTGATTACGATACCGCTACTGATCGTCACAAAAAAGTTTTGGAAACATACCAAGCTGAACTTACAGATGTTGAAAATCAAATCAAAAAGGCACGTAACTCTCTTGAAAAGTCAATGATGAGTGAATTTGACACATATAGTGGCAAAGTTTATGACGAAGCACTTCGTGTTGTTGAAGAACGTGAAGCGGATAAATATACAAAAGTTCAAGACAACATCAAGTCATTGGAAGAGAAATTACAACATAAAGAAGCAGAAGTTAATGGCTTGTATGATGAAAATGCTCAACTTAAAGACCAACTTTCAAACATTGATGCCGAGTATCAACAAAAGATTGATGAACGTGAACAAATCATTTCTCGTGTTTCAGATGAAGTAAATCGTGCAAAGAATGGCAAAAATTCAGTAAAACAAGCCGAACAGCCAGTTGAACAACCTGCTCAAGAGCAACAATACTATGACCAACAATATGCTGATAATCAGTATACAGACAATTCATATTATGATAATCAATACGATAATCAACAATATGATGACTATTATCAACAACAACCTAGTGAACAACCAGCAGAAACTGCACAGGTTGAAGCTCAAGAGCAACCAGAAAATCAATCAAATTCTCAACCTGAACAACAAGATACTTACACATTCAATTATCTTGACGAGCAAGGTCAATCTGAAGCATCAAATCAAGAACAACCAACATACACATTTAACTATCTTGATGAACCAGAAGATGACGATGCAAATAAGGTAAAACCTGAACTTGAACCAGAACAAAATGAAAATCAAGAACAGACACCAGCAAATTCGGGGGAAAATGCTGATGAACAAGTTTCAACAGAAACAACTGAACAAGTTGCACCAGTTGAATCAGAATCCACTGTTCAAACGGAAGAAAGCAAACCAAAAGGCAAACCAGGCAGACCACGTAAAATTGTTACAGAGCCAGTTGTAAAAAAGAAACCAGGCCGTCCACGCAAAGTTGTTCCAACTGAAACAGTTACAACCGAACAATCAAAACGTAAAGCAGGCAGACCTCGCAAACAACCTGTTGAACAAGAGATTGTTGAACAACCAAAGCGCAAGGCGGGTCGTCCACGCAAAGTTGTTGAAAACACTGTGGCAGAACAAGCTAAAAAATCTGTTGGCAGGCCAAGAAAGGTTGTTGAAGAAAAACAAGCTAAACAACCAGTTGAACAAACCGCAGTTGAACAACCAAAACGTAAGGCTGGCAGACCTAAAAAAGTTGTGACAGATGTTGAAACAAAGCCAGCAGGCAAGCCAGGCAGACCTCGCAAACAACCTGTTGAACAAACAACAGAAGAGCAACCAAAGCGCAAGGCAGGTCGTCCACGTAAAGAGCCAGTTGAAAACGTTGCAGAAACTCAACCAAAACGTAAAGCAGGCAGACCAAAGAAAGTGGAAACATCAGCAACAAATCCAGCTGAAATAACTGATATTGACGAGTTCTTAAAACAAATTGATAACGAGATTGCAAAAGAAAATGCAAAACTTGAAGCATCAAAAAAAGAACTTGAAAAAAATTCAAAGTTAAAGAAAAATAACTAAAATAAAAAAACACTCGATTGAGTGTTTTTTTGTTTGAAATTAAGCTAATGAAAAGATTTATTATAATCACAACACTATGCGTTAAGTGCTTTTAACAATTCATCAACATTTATTTCATGCACTTCGCAAGCTTCTTCAAGTGTTTCCATTTGACTGCAAGGGCAGTATAAGCAATGGAAGCCAAATTGTGTCAAAATTTCTTCACCTTTTGGGTGTTTTTCAAGCACAGTGCCTATGATATCAGTTTTTTTGAACTTCATATTGTCTCCTTATAAATTTATTTTTCAAACTACAAGAATTTGTAACCACATCTGTGGCAAAATGCCGAGTTTGCAATTCTTATGCTTTGACATTGTGGGCACACTTCTTGTTGTTTTTCTTTATTTTCATTCGTGCTGACTGATTGTTCAACACTGTTTAAATTATATTCCTTGGATTTGGTATTGTCAATATTTTCAGTTTCAGTTTTTGCCTCTTTTTGTGTTTTGACAGTTTCAATTGGTGTTGCAGTGCTGATTTTGCTAACTTTTACATCATCAAAAAATGATTTTTCAGTTTCAACTGGTTGCTTGGTTTTGTTTTTTACCCACAAAGATAAGTATAAATTTGTAAATGTAAAGCCATATCTTTCTGCTTTTTTGTTGAGATAAGTTTTGATATTTTCTGTTTCAGTCTCTGCATTTATTGGCGAAAATAAATCATGTTTTAAATAGTATTTGTTGATATGTTCAGTCACAAAACTTTTAACCAAATTTTCAGCATCTATAGGCCTAATCAAAGCAAAGAAAGACAATGCATAAGACTTAAATTTTTTTGTATCAACAACTTGACAGTCAAAGTTTGTTTTGATTTCAACTTTGCTTAATCTGCCATCAAATGGTATAGATTCGTTTTGTTTAGTGTCATAATTGAATTTATTTTTGTTCACATAAAACAAATCAAATTTAACAGTTTTAATTTCTTTTTTGCCTCTGGTTTGTTTTGTTATCAAAGAGTTTAATGTCTGCTCATCTAAAGTGTAACTGCCTGCTTCAAACTGATTGTAAATTTTGTCTCTATATGATAAATAGCACACACAATTGTCAGGGACAATAAGTTTTTCTCCCAATTTTACAGAGTAAAACATAGATGTCATCAAACCAGATTCAACATCTTTAGGAAGCAATTTTTTGCTTGCAAACAAATTTTTTAACCAATTAAACATACCAACATTCTACCATTAAAGTTTAAATTTTGCAACAATTTGCATTTTGACTTGACAGTAAACACCAAATAAACTAAAATATTTGACATGATAAAGACTGGTGTAAACAAGTTTTTGATGTTTATTTATTATGTGTTAGGTGCTTTAATTTTAGAAGCATTTTCGTTTTACGTCTTAAAACTCGGCTTTATGCCACAATATTTCTGGTACAATTTTTCAATAATTGTATTTATTGGTGCGTTGATATTTGCAACACCAAATTATACTGCGCAATATGTGTTTGCAACCATAGTCTTGTTTGTTCAAGGTTGTTTGATTTACACAAACTACACACTTTATTCTATTTACGGCGATATGTTTACCTTTGATATGCTTTCCGCATTGGTTGAAGCAACAGAAGCAGCAACTTCAGGCTTTGTTTTTTGGGGTGTGATGTTTGAGCTTATCAGTTTATTTGTCACAATTACAATTATTGGCGGAGTGCTTTTGCATAAGGCAAAAAGGAATAAAATAAATATCAAACAACATTTTTCAATCTTGTGTATTATCATGATTTTATTTGCACAAAACTTTGCAATAACAAACTACTATTTATATCGCCATAAGGTTCAATCATATAAGGATAGCCTTGAATCTGCCAATTATGTAAACACAGACGCATTTTTAATGGAAACCAACTTCTTGAAACGAAGCAGTTATGCAAAGTTTGGTTCTTATGGATACTTTGTCAATATGCTTGTGAATGCTTTGAGCAATAATCACACAACAGCTGACACAATGAAACAAAAAATCACAGTTGATTATTTCAATTCGGGCAATATGTATAATGGTAGCACATTAAATGGCACTGATAAATCTACTTTTGGTATTGATAATGGTAATAATGTGATTTGCATTATGATGGAATCACTTGAATGGTTTGCGTTTGGCGATGGCAACTATGACCCAACTTTGCAAAATCTTTCAAATGAACTTACACCAAATGTTTATGCTTTGATATATGGTGATGCTGAAAATCAAAATGATGACAGTATTGTTGCATCAAAATTCTTTGGCAAAGCAAAAACAAACATCAGTGAAGGCATTGGTATAATGGGCAGTTATCCAAATGGATTAAATGTGCTTGATTATGCTGGCAAAACTTATGATAAAAATTCAAATGCTTTAGGCTTTTCTTTGCCAAATATTTTGCAATCTAAAGGTTACACAACAAGTTACGTGCATTCAAATCGTTCAACATTCTATGACAGAAATGTAACTCATGGGAATATGGGGTTCCAAAATGTTATCGGCAAAGAATGTTTGGTTGATGAAGATGGAAATCATATTTACACGGGCGATGATTTAAAATGGGATAACTGGGCACCAGAAGGCGAATTTGTAACACATGCAATGAACTATATTGTGCCAGAAAATTATCAAGAAAAACCATTCTATACATTCTACCTTAATGTTTCATCACACGGGGCATATTTGCCTGAAAACAATGCTAATGATGGCGATGCGCTCAAATACATGAATTATGTAAAATACGGCGCAGATGACTGTGTTTTAGATGAAAATGACCGTTATGTTTTAAACAAAGATGAAGAAGATGCAACTTACACAACTTGGTATCAAAATGTCATTAACAATTATCAAGAAACTGACCCAAGTTTGGTTAGTGAATTGACATATTATCAATGCGGTGTGTGTGGACTTGATGAAGCAATTGGCAAAATTGTGGCTGAATTGAAATCGAAAACTTATGCTGACGGAACAAGTTTATATGATAAAACAACAATGTTGCTTTATGCTGACCATTATTCATATTATTTAAACCTTTCAAACCGCTTCAAAAATATTCCAAAAGACGAAATTTATCGTACAGAATTGCATCAAATACCAATGATTTTGTCAAGCCCAGGTGTTAAAAATTTGAACACAGGCTTGACCAACAAATTGACATGGAACACTCGTTTTTGTTCTGCTTATGATGTTGTTCCAACTTTGTTAGATTTGCTTGGCATTAGTTTTAATGAAAATTTCTATATCGGCAACTCACTTTTCAAACCTGCAGATACAGTTTATGAAATCAATGGCGAAATGAGAGATATGGTAATTTATTATTCTAACACTGGCGGTATTTATAGTCAGGAAGTTGAAACTGAAGATTTAAAATCTTTCCACTATCAAAACGAATTTGTAACTGACGATATCATTGAAAAATTTAAATCAGCAACAACCACAGTGCTTACAAAATTGAATTACATTTATTTGTTAGATTATTATGGTATCTATAATCAAATAACTGTGAAATGATTATTTGAAAAACACAAATAAATATTAAAAATAAAATTTTGTTAATTTGAAAAAATTTAATAAAAAAATTGTTGACAACCCTTATATTTGATGATATAATAAGGGCATTGTCTGTGAAAGTGATTTTACAGATGTCAACAATTTATGCCTCGATAGCTCAATGGTGGAGCACTCGGCTGTTAACCGATAGGTTGTAGGTTCGAGCCCTACTCGGGGCGCCATCGTCACAACTCGGCCTTTTGGTCGGGTTGTTTTTTTTGTTAAAAAAACAACCGCTGATTTTTAGTCGGTTGTGCATCATTCCAATCAAAGGCTCATTGCCAGCCTTTGATTGAACTCTATTTTTTTTGAAGCACAAGTTTTAGCTTTTAGCGACTTGTGCTTTTTTGTTCAAAAACCCCAAATGTCACAATTTTTGCTTGGCTTTTTTGTTCCCCAACACCCCCAAGGTTTGGACTTGTTGGAATGTTTATTTAATTTGATACATCAAGTTTTTTGTTTTCTATTTGATATAAATTAATGATGCTGATTAATGTGGTAGTGTTTAATTATCTGTAATTTACATTGTATAGATACAAGTATTCTGGTTTTGCTGTGTATGTTGATTTAAAACCATTGAAGATTGTTTGTTTTAATTCATTAATATCAATCTTGCCTTCTCCAATTTTTAACATTGTGCCAACAAGATTGCGTACCATTTTATATAAAAATCCATTGCCTGTAACTTCAAATGTTAAATAGTTGTCATCTCTTTTTAATCGTGCTGAATAAATCGTCCTTACATCGTTTTCAGTTTGGCCGCCACTGGCTTTGAAAGCACTAAAATCATGTGTACCATTAATAAGTGAGCAAAACTTTTTCATATCTTTAAAATTTAAAGTCGGGGAAATTCTCAATTTATCAGTTTCAAGTGGCAACTCAACATTTGAAATGTACATTTTGTAAATGTAAGTTTTTTTCTTGGCACTAAAACGTGCATGAATAGTGGTTGGATAGATTGTCAAAACTTTAATTTCTGCAGGTAAAAGAGCGTTGATTGATTTCAAAAATTTTTGTTCGTTCAAGTTGCTGTCAATATCAAAGTGAACTGGTTGATGATAGGCTGACACTCCAGCATCAGTCCTTCCGCTTGCAACACATTCCACTTGCTGTTTTGTGATTGTTGCTATTGCTTTTTCCAATTCAAATTCAATTGTTTTGTTGGTTGATTTTTGTTTTTGAAAACCTGAAAAATTACGTCCATTATAGGTTACAATCATTAAATAACGCATAAATTACCACCTTTGCAAAGTCTGTTTAATACATTTAATTTTATTGTAACAAAAGTTAAAAATCTTTGCAATTGTTTGCAATAAGGCAAAATTTTTTTTATACTATTATTAGATATTTTTGTGCAGTAATTTACTGAAATAAAACAAAGTTATTTTAAAGCACTAATAATATCAAAAAAACGTAAATAATTTAAAGGGGAAATATGCAAAAATTGACAGTTGACGGCAACTTTTGTGCCAGCAATATTGCTTATATGATGAATGATGTGGCGGTGATTTATCCAATCACACCATCAAGCCCAATGGCTGAAAATTGTGATAATTTTTTAACCGAAGGCAAAACAAATATTTTTGGCAACAAACTTCGCATTGCACAAATGCAAAGTGAAGGAGGTGTGGCAGGTGCTGTGCACGGCAGTTTAATGGCAGGTGCAAAAACCACAACATTCACATCAAGTCAAGGTTTGATGTTGATGATACCAAATATGTATAAAATTGCAGGGGAATGCTTGCCAACTGTTTTTTATGTTGCAGCAAGGACGGTTGCTTCACATGCCTTAAGCATATTTTGCGATTATAGTGATATTTATGCTTGCATGAAAACTGGATTTAATATAATCAACTGCTCATCAGTGCAAGAGGTAAACGATATTGCAATCGCCACTGAACTTGCAAGTCAAAAAACTGGCACACCTTTTATTTGTTTTTTTGATGGATTTAGAACAAGTCATGAACTCAGCACTGTATATGTGTCTGATTTAGAAGATTTAAAAAAGGTTGTTGATTTCAACGATATTTCACAATTTAAGCAACATGCTTTAAACAATTACAATAGTTTCAGTGCTGGCACAAACCAAAACCCTGATGTGTTTATGCAAAATCGTGTTAAGGCACTTGATAAGTATAAAAATGTGATTGATGATGTTAAATTTTGCTTAAACAAACAAGCAGAAATAACAAATAGACACTATGATACAGTTGAATATTTTGGCGATAAATATGCAAGAGATATCGTTGTCTCGATTGGCAGTTCGGCAGACGTTTTGCGCCTTGCTCAAAAGCAGTACGGCAAAAATGTTGGCATACTAAAAGTGCGCTTATTAAAACCTTTTGATGAACAAACATTCATAAACAAATTGCCAAAAAATGTGCGAAACATAACAATATTGGAGAGAAATTTAGATGTTAATGGAACAGACACTTTAACAAGTTTTGTTTTATCCGCATTGCAAAAGCACAAAATAAATTGCAACACTTATTCTGGTTGTTTTGGGCTTGGTGGCAAAGAATTTACTCCAGATATGGCAATCGCAGTGTTTGAAAATATGTTCAAACGCAAAAAGCAATTCTTTACAGTCGGTGTTTATGATGATGTGTCTAACACCAGTTTGGAAGTTAAACCTATTTTTAAAGATAACATTGCAGATTTTAGCATGCGTGTTTACGGATTGGGTAGTGATGGCAGTGTAAGTTCAGTCAAAAACACAATCAAAATTTTGGGCGAAGAAACAACAAGTTATATGCAAGGCTATTTTGATTATGACAGCAAAAAATCAGGCAGTTTAACAATCTCACACATGAGAGCAAGTTTTAGGCCAATCGTTGCGCCATTCAATCCACAACAAGTTGATTTGCTGGTGTGCAACAATGCTGGTTTTATTGAAAAATATGACATGACAGATTGTTTGAAAAACAACGGCATAATGTTGATTAATTGTCCTTATGATTTTGAAACATTGAATAAAATCATGCCAGATAAAATGAAGCAAGATTTAAAACAGAAGCATACTCGTGTTTACACATTGGACGCAAGCAAAATAGCATTAGAAAACGGCCTTGGTGCAAAAATAAACACAATTATGCAAACGGCATTGTTCTATGTTTCAGGTTTGTTACCATTTGATGTTGCAATGTCTAATATACAACATTCTATTGAAAAGACTTATGCTCGCAAAGGTCAGGCTATTGTTGATGCTAACTTAAAAGCAATAAAACAAGCAGTTGAAAATCTTAAAACCATAAATATTGATAATCTTGAAATCAACCACAATCTTACCTGCAAAGTTCCACAAAGTGAATATTATGAAGATATTATTGTGCCAACCTCAAATCAACAAGGCAATGACATACCTGTCAGCAAATTTGATGTGTCAGGTCGTATGCCAACAGATACTTCAAAATTTGAAAAACGAGCATTAGGTGAAGTTTTGCCAAATTGGATAAGTGAAAAATGTATTCAATGTGGCAGATGCACGATGATGTGCCCACATGCTGCAATCCGCCCAGTAATCTTCAGCGAAAAGCGCAAAGTTCCAAAGACTTTTGAAAGCAGAAAAGCGTTTATATGTGACGGAAATTATCGCATGCAAGTGAATACTCTTGACTGCACAGGCTGTGGCGTTTGTTCAACAGTTTGTCCAGTAAAAGCACTTATTATGGAAAAGGCGGAAAAAATTAGAGATAAAGAAATTGCCAACTATGAATTTATGCTAACCTTACCACAAAATACACCATTTACACCTAACACAACAAAGGGTGTCCAGTTCAAAAAACCGTATTTTGAGTTTAGTGGAGCATGTGCGGGCTGTGGGGAAACACCATATATAAAACTTGCAACCCAATTGTTTGGTGACCGTATGCTTATTGCAAATGCAACAGGCTGTTCATCAATTTACGGGGGCACTTATCCAACTTGTCCATACAGCAAGGACAAAGACGGCTTTGGTCCAAGTTGGGCAAACAGCCTTTTTGAAGATAATGCAGAATTTGGCTTTGGCATTGCCATTGCACGTAAAACTGAAAGAAACAATTTTATTGAAAAATTAAAAACCCTTAAACTTTCACGCAAACTGGCAAATATGGTTAAAGAGTTTTTGAATAATCCAGAAAATCATGAAAACAATAAGGCTCTCACTTTAAAACTTAAAGCATACAAAAAGGGCAATATCATAGCTGGCGATGACCAATATCTGTTTGATAATTTGCATTTGATTGTAAGCCCAAGTGTGTGGATATTCGGTGGCGATGGTTGGGCTTATGATATAGGTTTTGGAGGGCTTGACCATGTTGTTGCATCTGGCGAAAACGTGAATATTTTGGTGCTTGACACAGAAGTTTATTCCAACACAGGCGGTCAAACCAGCAAGTCAACACCAAGGGGCGCAACGGCAAAGTTTAACATGACCGGCAAAACCACCAAGAAAAAAGATTTGGCTTCAATGCTTATGACTTATAAAGATGTTTATGTTGCTCAAGTTGCAATGGGTGCAAACCCAGACCAATGCGTGCAAGCCTTTGTTGAGGCAGAACAATATAATGGACCTAGTGTAATAATTGCTTATGCACCATGTATTAACCATGGCTATGATATGAAGCAAAGCCAAATTCATAGTTGGAATTCGGTAAAGAGTGGTTATAACACATTGTTCCGCTATAATCCTACCGCAAAGCAACAAATGCAGGTTGATAGTTATGACCCAACAATGCCGTATGATGAATATGTTGAAAGTGAAAACCGCTTTGCAATTTTAAGCAAGGTTAATAAAACCAGCAAGGCAAAACTTATCAAGCAAAGCGAAAAAGACGCCATTTCTCGCCGTGAAACATATTTAAATAAACAAAAGGAAAGCAAAAAAGATTAAATAAAAAAAGTTCGTAGGAAATACGAACTTTTTTAATGGTAAGTTGCACATGCATTCTTGAAACAAATTGCCTGCTGGCATAAACCTTTTGCACTCCATCAAAGCAACCTTACAGCACATACTGTATCCTTCTTAATGCTGCTGTCTTCCGACCCTGACATGGTTCGAGGGGCAATATTGTATAAGACCTTAATTTCAACATGCACAAAGCCTACTCAACACAGCCAAGTTTGCCCCGCATAATGCACATCAGCCCTGCTGTAGTGGATTGCAGGTTACAGGGCACCACTAGCTCCCCGCTTAGTACAACTCATTGTTATTATACACAAACGCACACAAAAACTCAACACATTTTCAAAAATTTGCTTTAAAAATTTCAATTTATGTCACAAAATTTGCAATTGTTTTTAAATATCTAAAAAATTTAATAGGATAAAAAGATAAAATTATTAAAGTGTGTTGTTGCTAATTTTGCTTGTGAATGCTTTTGAAAGAGCTTTAAACCTGTAAGTTGAATCAAGTTCTTCACCAGTTAAGGTGTTGAAAGGTTTATTTGTGTTTGCATCAACGAAAAGAGAGTAGAAATATGGTTTTTTGATCGGTTCGTTTATTTTTGTGTCAATAAAACCTTTTGAATTTTCAACAATTTGCTCATATTCTCCGTTAGGCTTCATAATTGTCACAGCACAACGATATTCAGCTTTTCTGTTCTTAACACCGTCCATCAATCTAAGCATTTTGTAAAGGCATTGATGTTTTGGCAAAGTAGGGTCTAAAAGAAGTTCATCATCTGCAAATCTTGCTGTGTAAATGCCAGGTTGACCATTTAATGCTTCAACAAACAAGCCAGAGTCGTCCGTAACAATTGTGTAATCCAAATTGTGTTGTTTGCAAAAGTTGTAAATTGCCTTCGCCTTTATTAAAGAATTTTCTTCAATTGTTGTTCCATTTTCTTCAATTTCGCCATTATCCCAGCCAATATCTGTCATTGATAGGATTTCAATATCTAAATTGTTTTTTGTTGCTATGTTTTTTAAGTCGTCTAACTTACGGTTGTTTGTTGTTCCAAAAACTAGTTTCATTATATGATTCTCCTTATGTCGCTATTATATATCATTTAAAAACATTTTGCAATAACGTGATGTTGCAATTTTTATGGCAATTTTGCAAACATTTGTTTGGAAGAATTTGTGCTTATATGATATACTTTAAACAATAAAAATAAGAAAAACATATTCTAAATTAAACAGATAAGGAGACAATATGAAGAAATCCAATGCTGAACGTTTTATAACTGCTTATAACCAAATTGATTATAATTTGCGAGCAATCTATGATTTTAAACGCAGTATGTCATTTAGCGATGTAGTGCGCCGTGCAGTTTTGTTAAATTCGGTTGTGCGTAAGTATGAAGAAGATTTGATTGATTTTGGCAGACTTCGCAATGCAATTGTGCACAATGGCAACAATAAGTTTATTATCGCTGAACCGCATGATGATATTGTTGAAAAAATTGAAAAACTTTCAGCAATTATTGCAGAGCCACCACACGCAATTGACCGTGTTGGCAACAAAGATGTTATTGTTATTGAACATGACATGAAAATCAGTGAAGCAATGGAAATTATTTCTCGCACAGGTTATTCAAATCTGCCAGTTTACAATGCAAACAAATTAATAGGTGTTTTAAATGCACGCAAACTTTTAGGTGTGTTGGGTGCAAAAGTTGGCGAAGCGATTAATTTGCAAGAATATATTGAATCAACTCCTGTTGCTGATGTTATTGCTGAAATGGGTGAAGATTATTATTACATTTTGGCAGATGATAAACTTACAATTGATGCCGCAATGAATTATTTTGAAAACAACCGCAAGTTGTTGATAATAATCATCACAAAAGAAGGCAAAGATACAAGTCGTCCGCTTTGCATCATCACACAAGCGGATATCATTGATATGAAAAAGATATTAGACGTGTATTAAAATAAAGCAGTGTTTAGCGAACGGATATTTAAGTTTGCAATACCTTTATATTGACAAATTTACAAAATAGATATATTATAAAAAGCATGAAAATAGCAACCGATTGGAAAGATTATAAAGTTTTAAAAACCGCAAAAGGCGAAAAGTTGGAGCAAATTGGCGGTTTTACTTTTTTGCGTCCAGACCCACAGGTTATTTGGAATATGGACAAGCCAATCAGCCAAAAAGTTGATGCTCATTATACTAGAACAGAAAACAAATCAGGCGAGTGGAAGATAAATCCTAAAATGCCAAAAAGTTTTGTTATCACACGCAATAATGTAAAATTCCATATCGAGCCAATGAGTTTTAAACATATCTGTTTGTTCCCTGAACAAGCTGTTAATTGGGACTTGATGACAAATATAATAAAATCTGCAAATAGACCAATAAAAGTGCTTAATTTGTTTGCGTACACTGGTGGCGCAAGCATAGAATGTGCTTTGGCAGGTGCACAAGTTACTCATGTTGATGCAAGCAAAAGCATGATTGAAATTGCAAAAGAAAATGCAAGGTTAAATAACATTACAAATATTCGCTATATTATGGACGATTGTGCAAAGTTTGTGGAACGTGAAATAAGGCGTGGCAACTTTTATGACGCAATCATTATGGACCCACCTTCATTCGGCAGAGGTCCAAAAGGCGAAACTTGGAAGATTGAAGATAATATTTTTGACTTTGTGCGTTTGTGCAGCAAGGTGTTAAGCAAAAATCCAGCATTTGTGCTTATCAACAGTTATACAACAGGGCTTCAACCAACTGTGATGGCAAACATCTTAAATATTGCTATACCAAATGGCAAAACAGATGCTTATGAAGTTGGCTTGCCAACTGAAGAGGCTGGTGTTGTTTTGCCTTGTGGTTGCAGTGCAATCAAAACATTTTAAAAGGATAACAAATGGAAATAAAACCAAATATAATTTATGAAGATAATCACATTATTGTTGTGGTCAAGCCACACAATGTGTCTGTGCAAGAAGATGAAAGCAAGGATTTGGACATGCTTACAATCATAAAAGATTACATCAAACAACGTGATAATAAACCTGGCAATGTATTCTTGGGATTGGTGCATAGGTTGGATAGGCCAACAGGTGGAGTTATGGTGTTTGCAAAAACAAGCAAAGCGGCATCAAGGTTGAGTGCTGAACTTAAATCAAAACAAATGCACAAAACTTATTTGACTGTGATATGTGGTAAACCTCAACAAGCAACTGACCAACTTGTAACATACCTTAAAAAAGATGAAAAAACAAACACTGTTTCAATTGCTCCTAAATTGGAAGAAGGTTCAAAACAAGCAATTTTAAATTATCAAGTTTTGGCAACAAAATCTTTTGTTGAAAATGGTCAAGATACAAACTTAAGTTTGGTTGAGATTGATTTGGTTACAGGTAGAAGTCATCAAATCCGTGTGCAAATGTCAAAACAATTAAATGCACCAGTTTATGCTGATTTCAAATATGGTGATAAAGGGCATAAAGGCAACCTTGCTCTGTGGGCTTATAAGTTAGAATTTGTCCACCCAACTACAAAACAAAACATGGTTTTCAAAGCCGAACCAGAATATGAAAATTCAATTTTTTCAACATTTAAACAAGATATTGAAAAATTGTTTTAAAAATATAAAATATAATCACAAAAAATATACAAAGAAATTATAGAATAAAAATATCAAAAAAATTAAATAATTTTACAAAAAACATGTTAAAAAGCATGTTTTTTTGCTATTTTATAGGTTTTTAATAAAATTTTAACTAATTTTTCTAAAAAATATTTTTTATTAATTTTTCGACCAATTTTTTTTGAAAATTAAAGAGCAAAAAAAGTTTAAAAAATTTTTAAAAAACCTATTGACTATAACCAAAATAAGTGTTACAACTATGTTGATTTTAATACATAAAACTTAAAACTTATATAGTTTTATTTTAAGATTTTGCTTTTTATTCTTTGTTTCAAACAACTATCATTGCGGTATAAAGTTGTTGATAAAAATCAATCAGGCAAGCCTTAAAAAAGTTCTAATGTTGGTGTGTTTTTAAAACGAATTTAAAATAACAATTCGTTATGGTCAATTCATCAACACCAAAATCGACAAGGAGAAAATTATGAACAAATTAGCAGTTTTTGAAATGGGCGTAAATGATATCAAACTTACCATTTTCAAATGCACACAAACAGGTTTTTTTGCAATTGAGCAACAAATAACTGAACCAGTAAAAATTATCCAAGATATGGAACGTGATGGATATATTAAGCCTGCACGTATTCAAGAAACAATTTCTGTTTTGAAAAATTTTAGAAAGATTGTTGACAATGCAAAAATTGAAAATCACATCTGTTATGCAAATCCAGTGATTGCCACAGCACGCAACCAAATTGCGTTTTTAGATGAGGTTTATAAAACTGTTTCATTGTATTTTAAAGTGCTCACAAGTGAAGAGCAAATTGCAGCATTACACAGTGCAATTATGTATTCTTTTGCCATGACCCGTGGTGTGCTTGTTCAAGTTGGCGATTATTCAACAGAAATCATCAAATTTAACCGCCGTGTGATTGCAAATAGTGTTTCTCTTCCTTTTGGTTCAGTTACAATTTTAAATCAGTTTGCTGGCTTGCCATTGGCTGAAAGAATGGATAAAGCAGTTGAATATGTTTCAAAGGAACTTAAAAAACTTGACTGGTTGTATTCTCTTGATGATGATTGTGAATTTTTTGGTGTCGGCGAAGTGTTCTTGTCTCTTGGCAAATTGAGCAGAAAATCTTCAAGATATCCAATTGATGTTGCGCATAACTATCCAATATCAACTGAAAGTTTTGCAGGTATTTATAATTTAATTCGTGGTCTTGACCTTGATAAAGCGAAAAAACTTAAAGGCATCAGCGAAAAACGTGCGGACGTGATTGCTGTTGGCATTGCAATTGTTAAAGCAATGTATAACGAATTTGTACGTGGCGATATTCATGTCTCAACAAATGGCGAAATGTATGGTATTGTAGCAAAAAATTTGCTTGCACAAACTGGCGAAAAACCTTTGCTTGATATCCTTGGTTACTCTTTAAGTTCAATCAATGAATTTTATCCAACAAATGCCAATCTTGATAGCAATTATTCACTTGCAGTTATCCTTTATAAGCAATTAAAAGTTTTGCACAAACTGGCACGTCCTTATGTTAAGGTTTTGCGTATAGCGGCAAGTATGTGTATGTCTGGCAAACGCATTGCTTTTGAAAATTACATCAAAAACAATTTCCCAGTTATTTTAAACAGCAATATATATGGTGCTTCTCACAAAGATATTTTGTTGGCAGCCTTTGTTGCAAGCAGTCAAAACATTGACGATTTCAGTTTGACAGAGTGGATTAGATATAAAGATTTGGTTACAGATGAAGATTTAGATGCAGTTAAAAAACTTGCGATTATTATTAAAATGGCAACAATGTTGAATATAACAGGTTCAAATAGTGTTAAAGATATTGCGTGCGATGTTTTGGGTGATACAGTTATCTTGAAAACAGAAGTCGAAAAGGAAGCAACACTTGAAATTTCACAAGCAATGTCAATTGCTGGCGATTTCAAAAAGGTATATGGCAAAAATTTGCAAATTTTATAATTTTGCATTGATTAGGTTTTTAGATAAATAACCAAAAGTTTTACAATTTTAGCAAACATTTCAAATAGGGGGAAATATGTTTAGAATTGATTTAGGCCTTAAATTTGGCAGTAATGAAATTATTGTTTATAAAAAAGGTGTTGGCATTGTGGCAAAAGAGCCTGCTTATCTTGCAGTTACCACTAACGGCAAAGCGATTAAGGTTCATGCAATTGGCAAAAAGGCTGAAAAGTTGTTCAATTCCAAAAGCACAAATTATCAAGTGTATAGACCAATTGAAAATGGCGAGATTGTAAACGAAAAAATGGCAAAATTATTGCTTGGCAAAATCATTGAAAATGTTGTTGAAGGCAACTCATTCATCACAAATGTTTATGCGTTAGTTGCTGTGCCAAGTGCATTAAACGAAAAACAACTTTTGCTTATCAAAAAGGTTTTGCATGAGTCTGGTGTGAACAAGGTTGAATTTGTATTTAATAGTGTATGCGTTCAATCAAATTTAGATTTTGATTCACACAGTCATGTGATGGTTGTTGATATCGGTAAAAACATAACAGACATATCTGTGCTTAACGAATACAATTTTTGCTTTGGCAGAATGTATTTCTTGGGTGGTGAAGATATGGATAAAAGCATCGTAACTTTTGTTGCAGACAACTTTGGCTTAAAGATAAGCAAACAAACAGCGGAAAGCATTAAAAATGAAGTTGCATCATTGTACAATCGTGATATGTATTCTTATGATTTTGTTGGTACAAATGAAAACGGCAATTTGACACGTGCATCAATCACGGCAAATGATGTTCGTTTGGCAATTAGCAATGTGTACGATGCAATCTTTGAGCGCATTGATGAAATCTTGAAATCACTCCCTGCAGAAGTTGCAAATGATGTTTACAACACTGGCATTGTGTTTGTTGGTGGCGGAAGCAAAATTGCAGGTTTGTATGAATATGCAAAAAAGAAATTAGATTTTCCTGTTATTGTTTCAGACCAACCTGAAGATGCAGTGGTGTTAGGGATTGGCAAATTGCTTTGTGGTGATAAAGAATTTTTAAAGCAAAAGGTGTAATTTGTTTTATAATAAAAATATAAAAAACTTGCAAAAATAATAAAAAATGCAAGTTTTTTTGTTTAAAATTGCGTTTTTTTGTAAAAAAATATAAATTTTTGTTAAAAATATAAATTTGTTTAGGTTTTAAAAGTGAGTTGTTAATTTATGATAATAATCTAATTTAAAACAAAAAACTTTAAAAAATAAATTATTGTCGAATAAGAACGAAGGCAAAAATAAAACAAAAATCGCCTTTGTTTTTTTTATTGCACGTGATAAATTTGCTAACAACATAGGGAGGTATTATGGCACGTATCATAGTTTTAACTTCTGGCAAAGGTGGTGTTGGCAAAACAACTGTAACAGCAAATTTAGGCAGACAACTTGCAAAAAGGAATCTTCGTGTGTGCCTTATAGATATGGACATTGGGCTTAACAATTTAGATGTTGTTATGAATATGGAAGACCGTGTTGTTTACACTCTTTTAGATGCAATAGAGGGCAGATGTAGGCTGAAAGAGGCACTTATTCAAGACGATTGTTTTCCACTCTTGTTTTTGCTTTCAACAGGTGTGTTAAATAGAAATT
>JBNMLD010000014.1:0-19372 GCA_050874685.1 Candidatus Onthoplasma sp. | reverse complement strand
ATCAATTTAACAATCAGCCTTGACGAAAATGACCAATTCAGCAGTTTGACAGTTGGAAATATCAAAATTCTTGATTTTATTTTCAATGCAAAAATGAGTTATAGCAATCAGGTTAATCTTCCAGTTTTGCAAAAAGCGGACTATGTAAATTTGCAAGATTTGTCAGGGCTTACAACAGCAGTTTTGAACACAGCAAAACAAATTTCAACAAACAAGGCAGTTAATGTTGACCTTTCTGCAGTGGTTGATTTAAACAATAAACCAGTCACAGCAAACGGAAGTTTAACAATCGACTTTGAAAATAAAGATCAAGTTAAAACATATTTAACACTCAATGCCACTGTTTTCAATAAAACGATAATTTTAAAAATCGCAGTTATCAACAAAGACTTGTACATTTTTGTGGACAACTTAAAATTTAAAACAAGTTTTGATGGCATTGCAAATATCTTAAGTTCAATCAGTCCAGTTTTAAAAGACCAAACAACTATTGAATTAATTTCAACAGCAGTTGATATGCTTAAAAACAGCAGTGCAGTTGCTAACTTTGCGTTGGGCAATATCAGCAAACTACCACAAAATTTGATAAAAGCAATTTCTTCAACTGAAGGCAAATTTGGCATCAAGTTGAATAAAGATATTTTAAATATTGAAAAAGATATCGATTTAAAAATCAATTATGACCAAGATATAACAAATATTATCATTGCAAACATCAAACAAGAAAATGTTTCAGCATCGATTGAGTTGAATGTTACCGACACAAAATTTGAAATAGATTATACAAATCAAAGTTTTGTGTCTCTTGAAAATGTTGATGAGTTGATTTCAGCAGTTTTGGCAACAAAAGACAAAATTCTGGTTCAAAAATTGTTTGCAACATCTATGAATGCAACATTGGTTAAAGACAATACAACTGTTAAATTTTCGGGTGATTTAGCTATCAACAACGGCATATTGTATGCTAACTTGAATGTAAAAATTAATGATAAAAATTTGCCGGTAGAGATGTATGTTGCAAATGCTACTCTATATTTAAATGTTGACGGATTGAAAATTAAACTTCCAACAAGCAAATTGAAGGATTTGTCAGGTTTGTTGGGGAATGTTGACATTAACAAGATTTTAACAGATATCGTGCCAAGTTTTAATTTTGCACAAATCAAAGACTATGATTGGTCAAGTATAAACCTTGACATTATCAAAGCAATTGAAATCACAAGCAACCAAGCAAGTGTAACATTAAACAAAAGCATTGTTTCTTCAGTTGAAGATGTTAATGTAACCATAACTTTCGGCACGGATATAAGCTCAATTGCTTTAACAGGTGTTAACTTCAAAGGCTATCAATTAGATGCAACAATTAACACTATTGACGTTTTAGGTATCCCAGAAATATCAGCAGACTATGCGGACTTATCAAATATTGCAGAATTTGCTCAAGCAACCAAAACAACCATTGAAGGGTTGTTAAACAAAAAGCAAGTTGCTTTAAACGTAAATGCAAATATTCAATTGGGCAGTCAAAATTGTTCAGTTTTGGGCAAAGTGTTTGTTAATTATGCAAATGTTCAATCAAAATCAAACCTTTCAGATATTGAAATATATGCACAAGTTAAATTAATTTTAGGCACAAGTTATGACTTAACATTAAGGATAAAAAATGGCTATGCTTATGTTGATTATCAAAACTTAAAACTTAAAATTGAATTGACAAGCGCTAAAAATTTGATTGAAACAATCGCAAATATGTTGCCAGCAAATGAGTTTGATATCAACAGTTTGATTAAAAATTCAGTGCTTGAAGATTTATTAAATAAAGATTTCAGCACAGTTTCATTAAATTTAATCAAGTCTATCAGTTTAAATCAATCAACAGCAAAGCTTGTTGTTGCAAAAGAATTGTTGTCAACCGAGCAAGATATTGAATTAATAGTTGCTTACCGAAACAAAATCAACGCAATTCAACTTACAGGTATAAGTTTAAAAGACATTGCGTTAAATGGCTCTTTTGCAATTGATTATGGTTTTGAGCCAGAGCAATTTGAAACAGAAGATTATCAAAACATAACCGGCATTGAAAATTTTGTGACAAGCGCAAAATCAACAATTGACAATATTTTGTCAACAAAAGAAGTTGCATTGTCGTTGTCAAACACATCAATAAAACTTGATGACACAAAACTCAACGTTTCAGGCACTATTTATATTAACTTTAAAAACGCAATCAAACAAGTTGACGGCAAAAATCAATTTGACATTAAAGGTTTAAAACTTTATGTAAATATAAGAGCAATTGACCAAACAAATTACACACACAACATAAAATTGCAATTTGCAGGCAACACAATCTATTTAACTTACAATAATTTGAATTTGAGTTTGGATTCAACAAATCTAGAATCAATAATTGGATTGATAGAACAATTTAAATTCATCAGCGAAAACTTAAAAACTCAAGACATTACTAATGTAACAATGCGAGAATTGGTTGAAAAGGCAAAACAACAAGCCGAACAACAAACAAAGGAATTTGACCTTGTTACAACAATCAAATCTATTTTGCCAGGCATTGACATTGATGCAATATTTAACAAAGATTTCAGCAAACTTGATTTGAGCATTTTGTCTCATTTAAGCATAAATGAAAACACTTTGCGCATCATGCTTGCAAAACATTTGTTTGATTCATCAACAGATGCTGAAATAAATATTAACTTTGGCGAAACAATCACAGGTGCTCGCATTGATGGATTGCAAGTTAAAGGTATTTCAGTTTGCGGAGATGTGGCATTGCTTCCAAGTTTTGAGATGCCAACAATTGATGACACTTCAATATATATCAGCCTTGATAAATTGGAGTCAGCAGTAAACAGCGCACTTAACACAGCAATTGAAGTTGTTGACAATAAACACATTTCATTTGGTTTAGAGACAGAATTTACATATACCACAATCAAAACAGATGCAAATGAAAATCCAGTTCAAAGCACAGAAACAGTCATTACATTATTGCCATCAAGTCATGCAAAATTTGATTGGCACAATGCTTATACAATGGTTGAAAACAAAAACAATTTTGATTTCACAAAAATGAGTGCTTTTGTTAAATTCGAAGTTAAAGCAACAACCAATAAATACCAATATACAAATGGTGTAAAAAACACAACAGCAAGCAGTTCAGTTACAAACAACCACACAATTGAAGTTACATATATTGGCAACATTGTTTACATTCGCTATAACAACATGTACGCAAAGATTGGTGGCGGAAACATCAAGCAGATTGTGACAACTTTGTGTGAGATTGTTGGTATTGAAGCAGATTCAAGCATGATTGACAACATTAAAAACATGTTGGGCAACAAATTTGATATGTCAATGCTTGCAAATTTGAAAGTTGAAATGATTAAATCTATTGATTTGACTGATTCACACTTTGGTGTTATTGCTGATTTGTCAAGTTTAAATCTTGGCATTGATGCGTTTAATGAATTAAAGCTTGATGTTGATTACACTGCAGAAAGTTTGCAAACAATTGTAATAAAAGATTTAAGTTTCAAAAATATCCATGCAGATAAAGTAAAAATTGGCCTTAATGAATTTACAGCAATAGAGCAAGCACCAGAAGCAGATTATATAGATTTATCAAATATTGACAGTTTGCTTGAAGCTGTTAAAAATTCAAAAGATTTTAAAGATTTTGAAATTGAAGGTAATGTTAAACTTAAAATAAATGTTATTGGTATAAACATTGACTGGGATATACCAGTCAGTGCCAAAATAAAATTGTTGCAAAACAACAAATTTGAAGCAAGCATCAAAATGGGGCCTATCCCAGTTGTGCTAGGTGTAAACGATGATGTGCCTTTCAAAGTGGGCAATGTTACAAGTGGTATTTATGCTGGTTTGAATCGTATTTTAACTTTAAATATCAAAGATGATATGGTGTATATCTATAGGTCAGAAACTGTTCCAACAACAGTGTTCCAAAAAGATAGGACTTATGAAAAGAAAATGAAAGTTCATATCAATACATTATTGGATGAACCTTTGTACTATTTAATGCAATACGGATTTGGTTTCAGTGATAGCATCATGGCAGAAATCAACAATTCAATCAATCAAGAACGTCAAAATCCGTTAGATTATAGCAATATATTAAAAGGATTTAGCGCAACAGAAAACTTCTATGCTTTGACATTAAATCTTAAAGAACTTGCTGAAAATGATAAACTTGACACCATGACTTTGGGTATTAGGACATCAACATACAATGGAAACAAAATTATTTCTGGTTTGACAGTTGATTTGTTTATGCCAGTTGCAAGCAGTGTTGAAATTACAATGAAATCTGACAATATCAACCTTGTAAACATCGGTGGCATTGCCAACATGAGTGAAATGTACGATTTCGTAAACAATAATAAAGGTTTGCAAGAAGGTGCATCTTGGGATGCTTATGACGGCGATTGGAAATTGAGCAGTCAACGCGAATTTACTTTACATTTTGAAACCAATTGTGACCAAACAATTGCAGATGTAAAAGGGATTGCCGGCAGTGAGTTTATTTTGCCAGTGCTTGACAATTATTATGTTGATACAGCAGAAAAACGTACATACTACACATTTGCAGGTTGGTACACAACCAAAAATTGTGTTGCTGGCAGTGAATATACTGAAAATGTAATGTCTAGAAAAGATACCACATTGTATGCAAAATGGAATGTTACAAGCAAAAATTATGTAACAATCAATTTTGAAGCAAATGGAGGAGAATCAAAGCAATCAATCACAATGCTTGAAGGCGAAACTTTTGAATTGCCAACTTATTTGGAAATGTTAATTGTTGTTGAAAATAACACAACCTACACAAAACAATTTGATGGCTGGTATTTGGACAGCAAGTTTACACAATTGTTCAATTCAAACATTATGCCAGGTCAAGATACTACATTGTTTGCAAAATGGTCTGTTGTTGACAGTGCAAGCAGTTATCAATTGGATATCTTTGATATTGATGAAAAGCTTTTCTCTCGCATGGTTTTGCAAGGCAAGTCAATTGAATTGTCTGGTTCAAAATTCAACCAAACAACTTTGTATTATCTTGACAAAGACTATTCAAATCAAATTGACATTTCAACATTTGAAATGCCAGAACATGATGTTGTGATTTATGTCCGCAACAAATACACAGCAACAATCGTTTCAGCATTCGGCACTGAACTCAACTATACTGTTTCATTATATCAAGGCGAAACAATAAGTTTACAAAAGCAAGCAAGTTATCAATTTGACACCACAGCAAATGGTCAGTTAGACAAACGTTATATTTACACATTCAATGGCTATTTGGTTGGCGAAAATCTTACAAATGACTTAACAGTCACAATGCCAAATAGAGATGAACAAATCACAGCATCTTGGACAGAACAAATCAAAAACTATTACACAATCACTTTCAACACAAAAACAACAGGGCTGGAAAGCACAGCGGATAAAGCGGTTACAGTGTATGAAAGTGTTGTAGTGCTTGAGGGCACAACATTTGATTTATCAAGTTACAGACCAACATGTGTTTACAAATGGGGTATATGGTATCATTGCACATTTAAAGGTTGGAAAGTTAATGGCAGTCAAGTTACATCTTTTGTTGTAACAGGCAACACAACTGTTGAAGCAGAATGGAGCACTCCAAAAGGTGGCAAAGGCTAAAATAAAACGTTAGTAATCGCATGATTGATAAATAGTTTCAAGTTGTTTTAAATTGCAAAAATAAATTAAAAACATAAGAAAGTGGAGATTATCCACTTTTTTATTGTGATTAACAGCAAATCAGATTTATGAGCATTGGCGAAATAAATCGGTTTATTATAACTATCGGCCTCTTTATTGAGCAAATTAAAGCAGTAAGCTCCCAAAATCACCAAAACATGGTTAAAACGACCATCAAATGTTAAGTTTTGGTCATTTTGGAATAGATGAATTTCATTTGGTGGGAAGATTAAGGAAAAATGAAGCAAATTTAAATAAATATTTGAAGGCGTTAATGGGATATGTTGTTGGCAAAAAAACAACACAACTAAATTTAAAATTTAGGCTTTATAAAAAGGGTTGTCAGTCTAATTTTTTTTAAGGAAAAAATCTTGACTTTAAATTCATTTTTTTGATACTATCATTATGTGGTTGGAATAACAACCAAACAATCTAAATTTATAAAAATTTTAAGGTTTTGTTTTACAAATAAAACAATAAAATTAGGCTTTTATAAAGTGCTAATTTTTTTAAATTACACAGATTGGTTCCTGTTGAGATAGAGTTTTTAAGGAGTAAATGATGAAAGAATTTAGAGAATGGCAGGGGTTCGATGGTAACATTTGGAAGAAAGAAATAAATGTTAGAGATTTCATTCAAGCAAACTACACTCCTTATGAAGGTGATGCTTCATTTTTAACTGGAGCAACTGAAGCCACAAACAAACTATGGGATTGCTTAAAAGCATTGCAAAAGCAAGAAAGAGCAAGAGGCGGAGTTTTGGAATGTGAAACTGAAGTGGTTTCAGGGTTAACAGCTTATGGTCCAGGTTATATTGATGAAAATTTAAAAGATTTGGAAAAAGTTGTTGGTTTGCAAACAGATAAACCTTTAAAGCGTGCGTTCATGCCTTATGGCGGAATTAGAATAGCGGAAGAGGCTTGCATGACTTATGGCTTCAATCCAAATCCTAAGTTCCATAAAATTTTTACAGAATATTGCAAAACTCATAATCAAGGTGTTTTTGATGCTTACACTTCAGAAATGAAGAAAGCAAGACACTCTCATATTATTACCGGACTTCCAGATGCTTATGGTAGAGGTAGAATTGTTGGTGATTATAGAAGAGTGGCGCTTTATGGTATTGATGCGTTGATTGAAGCAAAGCAAAAAGATTTTGCACATTGTGGAAATGGCACAATGACAGATGATGTTATCAGACTAAGAGAAGAAATCACAATGCAAATCAGAGCATTAAATGGAATGAAAGAAATGGCTAAATTTTATGGCTTTGATATTTCAAGGCCAGCAAGTAACGCAAGAGAAGCTGTTCAATGGTTATATTTTGGTTACTTGGCTGCCATCAAAACTCAAAATGGTGCTGCAATGAGTGTTGGTAGAATTTCAACATTCCTAGATATTTATATTCAAAGAGATTTGAATAACAAAACTTTAACTGAAACTGAAGCACAAGAATTAATTGACCATCTTGTAATGAAATTCAGAATGGTTAAGTTTGCAAGAATCCCTTCATACAACCAATTATTTAGTGGAGACCCAGTTTGGGCAACTTTGGAAGTTGGTGGTACTGGTATGGACGGAAGAAGTATGGTTACTAAAAACGACTATAGATTTTTACATACATTAGAAAATATGGGACCATCTCCTGAACCAAACTTAACAGTTTTGTATTCATCAAATCTACCAGAGAACTTCAAAAATTATGTTGCTCAAATTTCAATCGACACAAGTTCTATTCAATATGAAAATGATGATGTTATGAAGCCATTCTGGGGCGATGACTACTCAATTTGTTGTTGTGTATCTGCCACTCAAACTGGTAAAGAAATCCAATTCTTTGGTGCAAGAGCGAATTTGGCAAAAGCACTTCTATATGCAATCAATGGTGGTGTGGACGAAAAATCTCATGAGCAGGTCGGTCCAGAGTTCGACCCAGTTGTTTCTGAATATCTAGACTATGACGATGTTATGACTAAATATGATGCTATGCTTGAATGGCTTGCAGAACTTTATGTAAACACATTAAATGTTATCCACTATATGCACGATAAATATTACTATGAATCAGCAGAAATGGCTTTGATTGATACAGATGTTAGAAGGACTTTCGCCACTGGAATTGCAGGTTTCTCACACGTTGTTGATAGCCTTAGTGCAATTAAATATGCAAAGGTTAAAGTAATCAGAGATGAGCAAGGTTTGGCGGTTGATTATAAAGTGGAAGGCGATTTTCCAAGATATGGTAATGACGATGATAGGGCTGACGATATTGCTTGTAATCTATTAAAAACTTTCATTGAAAAGATTAAACATTATCACACTTATAGAAATAGTGAACCAACCACTTCAATCTTAACAATCACTTCAAACGTTGTTTATGGAAAAGCCACTGGTGCAATGCCAGATGGTAGATTAGATGGAACTCCATTATCTCCTGGTGCAAACCCAAGTTATGGTGCAGAACAAAATGGTTTGATTGCATCATTAAATTCAGTTGCAAAACTTCCTTATGAATTGGCTCTTGATGGTATTTCAAACACTCAAACTATCAATCCTTCAGCATTAGGACATTGTAAAGAAGAAAGAATCACAAACTTAGTTCAAGTTATGGACGGTTACTTTAATCAAGGTGCACATCATCTAAATGTAAACGTATTTGGTGTTGAAAAATTGATTGATTGTATGGAACACCCAGAGAAAGAAGAATATGCAAACTTCACAATCCGTGTTTCAGGATATGCAGTTAAGTTTGTAGATTTAACAAGGGAGCAACAAGAAGATGTTATCTCAAGGACATGTCATAAATCCTTATAATGCACTCGTTAATAAAATAGAAACTTTTGGTTTGGTCGATGGCCCGGGAGTCAGGGTTGTGGTGTTTTTGCAGGGTTGTAATATGCGTTGCAAATATTGCCATAATCCAGAAACTTGGGCATTGAAAAGCAGTGAGGCAAAAGAATATTCGGCAAATGATTTGCTTTCATTTTGTTGGCGATATCACACATATTGGGGAAAAGATATGTGTAATGGTGGTGTTACATTTAGCGGTGGCGAACCATTATTGCAGTTGGATTTTTTAATAGAGTTTGCAAAACTTGCAAAAGAAAAAGGCATTAGTATTGCAATTGATACGTGTGGACAACCATTTAAATCAGATAAAGAATATTTAAAAAAGTTTGATATGTTGGCTGAACTTGTGGATTTATTTATTGTGGATATCAAATGCTATAACGAAGAACTTCATAAGAAGTTGACTGGGCATAGTAATAAAAATATCTTAGAAATGATTTCTCACTTAAACACATTAAATAAGAAAATGTGGATAAGACATGTGCTTGTTCCAAACCTAACAGATTCAGAAGAGGACTTGATAAATATTAGAAAATTTATTGAACCTTTGAATAGCATTCATAAGGTGGAAATTCTTCCTTGTCATAATTTTGCTTTGTTTAAATATGAAAAATTAGGAATAGAGAATCCGCTTAAAGATGCAAAATTGCCAACCAATGAAGAAATCAAAAGGGCAGAAAATTTAATAGGCACAAAAAGAAATTGATCATACATTATGGTCAATTTTTTTATAACTTTAATAGATAAAAACTGAATAAATTAAATCCTGTTTACAAACAAAAAGGACAATTAAACTATGAATTTACAATACAAATCTAAATTTAAACAACTTAATACAATCGGAAGTTGACCGTATTTCAACTAAATATAATAAGGATTTTTTGGATTGCGAAGACCTTATTAAAATCACTGGCCTTGGCAGAGATAATGTTAGGAGCTTGCTCAGAAGTAAATCTTTTCCAACAACAAAAGTTGGTAAACGACAAGTTGTAAGTGTGCTTAATTTAGTAACTAGGCTAAATTCATTTTCACGGACTCCGACATACATTTATAAATATGCTTTTTGAGATGAATGAGAACCCAAAGGTTATTCAACAACTTTTAGATCACCGTGACGTAAAAACAACAATCACTGTCTATAACTCTGTTGATAGCGAATATATCCGCCAAACAACTGACAAGTTTAATGAAAGAGTTAAAGAAGACCAAATGCTTTTAAACGATAAAAAGCGAGAAGAAATTCTTGAACAACGCAAAGATGAGTTTGTTGCAGATATGGACGATGATGAGTTTGATGAAATTCTCACAAAACTTCTTGAAGAGCGCAAAGAACGTAAACGCAGACGCGAAAGTGATATGGAAATGTAAGATATTAATTGTGGTTCATTTTAATCAAATATGTGTTACAATAGATTAATAGTAAGGAAAAAGTAATGGAAATAGATAAAAAATATTATAATATAAACTTTGAAACGGGAATGAAAAAAGAATTGTGGAAGAAATATGATGAACAATTCTCAAAATTAGTACTGGAATATATAGATGAAAATAAATATCCAAAACTTCAATGCTTAGTTAAACCAGACTTGCAAATGCCCGATAAATCTTTAGGTATTGAAGTCGCATCAGTTGTTTCAGAGGCTGAAGGCGCTATCGCTGGTAATTTTCTCAATTATATTGACGAAAGTGTAAATCCAAATAAAAAAATAAAAGCAAAGCAATACTTGGTAAATGCTGGTTGTAATATAGAATTTCCTGGAGTTATGACCTGGCCATCAAAAAGCAATAAAGATGAAGAAAATAATTTAATCAACGTATACTCAAAAAAAATATCAAAATTAAAATCATATAAAGAACAAGGATTTGATAAAATAGGAATATTTTTAGTAAATTATAACCCCACAATAAGGTATAATATAAATGAATTTGCAAATGTATTAAAAACTAAATTTCCGGAAAAAGATTATGATAGTATTTTCTATTGTTCAGCAAATAAAATTTTAGTACTTGATGCGGATAAAAATATTTTGTTATCAACTGTAATTAATAAATCAGATTATCAAGCATTATCTATTATGGCAAGATGTAATATTGAAAACAATGAAACAACGAACAAATTATAAATATATCTTTGACCAATAAATTCGTGTACCTAAATGTACCTAATGTAGTAGTTTTGGGCAGTTTTAGAGAGAATTAGACCGAAAGTTGATAAACTCAATTTTCGGTCTTTTTTTATGCAATTTTTGTGTACCTAAAATGACAATTTTATGTACCTAATGTATTTTTTGAAGAGAGTCGTGCCCTAAAAATTTGCAAATAAAAAATCGCTAAAAGCCTTTATTTATCGGCGTTTTAGCGACTTTTGTTTAATGGAGCTGGTGACGGGAATCGGACCCGTGACCCCCACCTTACCAAAGATGGGTTCTGTTAAAGCAGAGTGTGTGCTCTACACATCAAAACATTAGGAAAATAAAGGGATTTAACGATATAAGAAAAATATTTGCTGTCTTTTGATAATTAAAAATGACAGCAATTGACAGCAAATGTGGTGTTTTTGAGTAATTTGAGCGTTTTAAAACTTTCTAGAACTATCAAAAAAGATTTAATACTTTTTAGTTGAAATTGTTTGTAATTAGAAAAGACATAAAACTTTTGATAAAGATGCTTTTAGAGAAGCTTGGTTCAATGTTTGTTTGCACAATGATTGGTTAGATGGAACACCGCCAGCAATTAATATTTTTAATGATAGGCTGGAAATTGTTTCTACGGGTGGATTGCCATATAATATGACAAAAAAAGATTTCTTTGGCGGTATTAGTCGTCCAGTCAATGAAATTTTGACAAGAATATTTATTCAATTAGGATTGATAGAACAAACAGGATATGGCGTTTCTGTGGTTACAGAACAATATGGGAAAAAAGCCTTTGAGTTTTTAGATAATTTCTTACGAGTTACTATTCCTTTTAATTATAAAATGGAAGAAACAACTACCCAGAAAACTACCCAAAAAACAGAAGAAAAACTTATTGAATTACTAAAATCAAATCCTTACTTAACTAGAATGGAACTATCCAAAGAATTGGGAATTACAGAAGATGGTGTAAAATATCATCTTAACAAACTAAAAAAGAATAATATTATAAAAAAAATTGGCTCCGACAAATCTGGTTATTGGGAAATTGTAGAAGAATAAAAATTTGCACTTGAAGAAATTTTCAAGTGCTTTTTTTAATAAAATGCAGGTTACGGGAGTATATTTTGTAAAATTTTTACACCCATAAATCACAATATTTGAAAAATTTATAGTAAACTCCTTTATTTTTCGGCACTTTTTTAGTGCTATTTTTTAATTGAATAAAAAGCGATTATACTATGTATCCATTTTGCATTAGCCAAATTGCAAATTTAGACATTGAGGCAAAACCGGTTTTTTCTAAAATTAGTGTTATTGTGTTTTTAATTGTGGACTCAGAAAAGGACATCTTTTGTGCGATCTCTTTTCGATTGTTGCCTTGACAATATAGTCTTACGATATTGAGTTCGTTATCTGTTAAATCTTTCAAAAAAGAAATTTCTTCTCTTTTGCTTATTGGAAAAGTGCCATATCCATTCATAACATTCCGTATAATTGTTATTAGCTCTTTGGTTGGTATAGTTTTATACACAAAAGTGTCTGCACCAGCTTGTTTGGCTCTATCAATAAAACTTATTTCCATAACAGATGTCATTAGAATAATTTTAATGTTCGGATTATCTTGCTTAATTTCTTTTATGTAGTCTATGCTATTGTGATTATTTCCACAACAAACATCGGTTAAAATTACATCAATGTTTTTTCTATCTTCAATATTAAAATAGTCTGCAATATCCTTATATTTCCCAACAATTTCAATTTCTCCACTCGCTTCAAGCGACAAAGACATTCCGTCTAATAATAAATCTTGGTCTTCCACAAGCAATACTTTAATTTTATCCATTTTCGCTCCCAAAAGTATTTATTTTTCATATTATACCATAAAAGCCCCACAAGATAATAGGACTTTTGTCCTTTTTTTAATATCAAAGTTTGGACTTAAGTCCTAAGGTGTTTTAATACCTATGTGATATAATGATACATATATTTATAAAGGAGTAAAAAATGACAAAGAAAAAATCTATTTGGGCTTTTGTTTTAGCCCTTTGCCTAATCATTCCGGCAATGTTTATGATGACCGCTTGTGGAAACAAATCAATCAGCGAAAAAGGAAAAACTTACACTGTTTTAAACAAACAAAGCGATATAACTATCAATTGGGGTGATGACAAAGACACTTTAATGGAAGAAGTTGGAAATGAAGAAAATGCAAAAGCAGCGTTTTCTACATTTATTCTTACTTTTGATGAAAATGGTGGCGTTACTATTTTTGTTGGTGGTGATGGACGCGGTGATGAAAGGTTCTATGTTATAAATGAAGATAACTGTATAGAATTTTACGATACCAAAGAAGATGCTGAAAACAAAGTTAATAGAGTTACTGATGACTACTTAAGTGCCGAGTATAAATTTAGTGCAGATAAAAGAGTTATAACCATAAAAAACTAAGTTAGTGCTAAAACCAGTGTTGTAATGAAACTATCTGCAAAAGTGTAAAAGATGAAGCATTTAAAAAAATATAGATTTTAGTGTCAGTCTAAAAAACAATAACACTCAAATACTAAAAACAAAAAATATTTGCAAGGAGAAAAAGGACTTATGTCCTTTTTTTTAATGTCAAAGTTTGGACTTAAGTCCCAAACAATTTTGATGTTTGTATGATATAATAAAAATGTGAAGAAAGAAGATTGATAGATTTTCTTCTTGTATCTCACAAAAATTAAAATATAAGGAGAAAAACATGACAAAGAAAAAATCAATTTGGGCATTTGTATTAGCATTTATGTTGGTTATGCCCGCAATGTTTTTGCTTTCGGCTTGCGGAAAACATGAACATTCATTCAGCAGTGAGTGGTCCAAATCAGAAACACAACATTGGCATGCTTGCACAGGCAAAAATTGTGAAGAAAAAAGCGACTTGGCTGAACACGACTTTGTTTGGACTGAAAAGACCCCCGCAGGTGTCCACACTGACAAAGTAGAAACAGGCACTTGCTCTACCTGTCAATATCAAAAAGACAGAACAGTTGAAGGCACTGGCGAACATTCTTGGGAATGGAAAAGTGATGGCACAAAACATTGGGAGCAAACAACTTGCGAACACGACACCCCATTAACAAGAAACGAGCAAAACCATACTTGGGAATGGAAATGTGATAACGTATACGATTGGGAACAAACAACCTGCACCCAACATGATGCAATGAAAAGAAACAAAACGGTTCACACCTGGGTATATGCGCCAGAAGGCGAATTAACACACAGCCGCACATCTAATTGTGGCGCAGAAAAACATGCATCAAGAACAGATCCTAAAATTCCACACAGATATGACAATGCGGATGACAAAACTTGCAATGACTGTGGCTATGTAAGAAGTCTTGCTGGAAAAGGCTCATTTGGCACACTTACAGCAAAAACATACAATGCTGGAGCACAAGGTATTGCTTTAGGCGATTACACAGTTGATGAAGCAATCAAAGACCTTTGCGAAATTCAATACAAAGTGAAAGGTGCAAACGATAACACCTACACCACAACTGCACCAACAAATGCAGGAACTTATGAAGTAAGAATCTACTGCAGAGGAAATGCTACTTACCTAAAAGGCGAAGTTGCAAAAGCAGAATTTGTAATCAATAAATACAAAGTTGAAATTGTTAGAAATTCAAGTTTTAAGGTTGCTTATGACAAAGCAGCTATGGAAGATGCTAATGTTCAATATATACATTTAGGAACTGTTAGAGTAACTGAAGGTTTAGTTAAACCTGTTGATGTTCCAATTAAAGCTCCAAAGACAAAATTAAGCAAAACTCCTGGAAGAAAACTAGTTCGTGTTGAATGCCTATTAACTGAAGATGACAATTTCACAATTAAGGAATTGCCATTAGAAGACTCTACAAGAAATGCTACTATAGTTCACTATGACGACAGTGTTGTAGCAACATTGACAAGTAACACAGATGAAAGCAAAATTAAATGGGACGCAACCAAAAATCAAGTTGGTATTACTGTTAATAGAGTTAACAACGGAACAATAAGAGTTGGTGACTATATGATGTGTGAAGGTTATGCAAAACCTCTAAAAGTAGTTGCCTTAAAATTGGAATATAATGTTCCTACTGATATGTTAGTAAATGCCGACAAAAACTGTGAGATATATTTTGACAACAGTAGTTTTGCTGATTTAGATACTGCAAAACCTATCTTGGCAAACAAAACCTTTACAGAAGTTGAAACACTTAACTTTGTAGAAGGCGAAGATTATACCAACACTGTAAGCAGACAACTAAACAAAGGCGAATGTTTTTATCTTGTATTTACTACAGAAGCTTCTGCAAATCTAAAAGCTTATAAAGTAAATTTTGACACAAATGGAACAGGCTATGAGACAAGTGGGTCAGTTTATTTCTTTAGAACAGACGGAAATACTACTGTAATTGGAAACGAGCTTAACTCAAAGGATGAAGAAATCTATTTTGTTAAAGTAACAAAAACTGCTGACAGTGTGTCAGGAAAAGAAAGTGTTGATTTCAATATTACTAAAAGATAAATCAAACAATTAAGTTTACTAATATTAGTTACAAAAAAAAGCATATTTAGGAATTTTCCTAGATATGCTTTTTTTGTGTCTACATAAAAGAGACTACAACTAAACAACCTTAGAGTGTAGATAAGTTCAAATTATAGAATTTGTATATATTTTTCTTCTCAAATAAAAAACTGTTTGTTAGATTAGTGCTAATGCTCCAAAAGATATATCTTTCCATGTTGATTGGAAATAATCTAAATAGTAAAAAGCCACGGGTTTTACCCGTGGTTTTTTACTACACATTAAAAATTAGCGTTATTTGCAACTTAATTTACATTTATTTATGGAAAATCCGATATTTTATGCTATAATGAATTTATGAATAAACTATTTTGCAAAAGGAACTTAATAGTCGCTGGGGTTATGCTAGGCATTTTGTTAGCAATTGTTTTTGCACTTGTTTTTGGCAAAACTGAACCTACAGAAAGCAATAAAAAAGCAAATGTTTTTATTTACTGTTTGGTGGCTATTATTTTATCCATTGTGATGTTTGGTGCAATTATCAAAACTATAGATAAAAAGACAAAAATATATTTTATCATTTTGTTTTGCTTGTTTGCTTTTTGGTTGGGTATTAAAATTTTTGACAAAGTGTCGGCTTTTAATGATAACAATGATTATACTTGGTATCTTTTGTATATTCCTTTGCTTTTTATTCCTTGTATGTGGTTTATTACAAACAATCAAATTTATATTAAAAACCAAATATATAAAAGAGTCTTTGCCATAATTTCTCTTGCAATATCTCTACTTTTATTATTGCTTGTTTTGACAAACGATTTTCACGAGTTTGTGTTTATTTTCCCAGAAGGAAGCACTGGCTCGCACCCAAGCGATTATAAATACAACTTTGGCTATTTTATTATTTATGCTTTTATTTTCCTTGAAATTTTAACTACAATTGTATTGTTTTATACTTTTTCAAACAAAAAAACAACCATAAAGCAAAAGATTTTGCCAAGTGTTGTTATTTTGCTAGTTTTAGTTTATAGCATTTTGTATGTTGTTACAGATATTGCTGTTCCATATCTTTCGGACATGACACTTGTTTACACAATTTTAGGAACAATGCTTGTGTATATCTCACTAAAATGTGGTCTTGTCAAAAACAGCGGAGCATATTTTGAATTTTTTGAAACATGCAATGTGCCACTTGCAATAGTGAATGAAAAGCAAGATATTGAATATCAAAATATGCAATATCGCAAGCAAAAAGCAAATAGCAATATGATACTAGAAAAACAAAAATTAAATTCTGGCACACTTTTGGTGCTTAATGATGTTGAAAAACTTAAATCTTTGCAAAAAGAACTTAAAACCGAAAATGAAAAACTTGAATATATAAACAAAATTTTGGAAAACAAAAAAGAACTTTTGCAAAAAGAAAAACAAATTAAACAACACGCCTTGCTTTTAGATAAAGTGGAAAAGCAGATTAAAAACAAGAAAAATGTGCTTGAAGAATTGTTAAACAATTTGCCAGAAACGATAACCACTGAAAACAAAGAACAGACAAAAGAAACTTTAAATGAAATAAAAAGCATTGTTGGATACTTAAAGCGAAAAACAAGCCTTATTCTTCTTTCAGAACAAAAACAAGAAATTACAAAAGATGAATTAAAACTTTTGTTTAACGAGAGCTTTAACGACCTAAAATGGCTTAATATAAACGCTGGTATTGGGCTTGATGAAAAACCCATTCCAGTTAGCATTGCCAACAAATTTTATGATATATACAACGAACTGCTTACAAAAATTAAAAAAGAGAACCTAGATATTTGGCTAACAATCAAAAAGAGAGATGTTTGGGAGTTTGAAATCACTTTTGATGATATAAGGCTTGAAAAACCAGAACTAAATTTACCTAATGAATATAAAATGGAATATATTTTCACTTTGGAAGAAGATAGCACAATCGTTTGTTTTAAGGAGGAATGCTTATGAGTTATTTATCCATTTTAAACAACGAAATGCAGTCTCTTATGGTTGTTTTGCTATTTGCTTCCACAATATTTTTAACAATTACATTACTTTGTGAAATGTTTTCTAATAGAAAACTTAAAATTGACCTTTTTGTTGTTTGCAGAGTTTTAAATATTGCTCTTTGCGTTATTTGGGCATTTATATTCTATAACTTTAAAAACACGCCAATTTGCGAGATTTTAGCATATTATAGTGCTTTGATTTTGGTGTTTGAGTTAGGGCTAATGCTTGCAAAAAAAGATTATAAATTTGCAATGGATTTCCCATTTTTAATTATGCTTTTGCCATTTTGGAAATATGCAAATAAAACACTTTCAGCTGTGTTCATAGTCATTGGCGTTGTATATTTATTTGCAAAATCGCTGACAATTTTACTAAACTCTTTAACTAAACTAAAAAGCAATATAAATTATTATTCTCTTAAAGAAGCACTAGATGGGCTTAAAACCGCTGTGATGTTTGAAAGTGAGTTTAATGTGGTTTATGAAAACCTCGCAATGAAACCCTTGCTTGAAAAACTAAACATCAAACAAAATCAAAGTTCTTTTGAAATCTGGCAAAGCCTTAAGTCAAGAGAAAATTTCAAAATTATAGATGAGCAAAATATTTTGGTGTTTTTAGATAAAAAAGTATATTCATTTTCAATGATTAAACAATCAAAAACTCAAATTTATGCTTTTGATATTACAAAAGAATATTTAACAACTACCGAGATTGAAAACAAACAAAACGAACTTAAAACAAAACAAACAGAAATTTTGCAAATGATTGAAAACCTTGACGAAATTGAAAAACAAAAAGAAGTTTTGACACTTAAAAGCAAATTGCACGACATAATTGGGCAAAGATTGTTTATTTTACACCACATTTTAGATGTGATAGACGAAAAAACTTTTGACCTTAATAATGTTAAAAATATGCTATCGACTATGCTTGGCGAAATTGATAATGAGGATATATCCGAGGCTCAAAATTTGCAAAATTCCATTGTAACAGCCTTTGAAATGATTGGTTTTAATATTGAAATTTCAGGTGAAATACCAAAAGAAACACTAAAAGCAAAAGCACTTATTAAAATTATAAGAGAATGTGCAACAAACGCGATTCGTCATGCCAATGCAACAAAACTGTTTGTAAATATTTCAGATAACAAAATTGAAATTTCCGATAACGGCAAATTTGCAAATCAATCAATAATCGAAGGCACTGGAATAAAAGGTATGCGATTAAATGCCGAAACTCTTGGCGGAGAACTTAATATATTAACACAAAATGGTTTCAAGGTTTTAATATCCAAAAATGAATAGAGTCTGTGACAAAATAATTTAAAAATATTCTTTAAAATATTAAGGAAGCAAAATCCATGTGGTATTATGATGATGGTTTAGACTACTCTAACTCGGCGGATAGAGAGATTATTGAAAAGCGAAAACAGTTAGAGCGAGAAGAACGAATAAAGTATATAAAAGAGCAAAGACGCTCGTATCTTAAAGGTCAGCGTGGCAAAAGACTTTATTATGATAGAAATGATTATTATCTGGAAGATGAAGAAGCACAAATTAAGTGCATTTTCACAAGAGATTTGCGTAGAGAAAAATTATTTGCGTATCTCAAATATTTGAATGGCAGAAAAGTTTTTGTTAGAGATTTGGCTTGGAAGTTTGCAGTAACTGAAAGGACAATTCAAAATGATTTGAAATTTTTGATAGACAATGGTTTTATTGAAAGACAAATAAACAAAACTTTAAAAGGAAGACAAACCAAAAATTCCTACATAGTCCACCCTGAAAAACAAAAAGAACTTGCCTATGGCGGCAATAAATCAATTATGCCAATTTTTGTTGCAAAAAAAGATGATAATTATTATGTTTGTGTTGAAATGGGTTTTATCCCTAATGATGATATTAAAATTGATGATTATGACTTTTTTCTGCATGAAAGACTTTTAACTGACAAACAAAATCCAGAGAAAATTACAAAAAAGTTATCCAAGGAATATTTCAAGCAAAAAGTAACTGGTAAGTATATGGGTGTT
>JBNMLD010000013.1:0-19802 GCA_050874685.1 Candidatus Onthoplasma sp. | reverse complement strand
GGACTCGATGTCGATAAAAATGCAATTCAGCGGATCGAGGCAGGGAAGAGATTTGTAACTGATATAGAGCTTGCGGTTTTGTCAAAGGTGCTTGATTGTACTTTGGAGAAACTGCTTTTTTCAGACCACAGCGAGAGTTTCTGATATAATACTGATGAAATATTGATGAAATATATAAAAAATATGCAAAAAACCTTATATTTTTAGAAAATTTTGATATTTTGTCCACCGAATTAAAAAATAAATTTGATGAAAAAAGTTTGATTGAATTTAAATTTGACTGCTTGAATTTTCCACCTTTAATACACAATCTTCAAAACATAAAACAGATTTTAGAAAATCACAAAGATAAACAAATATATTTATGTCTATCTTCAAAAGACACATTAAATTCTATTATCAAAATTTTTGATGAAACTAACATACCTTACACTTTAAACAAAAATGCAAAAGGGTTGATTTTAACTGAACTTACAATACCTTTCAATATCTGTTTTAAAGATGATGAAAAGTTATATATCGGTTCAACAAATTTTGCGCACAAACGCACAGCCTCGGGCAAGGCAAAAACACAGATAAAATATTTGCCAAAAGCAGGCGAATATGTTGTTCACTCAACACACGGAATTGGTAGATGTGATGGCGTTGTCACAATGAACGTCCAAGGTGTTGAAAAAGAATTTTTTAAGCTCACCTATCGTGGCGGAGATGTTTTGTATGTACCAAGTGAAAATGCCGATTGTTTATCACTATACATGGCTGACGACCACAATGTTGTATTAAACAAATTGGGTGGAAAAGAATTTTTTAACCAAAAACAAAAAGCAATAAAGTCAATTGAAGACATGAGCCAAGAATTGATTGAACTTTATGCAAAACGTAAGGCTGTTAAAGGTTTTGCCTATCCTGCCGATGATTATCTTTACACCGAATTTGAAAATGCCTTCCCTTACACAGAAACAGCAGACCAACTGCAAGCAATTGCCGATGTTAAGCACGATATGACAACTGGCAAAGTTATGGACAGGTTGATTTGCGGTGATGTTGGGTTTGGCAAAACGGAAGTTGCGATGCGGGCCATGTTTAAAGCGGTGGAAAATGGCAAACAAGTGGCAATTTTAGCGCCAACAACAATTTTAAGTTTGCAACACTATTTAACCGCTTGCGAAAGGACAAAAGATTTTGGTGTTAAAGTTGAAATGCTTAATAGATTTAGAACACCAAAACAGCAACATGAAATACTTGAAGACCTAAAAAATGGCAAAATCAATGTGATTTGTGGCACACACAGATTGCTTTCAGATGATGTTAAATTTTTTGATATTGGTCTGCTTATTTTAGATGAAGAACAACGATTTGGTGTAAAGCACAAAGAAAAAATCAAACATTTAAAAAGCAACGTTGATGTTTTAACATTATCCGCCACCCCTATCCCTAGAACATTGAGTATGTCGCTGATGTCAATAAGAGATATATCAATCATAAACACTGCCCCAACAAATCGTCTGCCTGTAAAGACTTATGTTTTGGGTTACAACGAACAATTGATTTTAAACGCAATCAATGATGAAATCAACCGTGGTGGACAGGTGCTGATAATTTACAATGATATTGAAAAATTGTCCGCTTTTGCAAATGATTTAAATAAAAAACTTAACAATAAAAATGCTAAATTTGACACAGCACATGGGCAAATGAGTGAAGTTGCACTTGAAAATGCAATTAAAAGGCTTTATGACCGTGAAACTAATGTGTTTGTATCAACCACACTCATTGAAAATGGTGTTGATTTGCCAAAAGCAAATACGTTGATTGTAATTGACAGTGACAAACTTGGCTTAAGCCAAATGTATCAACTTCGTGGACGTGTTGGCAGGAACAATGAACAAGCGTATGCTTACTTTACCTACCAAAAAGGAAAAGTTTTAACCGAAGAAAGCATGGCACGTTTGCAAGCAATCGCTGAAAACACTGAACTTGGAAGTGGATTTAAAATTGCGATGCGTGATTTGGCTATACGTGGTGCAGGCGAACTGCTTGGAAAGACTCAACATGGGCACATGATAAAAATTGGTTATGATATGTACAGCAAACTTTTAAATGAAACATTGCGTCGAATGCGTGGTGAAAAAGTTGAAGTGGAACGTGAAGTTAAACTTGACATCGCTTTGCCAAGCAAAATCCCTGCCGACTTTGCAAGTGAAGAAGCGGAAAGACTTAAAATCATTGCTAAAATTTCGAATATTGACAGCAAAGATAAAGCCCGAGAAGTTATCAACGAATTGCTTGTAAGTTATGGAAAATTGCCAAAAGAAATTTACCACTTGGCAAATATTGCTTTGCTAAAAACATTGGCTGTTAAACAAAATGTTAAGCAAATCATTATAAACAAAACCAAGATGTCAATAATTTATTATGACGATGTTGATTTAAAACCATTAATTAAAAAAGTTAACAAATTTGCTCACTTTAAGTTTGAAAATTCATACAACCCAACAATCAGCTTAAATACTTCAGAATTTAGTGTTCAAACCGCACTGGGTTACATGACTGAATTTTTGTCAGCATAATATACATTTTTATGTTTATATTGCTTATTTTTGGATTTTGCTAGGTTTAAAATGCTTGCTTTTTAGTTAGTATTTATATATAATATAAAACAGCAAGAAATGTAACCTAAATTGGTTATCAATATCAGGGCTTTGCCTTGATTGAAAAAATAAAAGTTTGCTAATTTACTTTTTGGAGACACAATGAAAAAATTTAATGCTTTTATCTTATGCTTATTATTACTTATCACATGTGGATTTGCTGGTTGCGCTGGCTTCTCTGTAAATCGTGTTAAGTATTACAACGAAACTGTTGCAACTGTTGGCAACACTCATATTACAAGATACGAACTTCTTTCAGCATACAATAGCTACGGACGCAATTATTATGTTAGTCAACTTGGCAAAACGGAAAAAGAAGCTTTTGCTGAAACTTTGAATTTGCTTATGGATCAAGCATCACTATATCAATATGCTCAACAACATTCAGAATTTAAACCATCTGCATATCAAGTAAACAATGCCATTGCTGAATTGTATGAAAGTATGGACAGCACAATGAGTGATTATGTTAAAAAAGCAAAGCGCATCTTAAACATAACTATCACTGAAAATAGTTCTTCTGACAACAGTGAAACAGCTTACAAATACTCAGATTATAACACTGAGCTTGCTGGCAAGCGTGCTGAACTTAAAACAAAAATCGTAGATGGCGAGTCGGTTGACTATATTTCTTACATTATCAAAGAAGATCCTTCATTCGCCTGCATCTTGGGCGAAAACAATTTATCTGCATTGTCAGATTTCAGTTCAAGCGAAACCATTCAATTGATTATTGACACTTATTTTGAAAAATTCAATGACTCTTTATCAAACGAAGATAAACAAGCTGAAATTTACAACAAATCAATCAGTTTGCTTGCTCAAGACTTGATTTCAAGTGAAAAATATTTGCGTGATTCAAAAGGCAATGCTTACAACACTGTAACAAAAGACCTTTTAAACAGATATTTCACAAAAACATATAACGACAAGATCAAATCATTATATTTGACAAATGTAAGAACTGAATATCTTAAAAATGCAACTGATGAATTGTCTATCAATGCTTTAATTGAAAAATATGTTTCATTGGTTGAAACAAGTTACAACAAATATGCCAACTTTGAAAAATCATACAAATCAGCGATGAAAGATGCTGGCACAAAAGCAGATGAAATTTTATATCACCCTGATTTGAGCGACAACACAAAATTTGGTTACTTTATCCACACATTGATTAAATTTAGTGACGGCAGTGTTGACGCAAACGACAATCAAACAAGTGATATCAAAAATTTGGAAACTATTAAATCAACATTATCAGATGAAGCTTATCGCACTGCTTACGATGCAATAATTGCACGCACAACAGCCACTGAACGTGACGCAACAACAGGTTTGATTGCTGATGATGCAAAAGAATATACTTTAAATGAAATTTTGGCTGAATATAACAATGTTTCATCATTAGATGAATTTATTCAATTCATGTTCCGCTTTACAGAAGATACTACAACATTAAGCCAAGGCATGCCTTATGTTGTTGGCACAAACGATAACAGCGCTATGGAAACTGCATTTACTGACGAGGCCGTTAGATTGATGACTGAAGGTAATCCTGGAGACATGACACCAGCAACAACCAACACAAATAGCAAAAATGGTGTTACAATGTGCATAACTTCTTATGGTATCCATTTCTTATATTATATTGGTGAAGTTAATATGTTTGATGTTCCTTTCAACCAAATCAATTCCGCTTATATTGCAACATCAAACAAAACAGGCAACGATTACAATTTGTACAAAATGGAATTAAATCCTTTAACACACGAAACATATTTTGATATGTTGTTCGATGCAGTTTACCCAGCTTCAAGTGAAAGTGAAACTTATGCAAGTTCAACTGGTTACACTGTTAAAGAAAATGAAATAATTCAAGAAATGCGCAAAACAAATCCTGCAAAAATCAATCAAACAAAACTTGACGCAACTAAATCAAGTTTATAATTGATAAAATCTAAATAAAATAAAAAGCCAACCAATAGTTCGGTTGGTTTTTTTGTGCTTATTTGCCTTTTTATCCTTTTGATTTGAACAGTTAAACCATGCTTAACAGGCGAACATAAAAGAAAATAATCAGTTTTTTAAATGGGGTGGTTGCTATTATTTACAATAAAATTGTTAAAAATTGAATAAAATTTTATCCTGCTCACAAAATACAAGTGTACAACTTATAAAGGAGAAATTTATGACAAACACACAAACTAAAAGGCGAGCAAATGCTTCCACAATCGCAATCATCACTTTGTCCGTTTTGCTAATTGCTACAATCGGTATCGGTATTGCTTTAGCTTTCTTTACGGGCAACGCAAATGTAACCGGTGATATCACTTTGGGCGACCCTGTAACAATCAACATCACTCAAGGTGGCGCATCTGTATCTGCGCTTACATTTTCTGGAAAGGCTTTACCTGGCACTGTATATGACCAAGCAATTGGTATCAGTGCACCAGCAAACACAACAGATGCACTTGTGAGAGCAAAACTTACAATTACAAATGCGGACGGAGCAAGCACTGCTGTAACAGCAACAACAACGGACAGTTGGCAAAAAGGTGAAGATGATTATTATTACTATAAAGGCACATTGTCGGCTAATGGCAATGCAGACTTTGTCACATCAATCACAGTGCCAACAAGTCTTACAAATGCAGATGCCAACAAAACATATAACATTGCGATCATTGTTGAAGCAATTCAAAAAGCAAACAATGCAGCAAATGCTACTTGGACAACTGCTCCTGCTGATTGGCTTACAACATATTCACCAGCAGCGGATTAATCATTGGGCTTAATATCCATCAACAAGCCAATCTATTTAGCCATTGCTAATGAATCTGGCTATTGTTAATCACAATAAAAAACCACCTTTCTTAAGTGGTTTTTTATTGCCCTTTATTGTTGATTAGTTTATTTTGTGCCCAAGTCAATATAGTTGTTTGGATCAACTTTTGCACCGTTCAATTTCATTTCAAAATGCAAGTGGTTGCCAGAATTTAACTCTTGTGACATTGTTGAACTTGCACTTCCAATCACTTGTCCTGCACTGACCTTGTCGCCGTTTGATACACTTAAATTTTCGTTAAGAGACTTATAAATTGAAACAAGTCCGTTTTTATGTGTGATTTCAACAACTGTGCCTTCAAGATAATTTGTGTAAACGTTTGACACTGTTCCGTCTGCCACCGCAAAAACGTTTGTTTCATCTGTTGCAAGAAAGTCAATCGCTTTGTGAATTTCCCATTGTTTCATTGTGTCATTAAATTGCAATTCTGTGCTAGAAAAATCTTTTTGAATTGTTGCGTTTTTCATTGGGACAACGTAAGTAGTAGTTGCAACAGGCAAATCACTGCCACCACCGCCAATATCACCAGTTGGCTTTTGCGCTGTTTTTGCAGTCATCGCAATGGTCACTGCACAGGCAATTACAAGCAAAGCAACCAAACTTGCATAGACATAATTCATAAATATATTTTTCTTTTGAGTTCCGTTTGATTTATCCATTTCTCCCTCCTACAAACCAATATTGACCAAATTTTAAATTTTTAAACACTCAAATCCTTATTTTGTTCTTTGATAGGTCAAATTCTAAAAACTTCCCATTATAATAGGCCAGCCTATCACAACATAATTGTCATAACATGCTATTTGAATGTTTACTGTTTTGTTGTCAACTTCAACAGAATTTTTTATGGCTTTGGTGTAAGCATAAACAACTGTTGCACCTGTTGGCAAATATTCAGTTTTAATAACTTTTGCTTGCAATGTTTTTAGTGCAGAACCAACTTCAAAATTTTGAATTACCATGCTTTCGCCAATTCTATTTTTTGTTTTTTTGTTTGAAGTCATATAACAAGCCCCTAGGTTTGTTCCGCCATATTCAGCAGTTGTAACATACGCACTATAATCGCCATCAAAATATTCAAGCAAAGAAAACTCTTTGTTTGATTGCCCCGTCAATAAAAAAATGAATATGAAAATCATTATCCAAATCTTTTTCATATTCATATATTTGACCTTATAAAGAGTTTTAATCATTTTTTATTTGATTAAATAATTTTATTTTGTCGATTGCAAAAATTAATCAAAAATCTTATATAAATACAAATAATTTAACAAGCCTGAACAATTTTTTGCATAATCTCGCACAGCAAATATAATTGTTTTTAACTCATCATTTTCTAAACCAAATGTTAAAAATTCATTTATATTTTCAAAAGTATGTTTGATTTTATTTTGCATCAAACCAAAATTTAATTCCACCATAGTTATCAAAGCATCATTTTGTGATAAGGCATAGTACTTATCAATCAACGCACTATTTTCCTTTATGGATTTATATAGGTCTGTCATCAATAGTGTATGATTTTTTATACCATTGAAAAACACGTCAAAACCAGCCATTAATACAAAATCAACAATAGGCAAACACTGATATGTCAATTTTGATTTTCTTAAAATGTCGATATCAACAAATTCAAAATTGTTAAGCGGACTATTTAATATTTGAAACAAATTTCTTGTGGAAATCTCTTTGATGTTAATATCTATTTGACAATCAGTTTGATTGTAAATCGACAACAAATTATTATAAAACAGATTAAAATTAAAACTTGAATATGCTGGTTTATCTAAATTGAGATTATCAGATAAAAATATAATTTTTGAGCCTGCAATATAGTTTTTGCTGTCAAGGCAAAAAGGCAAAATATCTGTGTTTGTAATCACAATATTTACAAATTCTTCAATATTCAAATTGCAATGCAAAAAACTTTCAGGTTCACACAAAAAAATCAACAACTTGTATCCATTGTAAATCTCTTGCATATCTTGACCAGTTTGAATACTGTTAAAAACACATAAGTCTTTAATGGTTTGATATATTTGCTGAATTGCCAGATTTGATGTATATTGGTCATAAACCAGCATAACTTTTTGGTATTTGGCATACTTTTCAATCAAATTTGCCAACTCTTGTCTATTATGTTTTTCAATGTTCATAAGCATGATTTTATCATATTTTTATGGCATAATTTTGACAACAAAGCGCTAATTTTAACAAACAAACAAGAAAAATGTCGCAATCAAAAAATATTGCTTTACTTTTTGATGATGTTAATATAAAATAAACAATAGGAGGACGTATGCAAGAAAAAATTATTGCCCTTATTGCAGACACATTGAACAAAAAAGTTGACACAATCACATTAAATTCAAGATTGGTTGAAGATTTGGGTGCTGACAGCCTTGATGTTGTTGAAATGGTTATGGCATTTGAAGATGAATTTGGTGTTAGCCTTCCAGATGAAGATGTTGAAAAAATGAAGACAGTTAAAGATGTTGTTGATTATATTGCAAAAATCAAGAAATAAATTTTAATTTTTATTGATAAAAAGAAGCCTTTTGTGGCTTCTCTTTTTTTATACTCATCAACAAAAAAGTTCAGCAATACACTGAACTTTTTTATCACTTTTTAAATTGATTATTTAACAATGTTATTTAAATATGAATAAAGGTCGCCAAAATCAGCTTTCAATTCATAATATTTTGTGTATTTATTTTCAGTTGAAACTTCACCTGATGATGTGTAATAAGGTTTAACATAAACTTTAACAGTTGTTTCGCCTTCTGTTTCTGTTACACTGAAAACAAGTTCACGATAATAATATTTGTTGCCTTCACTGTTTTTATAGTCTTTTTTGCCGTCTTTTAAAACTTGTGCTGAATCATAAGCATAAGTTACATAAAAACCCTCTGCTGTTGGCATTGTTATGCCAGATTCACTTTCGCTAACAATATTAGCCTTTTGATTTAATCTGCCATTGAATATTGCTGAAATACAAACTTCTTTGCTTGCATTGTCAATATAGCCTTTGATTTTTTTAAATTCATCATCTTCAACAACCTTACGTGAACTTGATGATGTTTGAACGTAAATTCTATCAGGTGTGTTGCATTTGATGCTGTAATCATATTTAACGTTTGCCAAGATAATTGTGAGAACAATCAAAACACCAATGATTGATAAACTTACAATTGCACTAACTTTTTTTGCCATGTTTTTCTCCTTTTTGTAACAATATTGCGTCTTTAAAACAAATTTATACTCAATATTTTATTTCTAGCGTCATTCTACACTTTTTTAAAATTAAAATCAAGCAATTTTAAGTCTGCTCAAAACAATGCAAATTGTTTTAAACAAACCTATTCTTTTTTGCCTTCGTTAGATGAATTTTCATCATTATCTACCTTTGCTGTAGGTTCTGATTGAGATTCTGTTTTAGGCTGTTTATTTTCGATTTCTTTTTCGGCTTCTGCTTTGATTTTTTCAAAGTCTTGTTTGCTGATAACTCCTGCCTTTGCAAGTGCTTCAGCAGTTTCAATACGAGATTTTATATCACGTGCTTTGTGTTCTTCCAAAGCTTGTTGTTTTGCCTTTTCTTGATACTCACGTTTTTCTTGTTCTTTTTTATCAATTGCTTGTTCAACTTCTTCAACTGTAGCACCATTATAAAGCATTTCAAATTCTTCTTTATAAATTGTTTCTTTATCCATCAAAATTTTAACAACTTTTTCAATAACTTCTTTCTTGCTTGTTAAAATATCTTTGGCTTGTTTGTGAGCATTGTCAATAATTGTTTTAACTTCCTCATCTATAGTGTAAGCAAGTTCTTGACTATAAGGAATTTGTTTTTGATAATTTCTGCCAACAAACACTTCTTCGCCTTCGCCAAATGAAACCAAACCAATTTTGTCTGTCATGCCCCATTCAGTAACCATACGGCGAGCAAGTTTTGTTGCCCTTTCAATATCATTTGATGCGCCAGTTGTGATATCGTCCAACATAACTTCTTCACTGCTACGTCCACCCAACATCATTGCAAGGCTATCAAGCAATTTCGCTTTTGGCATGTGTGAGCTATCTTTTTCATCAAATGTCAATGTATATCCACCAGCCATGCCACGTGGAATAATTGATATTTCTTGAACATTGTCGCAATTTGGAAGTGCTTGGCTTACAATTGCGTGACCCGCTTCGTGAACTGCAGTGATATATTTGTCATGTTCAGTGATAACACTTGAAACTTTCTTTGGACCCATAAGGGCTTTGTTTAAGCCTTCTTGGATATCAATCATTGTGATTTTATATCTGCCATCACGTGCTGCAAGCAATGCGGCTTCGTTAAGCACATTTTCAATATCCGCACCAGCAAGACCACTTGTCAATCTTGCAATACGTTTAACATCAACATCTTCACTTAAAGGTTTATTCCTTGCGTGAACTTTAATGATTTCTTCTCTACCTTTAACATCTGGCAAATGAACATAAATTTGCCTATCAAAACGGCCTGGACGAGTGAGTGCTGGGTCAAGCACGTCAGCACGGTTTGTTGCAGCAAGCACAATGATACCGCTGTTAGATTCAAAACCGTCCATTTCAACCAACAATTGGTTCAATGTCTGTTCACGTTCATCATTGCCACCGCCCATACCTGCGCCACGTTGACGACCAACGGCATCAATTTCATCAATAAATACAATACAAGGTGCATTTTGTTTTGCACTTTCAAACAAGTCACGCACACGGCTTGCACCAACACCAACATATAATTCTACAAAATCACTGCCTGAAATACTGAAGAATGGCACTTTGCTTTCGCCTGCCACTGCCTTTGCAAGCAATGTTTTACCTGTTCCCGGTGGGCCAACTAATAGCACACCTTTAGGGATACGTGCACCCAATTCTGTGAAACGTGCTGGATTTTTCAAAAATTCAACAATTTCTTTCAATTCTTGCTTTTCTTCTTCTGCGCCAGCGACATCAGAAAATCTTACACTTGAACTTACAACCAATTTTGCTTTTGATTTGCCAAAACCAAAACCTTTGCTGTTGCCAGACATACCTTTAAACAAGAACACGCCCATCACAACAATGATAAGCAAACTTGCATAAGGCAACAATTTGCTAAACCAACTTTCTGTTTTATAACCATAAGATGCAGTAATGAACGTTTTGCCATCAAGCACTTTTCGTTCACCATTTTCATCATAAATAAAGTTGCCCTCACTATCTTTTTGTGATATTGAGTCGTTATAACTGTTTATAAGTTCATTTACATCGCAATTTTCAGTGATTGTGCAGTATGCGTCAACATTCCTTGGAAATTTTTGTTCATCAACACCATCAACTTTCCTGATACGTATGGTGTAACCATAAACATCAATTTCAGCAACTTGACCAGTTTCCACCATATTTTGAAATTGTGTATAACTGATTTGCTTTGTTGAATTGCTTTTTGCAACAATAACATATATCATAATTCCAACCAGAATTAACGCTATGATGTAAAACATTGCAGATTTCCAACTAGAATTTTTTTTCTTTTCCATATTCACCTCAGTATGTTTCATTATATCATAACAAAATAATATTAACAACCAAATTTAACGGTTAAATTATATTTTCCAAGCCCTTGTTTTAAATACAAAATTAAACAAATTTAAGCAGATTTATTTGCTGTGTATCCACTAAAATTGAACAGACTTTACTGTTTCAGCACAGATTTGCAAACCATTATCTTTTCCAATCTTTGAATTTTACCTAAAGATATATACCTTTTGGGAAATTTTTTCATAAATATTTAAATATTGCAAACAAATTGCAATTTTTGGTTTTAAAACTTATTATTTTGTTGATAAACAAATATATTGTTATTAAGTTTACCAAATTACTTTTACTTTTAAATAGTTTTGTGTTATCATAAATCAAACAAACAAAATTTTGAATCACAATTTTACAGAGTAATGGCAATTAACTTGTTTGTTTAAGGGGAGGTTAATGTGAACATCGTTGGCATAGTTATTGATGTAGCATTAGTTTTAGTTGTGCTTATTTTTGCACTTATTGGTGTTAAAAAAGGCTTTTTAAAATCACTTCTATCATTATTCAACTGGGTTGTTTGCCTTTTTGTTTCAATTTGGCTTGCAAAATATATTGCAAACTGGGTTGGCAGTTGGTTTGGAATGGAAAATGCAATTGCTGGCAAGATTTCAAATGCGATTATCGGTGTTAATGCTGATTTAGGCAACTCCGTGGCAAGTTTTGGCAGCAAAGAAGCAATCATGAATGCTTGCGCTGGTATGAATGGGATTTTAAAACAACTTGTTAATATGATTTTCTCATCAGCAAATGTTGATTTCACTGCCGAGACAGCTGTTTCAGATGTTGCTGGTGCTGGTGTTGCACATATTTGCGTTTTGGCAATCTCTGCAGTGCTTTTGTTTATTGTTATCAAAATTGTGCTTGCAATACTTGGCAAACTATTTGATAATATCGCCCGCACAAAAGTTTTGGGTGGTTTGAACCGTGCTTTAGGCTTTGTGTTTGGGCTTGTTAAAGGTGCATGTATTGTGATTATCATCAATATCATTGCTGTTGCATTGTCTCTTGTGCCAATGATTAACAACACTGTTATCAAACCTGTGATTCAAGAAAACACTAAAATTGAAAAATTTGTTTATGAAAAAACCGATTATGTTATAGGCAAGTACGTTATCGAAGGCGAACTTGTGCAAAATTGGATTGATAGTTTATGGGAGAAAAGATAAAAATGGGCTTATACGAAACACTTAAAGATAGAAATTTATTATATCAAACAACTGACGAAGCATTGTTGAAGGACATGCTTGACAACAAAAAAATTGCTTTATACTGTGGCACTGACCCAACAGCGGACAGCATGCATATTGGTCACTGCGTACCTTGCACAATTTTGAGACGTTTTCAACAAGCTGGCCACAAAGTTATTGTGCTTGTTGGTGGTGCAACTGCTGCAATTGGTGACCCTTCTGGCAAAACTGATATGCGCCCAATGTTAAGCAAGGAACAACTTGAAAAGAACATTGAAGGCATTAAAAGAGCCTATAGTCATTTCCTTGATTTTGACGGCGAAAATCCAGCCATTATAGTGAACAATGCAGACTGGTTCAAGGGTTATGATTACGTTGATTTCATGCGCAATATTGGTGTTCATTTTAATGTGAACAAAATGATAACAAATGAAATTTACGCAAAACGTATTGCTGAAGGCGGATTAACATTTTTTGAAATGGGATATATGTTGATGCAAGCATACGATTTCTTGCATTTGAACGAAGCTTATGGGTGTTCACTTGAATGGGGCGGTGCTGACCAATGGGGGAACATTGTTGCAGGCACTGAACTTGGCAGAAAAATGAACTTTATTGATGGCAAAAACCGTGTTATGGTTGGTGCAACCAACCCACTTTTGCTGACCCCAGAAGGCAAAAAAATGGGCAAAACTGAAAAAGGTGCTATTTGGATTGATAAAGACAAAATTTCAGCATACGACTTTTATCAAGGTGTTTACCAAACACCTGATGCCTGTGTTGAAATGATGTTTGCCCTTTTCACAGATATTCCTATGGAAGAAGTTCGTTCAATAATAAAAACTGATATTGTTGCAAGCAAAAAACGTTTGGCTTTTGAAGTCACAAAATTTATTCGTGGCGAGGCAGATGCAATTGAGGCGGAAAATATGAGTAAAAACTTGTTTGCTTCAAACTCAATCAACAAAGACAATGCCCCAACAATTGAACTTGACATCGTTGAGCCAGCAATTGGTGTGTTAGATTTGCTTTTAAATGCAAAATTTGTTACAAGCAAAGGCGAAGCACGCAGACTGATTGAACAAAAAGGTTTGAGCATGGACGGGGAAACAATCACTGACCCATTTATGCAAATTGCAAAAGAAGATTTGATTGACGGAAAGCTTTTCAAAAAAGGCAAAAAGAATTATCTTTTGATTAAATCAAAATAGTTACATATTCATTCCAACAATCGCTTGTTTAAACAAGACTGGTTGATAAAATTCACTATTGAATAAATAAAAAACCCTCATAAAACTGAGAGTTTTTTTGTTTTTTACCTAACGTTATACAGCCCGAACTTCTGGCCATATTCGATGCGCTTTAAACCATTCTGTATCTTTTAATTTGGTGGAATTGTTGCTGAAAGCTAAACTGATTTCTGTTTGTGTAATTTGTGAAATAACCATAATATTGCCGTTCATTGATGTAAATTCATTATTGTCATAGTCTATACATAAAGTTGTCACATAAATATTAGTTGTATATTTTGCAATACGGTTTACAAAGTCTTGAGTTGGAAATTGATTTGCATCGGTTTTTGTATATTCCTTGCTACCAGCACAGCAACAAATACAAACAACTTTTGGTTGAATTGCTTCCAACAATTTTTCATTTGAACTTGTTTTGCTTCCATGATGACCTGCTTTGTACAAATCCACAGTTGGCAAATGGTTATTGTCAACCAGCATATCTTCGCCATCTTTTTCAAGGTCGCCTGTGAACAAAAAATGTTTACTGTTATGTGTAAAAAGTGTGCAAACTGAATAATCATTCTCTGTTGTTGCTTTATGATCATAATAATAATTGTAAAGCACTTCAAATTTAAATGTGCTTCCTGAAGTCGCCCCATTATCAATCACAAATTCACGATTGCTTCCATTTGTGGAAATTGAAGGTGCTGGATAATAATTTGCGCCGTCATTATCAATTTCATTTTGACGTTTTGCAACATAGTTTTGATATGTATTGCCAGTTTGATTTGTGCCTGTGCCAAAATCAATTATGTTTTTGCATTGATATAAATCAAATATGCCATATACCTTGCCACTTGTTGCAAAGCCTGCGTAATGGTCAAGGTGTGCGTGCGTGATGATTACATACTCCAAAATTCCATCTGTTATATATTGGTCCAAATATTTTTTTACCGTTGCCACACTGCTAGCCTTTGAACCACAGTCAATAAGGATATCTACATCGCCATACTTAATGTATGTGCAATCACCAGTGTATTTGTTGCCTAATTCCAAAAAGTGAATTGAAAGTTCGCCTGCCTCACCTGTTAGTTTGCCGGTTGTTAAATTATTATCGTTATATGAATAATAGACATCTGAACTTGCATTTAATGTTTCTGTGTCTGGAATTGTTACATAAGTAAACCCAAAAGCACCCCCAACCATGCCAAGCAGAAGTGCAAATATGCAAATTATAACACTTAAAGTTTTCTTTTTCATGCTTCACCCCTTTAATCTAACCTTTCGCCAGGTTCACTTGCTTCAACAAACGAAATGAGACGTATTTTTTCCACTTTGAAAAGTTGTCCATATTTAAAACAACTTGATTTGTAAATCATATAGAATGTTCCTTCTTCATTTGAAGTATAACTGCCATCAGCATTTTTTGTTAAGTTTGTTTCAACACTGACTGATTCGGACTCATCTTTGCCAAAAGCAACAATCTTTACCCCTTGGTCAACATAACTTGAGCCAATTTCAATTGATATTTCGTCCATACCTATCATTTCAAAGCAATCATTTTTGCAGATAATTTTGGTTACAAACCACCCTGCACCTGCACCAACAATCAGGAACAGAACTGCCAAAATTATGGCTGTAAACCCAACTTTTTTTAATGATTTTTCAACTCTTTTTTGTGCCCTTTTGCTTGATTGTTTTGTTTTTTTAGATTGATTTTCCTCATCAAAATCAATATTTAGTTTTGCTTTTGATGTGGTTTTTGTTGCTGTTTTTTTTGTTGCCATTTTTACCCCTTTTATATGTTCTATTCTATCAATCAGGCAGAAAAAAAAGAAATGATTTTAAACAAAATATCACATTTTTTGCAAATTTATTTTGTATATCATTTCTTTAGATTTTAATAGATTTATAATGTTTTTTGATTGTAAATCAATTTATAATTTTGTAGCAATCTCGTCAACCATTTTGTTTAAGCGAGTTTTGCATTCTTTTTCGCCCAAAACTTTCATTATTGAATACAATTCAGGGCTATTTTCACGTCCAGTGATAGCAATGCGCACAAATTTTGCCACATCACTTACACTGCCAGCATAAGCATCTGGTTGTTGTTTGTAAACTTTGTTATCAACAAACAAATGTTTATTTGCAATTTGTTTTAAATTTTCAAACCACTCTTGATTGCTGTTAAGTTCGGTGTAATTTAAACAATATTCTTTCAAACATTCATGCAAATTGCCAAGTTTTGCTTGTCCATAATTTATTGATGACAAATCTGGTTTAAAACCAGGCAAGACATAATCATACAAATCTAGTACTTCGCTAAAATATGTTATATCCTTACGTGGGCGGTCGCCACCACGGTCGATGTCCAAAACAGAAAGCAAAACTTCTTTATTGTTTTTGATAATTTCATAAGATTGTTTATCCCATTCCTCAGCCCAGTTCAAAGCATTATTATACACTTCGTCAGCTGTCATTTTTGAGATTATTGTTTTTGAAATGTCATTTATTTTTGCAAAGTCAAACATTGGGTTTGTTACACCAATTTTTTTCAAACTAAATGGAAATTCAGTATAAGGTAATGTTGGATTTTGTTTTCTCCACATTTCAAAATCACTGTTCAACAAATTCATCAAATACTCAACTACCGCTGTTGTTGGATAGCCTTTCTTAAGGAAGAAACGAACATCTGCAAATGGGTCTTTCCTTTTGCTTATCTTACGTTTATTGCCGTTTTCATCAAGCACGCAAATGCTTGGGGTGTGCGCATATTTAAATGGTTTAAAGCCAAATTTTTGAGCAATTTCCAAATGAACAGGCAATGACTGAAACCACTCTTGCCCACGTATAACTGTTGTTGTGCCCATCAATGTGTCATCAACAACATGTGCAAAAGCATAAACTGGTATGCCATTTGATTTGATAAGCACGTCATCTTTTGCATTTTCACGCACTGCTTTTTTGCCTTTTATCAAATCATTAACTTCATGTTCTTTTTGAATATTGCCAGTAGATTTAAGCCTTAAAGCAAATGGTTTATTGGCTTTAAGATTAGCCTTGATTTCATCAAGCGTTAAATCACGGCAAGGGTCTTTTACTTCCAAATCGGCATTCTCTTCCAATTCTTCTTCACGCTTTTTAAGAATTTCAGCCTTATCAGCCAATGCACCACAGAAACATGGGAAAGCACCGCCATTTTTTACAAGTTCATGCGCAAAAGAACGATAAATTTCCAACCTTTTTGATTGAACATAAGGGCCATAATCGCCTGTTTCGGGCAAATTGTCCCCACGATAGCCTTCATCTGCAAACACACCAAATCTATTCAACATATCATATGCGATTTGCCCAGCATTTTCCACTTCTCGCTTGTTATCTGTATCTTCCAAGCGTAAATAGAAAATTCCATTTGTTGCCCTTGCCAATGATGAGTGTATAACTGCTTGATACAATTGACCGATATGCAAATATCCTGTTGGACTTGGGGCTAGACGTGTAACTTCACCTGCACAATTACGTGGTTTATATTTGTTTAAGTAAAAAGATGTATCCTTAACGTTAGGATACAATAAATCTGCTAATTCAAGATATTCTTGTTGTGTCATTTTTAAACTCCTGCCTCATTAATAATTGCTATCAAATTAACCAACACTTTGTTATATTCTTGCACAATATAGTTGTGGTTTTCAATCATTTGAACACAAAATTTTTCATAATCTGTTGCATTTGGGTCTGCTTTTTTATCCAAATACACAATATCGTTGAGTGCGATTTGGTAAACTTTGATATCGTTGTTCATGATTTGTTGAATATTTGATAACGCAACACTTTGTTCATAAAATTTGTTTTTCAATGTCTGGTCTATGTTGATTATTTCCATTTTTTCAGGCAAACTTGCCTCAAAAGAAGCATCTAAACTAACTTGGCTTACTGAATTTGAAAAATCTTTGTAGTTTTGGTCTGGTTTTGCATATTGACCTGCATTTGGTGTTACAAATGTTGATGTCAACGCATTGCCTTTAACATAAGCATTAAAATACGCACGTGTTAAGTTTAAAATTTGGTTGTCTGTTTGGCTTTTTAAATTTATAACCGCAGTACTTGCGTTAAATTCTTCAACTGTTTGTTTTGAATAATCAATCAATGCACTTTTAACAGCATAATTGAAATAAATGTTTGAAATATCATAACTGAAATTTAATGCAGAACTGAACAACGCATCATAAGAATTAAACAATGCTGTATATCTTTGAGAGCAAGCAATTGATGTATAATTTTTGTCGCCATTATATACAAATTTTACATTATCAGCCAAAGATGAAACATGGTCATCTACATTTTTTAATGCAACCTTAAGCGCATTTAAATCATTATCTAGTGACAATTTTGTTTGTTCATCAACCTTGATGGATTTGTTTGAACAAACATCAATATATTCATAGACAAAACTCATAGATTTTTCAAACAACGGATTGTAAAAATCCGTTAATCGAGTGTATGGTGCTGTTGAAGAAATAACTTGTTGAAAATAACTTTCATTATTAACCTTAAAGTTTGCATAATTAAATTGAATTTTTCCGCCAGAAATTGTGGCTGACGAACAACCTTCTGTTATTGCTTGATAGCTATTTTTAAGTTGCGATAAATTATAAGTTGTGTTTTTGCTGCACGCAGAAAAACTTACAACACCACAGAGTGTTAAAACCAAAGTTAAAAAGCCAATCCAAATTTTTTTCATATTCACCTTTTACGCACCAAAAATCACTTTCAAATAGTGTGTTGCAACCAATTCTTCAGACGATGCTGTGTCAGTTGCGTTAGCCAAATTATTTGTTAGATTTGTTGCAAATGATGTTTTGTCGCACTTGTTGTATGCTGTTATAAACTTATTGTTTTCGATTGCAAAATTGCCGTTTGCATTGTTTGTTGAAAGATAGTTATCCTTCAATGCAAAGTGAGATTGCATAAACTTCAAATTGCTTAAGTCTGCATTGTCATTAACTTTTAAATTTTTCAATGACAATTTAACAACGTTTGCATATACATCAAAAACTGAAAATTTTACGTCTGTGCTATATGTTAAGATTTCTGCCTTTATTTTATCTTGCACATATTGGTTAAATTCAGCACACTCAGCTATGTAATGTGCAAAACTTTCGTATAAATCATTTGCCCCAACAACTTTGTTATATGCTTCACCATTACACTTCACAAAATACTCTTCTGCCATGGTTTTTACGGTATTTTGTGTTGATGACAATGTTGACAATTTTTCAACAATTTTTGTTTCAGCACTTGCATTGTGATAACCTATTAAATATGAATTTAAACTATATGTTATTTCAATCATATCTTGATAACTGGTTATCATAAGATTAAATCTACTACCACCTGTCAATGCAACTTTTTGCATGTCTAAGTTAAATTCTTTTTGATTAATGTCGCTTGTAAAAGAATTTACATTTTCAAATGCTGACACCGATTTTGACATATTTAAAAAAAACAAATAGCCCGTTCCGCCAGCGACAGCCAAACATAAAATAACTATAAATATTGTTTTTAATGCTTTCTTCATGTTTTAATTATATAATTAAACCATTAACATGTCAAATATAATGCCAAAAAAATATATTTTTAAAAATAACGATCTAACAATACATCTTGGTGTAAAATAATTCAACATCGCATAATAAAAGACATTTAAATACAGCAATAAACCAATTTATTTTGCTGATGTTTACAAACTTGACTTATTGCCCAACCCAATAAAAAAACTGACATCAAAGCCAGTTTTTTAATGTGCTATTTTATCAATGGAATGATAACACCAGCGATAACAACTAATAAACAAACAATGTACAAAACTTTCCAAACTGTTTGTTTTTTAGCCACATAGCGCCATGCCAAAACAGCAACAATACAAATCATGATTGCAGTTGCAACACCTTGAAGGGCAGCAACAACTTTGAAGTTGATACCAACCAATGAAAGAATCATTGAAACCAAATACAATACAGCAACAGCAATAATAACCCAAAGTGAAACCTTGTTCAAAGACCAACCGCTTCCACTTTTCTTTGTTGTTGTGGTAGTTGTTTTTGTTGATTTTGTATTTTTCTTTTCTGCCATAACATTTCTCCTTTTTTACAAGTTAATATTAAATCTTTTATAATTTTAAGTCAAATATTTAAAGTTAAATTGTGCGTTAAATTTATTTTTTTCTCATTAAAAATTTAGGCAAAATACAATTTTTTTATAAAAATTAATAAAAAAACAATTAAAT
>JBNMLD010000012.1:0-20262 GCA_050874685.1 Candidatus Onthoplasma sp. | reverse complement strand
GAGCAAGCCTTGCAACCATATTCCCTTGCAAATAGGTGTAACCATTGTGGTTTAGATATTCAATCAAACTGATTTTTTTAATCACAGAAATTTTAATCAACCTATAATAGAACTCTTTGTTTTTATAAAGTGATTGGTCGATAAATTTGTTAGGGTACATAAGTTCAAGTTGTTTAAGTGTGCTTGCTTCGTCAACATTAAAATAATTGTCTGTAAGCATACGGCTGTTTGTAAAGCCCAATATGTCAATAATTTCAGCCATTGAAAGTGTTGGATATTTATAACGTTTAAGGTGGCGGAGCATTTCATACAAGTCAGTATTTTCACGGCGGATACCTGTCAAATTGCGGTCAGGGTAGGCTTTTTTCAAACGAGCAACCAATGCTTTTTCATAGTCAATGTCAATGTGTGCTTCCTTCAACCTAAAACCTGTGGTTAAAACCAAAAAGTCATAAAGACAAGTGCCATGTTTTGTTGCAAGGGTGCAAAGTCTGCCATAAGTTTCAGGCTTTGTTTGTTTAAAATTTGAAAGTTTGTCAACATAATTGTTTTTGTCAGCCAAATCTTGCAAATCTGCCATTATTTCAAGATGTTCAGCATATTCAGGGTCAAAATCGAACCCGCACATCTTATAAATATCTTGCATTTCATATTTCACACCATCACGTTTTGAAAACCTTTGTTTTAATGCGTGCAAATAATCATAATATGGCAATTGCCTTTTTGGTTGATAAATGTTCCCACCATTGTCAATGTGGTTTTGTATCCTTTGTGTTAAAACTTCAATTGGATTGTCAAATTTTTTCATAAAAATATGATACAACAAAATATTTATTTTGTCAATATTCAATTTGTTTTGCAATGTTCTAAAAAGGTATTTGACAATTCAAAATTGGTGAACTCACAAAAAACACGTCATTTGCAAGGTCTAGACAAGGCAAAATGTTTGCTAAAAACAAAAAAACGTAATATTATTTTTATTATGAAACTTATTACAATAGATATAAAAAGTGAAAATCAAACAGTTAAGCAAGCCATTGCTGAATTTTTGGTTGAAGTTGATGCTTACAAAAAGGGCGGATACAAGGTTATGAAAGTTATCCATGGCTATGGCAGTCATGGTGTTGGTGGGGCAATCAAACGTGAATTTTTGCGAGAATGTCAAAATCTAAAAAATCGTGGTATGATTGAAGATTTTGTGTGTTGCGACAATTGGACAGAACATAACATAACTCGCAAAATAGCAATCAACTATTGCCCAGATTTGTTGGCGGATAGGGAATTGTATTTGTTAAATCCAGGTTGCAGTATAGTCATAATTTAATAGTACTAAAAATGCTAAAAATTTAAAAAACGAGGTTTCTTACAAAGATTTAATAAATATTATTGAATAAATAATAAATGTATTGCCAAAGCAACTAAACCCATAAAGTTTGCTTAAACTTATTAAAGTCAACAAATTGTTTGCATATAAGTTTGAATATTCGACATCTAAATTTAAAATAAAGCACAAAAATGTTTTCTTTTTGTGCTTTTTTGTGACATAATAAAATTAACAAAGGTTTGATTTGCTTGAACGCATTTTGTGCAGATAAATCAAATAATTTAAGGGGTAGAATATGGGTAAACGCATTGGAGAAATTGAAAGGAAATATAAGCGCCGTAGTGGACTTGGACCTTTCTTTTTGGGCACATTTGTTGGCATTTTGCTTGGCATTGGTGCAATTGTGGGGGTTGGCTTTTTGGCTTACTACAAAGCAACACCACAATGGATTAATAGCACATTTAAAACAAATATAGATTTGGGCAGTGAAGATTTAAATAAAATCACATTAAGCAAACTTGTTTCAAAGGCAATGTATATTTCAAACAATTCTGACAAATACACGTTGGAAGATTTTGAAAAAGATTTTGGTTATACAATTCCGTCTGAAATCAAAGGCATAAACATCGAAAAACTTAAAACCAAGCCACTTAATAAAATTGGCGAAGGAATAAGTGATGTTTTGAACGATGTTGCAATGAACGATTTAAGCGAACTTTACACCCCATCTGGCGATGTTGAAAAATTGCTTGATGACTGTTTGACCCTTTACGTGAAAACTGGATACCTTAATGGTGACAAAGTTTATGCAGATAAAGATTGTACAGAGGAAGTTGCCTTTGCAACAATTGAAAATGGGGCAGTAAAGGTTAAAGATTTAACAAAAGTGCCGGTTGATGGCAAAGTTAAATTTGACCTTAAAGATGTGCCTTTGCTTCAAGGTTTGCCAGTTTATATCACTCATCTTGGCGACAATATGACAATCAAACGTCTTGAAACCGCATTTGGCATCGTTTTGCCATCAATCATCAAAATCAGCGATGCGGATAAGGAAATTAAAAAGGTTAACGACCTTGGCGATATCATTAACGATATGTATCTTGCTGATTTCCTTGACTATGAGTACGACGCAACTGCAGACAAAGTTTATAAAACAGTTGATGGCGTTAAAACTGAAGTTACTGGGGCAGTGGCAACAATTTCCAAAAAGAAAGTTAAAGAATTGAACACCTTGGAAGACACAATCAAAACAATGAAAGTGTATGAGGTGTTAGATTACACATATCAAAACGGCAAATATTATGACAATGGCAGTGAAGTGACAGGCATTATGGGCAAAATTGCTGGTTATACAGTTGGCACACTTTCAAATGATATTCAAACATTGTCAATTGCTGATATTTTAGATTACACAATATCTGGCAACCAAGTATTAGATAAAGATGGCAATCCAGTTAAAGGTGTGCTTAAAACCATTGCAAATTTAACTGTTGGCAACATGGCAGACCAATTGCAAGGCAAAATTGACAATATGACAATCGCTGATGTGTTAGATTACACAATCAACAGCGACAATTCGGTCACAGATGCAAACGGAAATCAAGTTAAAGGTGTGTTAAAAGCCATTGCTGACCTTAAAATTGGCAATATGGGTTCAGGGCTTCAAAACAAAATCAACAATATGACAATTGCCGATGTTATGGATTATGAAGTGCGTGACGGCAAAGTGTACAATGGGTCAATTGAAATTACTGGCACTATGGCAACATTAATCAAAAAGGGAACAACAGTTTCTGGCATGGTTGATGCGGTAAACAACCTTACAATTGCTGAAGCATTGGATTATACACTTGTTGACGGTGTTTATAAGGACAATTCAGGTAAAGCAGTGAGCGGTGTGCTTGCTTTGATTGACTTGAGCGATAAGGTTACAAACCTTTCAAAACAAATTGATGAAGTGTTTAATGGCAACACTGAAACAGGCAAAACAGCAAAAACATTGGCTGAACTTGAAACTGCAGGAGTGATTGACTTAAAGGGTAAAGCAGATAAACATGTTGCAGGCTCAACAAAAACTTTGGGCGAGATGACCATTCAAGAAGCAGTTGACATTATGGTTAGCCTTGCAGTTTAATTGATAAAATTGGTTGGCAAACCTGACATCAAGGCTTTAATATTTTGAAAAATCTATTATTTAAGATATGTTGACAAATATACAATGCATATAGTTATAAAAAACATTCCAATTTATATAGTTAAATATTTATATCTCGTTAAATGAATAGAAAAATTAAGAGATATGAACTTCCAGCAGATATAAAAATGATGATTGTTTTTGACTTTTGTGATTTTGATGGTTTAACATAGCCAGATCAAATGATATATTGTAAATTGAAAAATAAAAAGTGAGGATGCAAATTTCTTCACTTTTTTGTTTTTAAGATGCGTGATTGAACGTTGCAAAACTAAAAAATTTAATAGCAAACCAAATAATTTTTCGCTTTTTTATTGCAAAACAAGGCAAATATGAAGACATTAAACTGCAATAACACACTATAATTTAGGCGATTTTGGGCTAAATTTGTAAAATTTTAAAAAAAGTTGAAAATTTTTAAAAAAAGTTTGTAAAAACCTTTGACAAATGATTTTGGGTATGGTACTATACGTATGCTTTTGAATTAAGAAAGCATTTTTTAAGAGCCGTTTAAAACTTTTAAACAAATTTCAAAAAAATTTTAAAAAAAATTAAAAAAGTTTTGAAAAAAGTGTTGACAAAAGATTTTAAATGTGGTATCTTAATCTTGCACTTGAAATAAAGGGGCATGAAAATTGCCTTGCAATTCAGGAGCCAAACCGATAAGGTTTGTAAGAACAATTTATATCTTAATAGGTACTATGGTAAGAAATTTGAACAAAAGTTTCTGCCAATTCCAAGTTTTTTGAACAACGAAAATTAGCCAAGCTTAATGAGCAAGGTATTTACAAAGATTGTTTGTTTATCGCAAGATAAATTTTCAATACCATTTTTGTAGAGTTTGATCCTGGCTCAGGACAAACGCTGGCGGCGTGCTTTAAACATGCAAGTCGAACGGAGGTTAGGTTTTCCACAGAGTGTTCTCGACTACGAAAGTAGAGTATAGTGCACTGTGTGGAGAACTTACCCTTAGTGGCGGACGGGTGAGTAACGCGTGAGTAATCTACCTCTATCTGGGGGACAACAGTTGGAAACGACTGCTAATACCGCATAGGACCACAGGTACACATGTACTAGGGGTGAAAGATTTATCGAATAGAGATGAGCTCGCGTAGCATTAGTTAGTTGGTGAGGTAACGGCCCACCAAGACCATGATGCTTAGCCGATCTGAGAGGATGATCGGCCACACTGGAACTGAGATACGGTCCAGACTCCTACGGGAGGCAGCAGTTAGGAATATTGGGCAATGGAGGCAACTCTGACCCAGCAACGCCGCGTGAAGGATGAAGGTCCTCGGATTGTAAACTTCTGTATTAGAGGAAGAAGATAGTGACGGTACTCTAATAGAAAGCTACGGCAAACTACGTGCCAGCAGCCGCGGTAAGACGTAGGTAGCAAGCGTTGTCCGGAATAACTGGGCGTAAAGGGTGCGTAGGCGGTTATTTAAGTCCGATGTGAAAGCCCGTGGCTCAACCACGGAACTGCATCGGATACTGGGTGACTAGAGTGCGGAAGAGGTTGACGGAATTACTAGTGTAGCGGTAGAATGCGTAGATATTAGTAAGAAGACCGGTGGCGAAGGCGGTCAACTGGGACGTAACTGACGCTGAGGCACGAAAGCGTGGGGAGCAAACAGGATTAGATACCCTGGTAGTCCACGCCCTAAACGATGCATACTAGACTATGGCTTTATCGACAAAGTCAGGGTCGTAGCAAACGCGATAAGTATGCCGCCTGGGGAGTACGAACGCAAGTTTAAAACTCAAAGGAATTGACGGGGACCCGCACAAGCAGCGGAGCATGTGGTTTAATTCGACGCTACGCGAAAAACCTTACCTAGGCTTGACATAGGATGCATAGCCGTGAAAGCGGTGAAGTTATAGCAATATAACATCCATACAGATGGTGCATGGTTGTCGTCAGCTCGTGTCGTGAGATGTTGGGTTAAGTCCCGCAACGAGCGCAACCCCTGTCGCTAGTTACTAACATTCAGTTGAGAACTCTAGCGAAACTGCCGTAGATAATACGGAGGAAGGTGGGGATGATGTCAAATCATCATGCCTCTTACGCCTAGGGCTACACACGTGCTACAATGCCCATTACAAAGAGATGCAATACCGCAAGGTGGAGCTAACCTCAAAAAGATGGGCCCAGTTCAGACTGTGGGCTGCAACCCGCCCACACGAAGACGGAGTTGCTAGTAATCCCGAATCAGCATGTCGGGGTGAATGCGTTCCCGGGTCTTGTACACACTGCCCGTCACGCCATGGGAGTCGGGGGTACCCGAAGTCAGTGAGCTAACCCGCAAGGGAGGCAGCTGCCGAAGGTAAAACTGATGACTGGGGTGAAGTCGTAACAAGGTAGCCGTATCGGAAGGTGCGGCTGGATCACCTCCTTTTAAAGAGCATATCTTTAAAGTCGACTTGATAACTTAAAGTTATCTTGAATAGTGTGAGTGAACATAACACTCGTTAAAAAAATATGGGAACAAAAAACGTGATGTACCTTTGAAGTTGAGATATAAATATTTAAAAGAACGAGATTAACCCTCTCGTTCTTTTTTTTGCGTTTAGTTAATATTTGGTTAATTGATTGCAAATATTAATTAAACATTTAGGTTAATTTATTTTGTTTTGCAAAAAGTCTTTAAAATATGCAATATATCAACAAATTAATTTTGATTAAAATAATCTAGATTTGACAAAACAACTGTTGTGTGTTATCATTTTGTTATGATGGAAGAAGCAAAAAAACCTGATACAAAAAAATTGACACCTGAAGAATTAAAAAAAGCGAAAGAAGAAGCAGATATCAAATACATGATTGAAGGTGTTAAACACATGAAAGAACGTGAATTTGAAATTTTGCCTGACAGTGTAAAAGATAGCATTAACCAATTTGTCAACATTGCAATCAAAAACAATATGACAGCAGAAGAGGTTGTGGCTTGTGTTCGATTTATGCCTGCAAACCAAGCAGAGCAAATATGTGATAGATTGAAATATGCGTATGATGGTAATATGGATAATGATTATGATGACGATTTGCCAGAAAAAGCAGAAAATAATCCTTATCGTAGCATAGATAGCAAACTTTGCAAAATGTATGCTGAAGATTTTATTAAGGCTTGTGACAAATCTAAGGACGGCACACCCAAAGTTTTATCAATTACAGCCTATAGACAACTGTATAAAAGGAATAAAGAAAAACGTTTTTTATCATATTATGAGTTGTTTATGATATTGAATGGTATGCATATTTCAACAGCTCCGTTAATCCTACAAAGTGCTAAACAACCAGATGATAAATATTATAAGATTGTAAAAGCATTGCATACAGAGCGTTGGAATGTTAAGTATAGGAACAGTGAATATAGAATGTTGTGTGATTTGCATCAAGACTTTGTGAATGATGCTCTCAATATCCAGTCAGATATTTTGGCAAAGCGCAACACAATAAATGTTTAAAATAGGCAATTTTGCCTATTTTTTTTGTTTGAAAAATTCATTTAAACAAAGTAAAATGATAGAGTTAAAGTAAATAAATATGATATACTAATTTTATGAAAAGATTAAAAATATCCGCTCTATCATTAATAGCATTGATTTGCACAGTTTGTGGCTGTGTGGGATTTTGTATTTTTAGCAATTCATCAAGTTATGCTTTATCAGTGTCTTCTACAGCTTCACTGCCTGCCAGTTATGATAGCAGAGACATAAATATTGTCACTCCTGTTAAAGATCAGGGGGATACAAACTTATGTTGGGCATATTCAAGTATAGCAGTGGCAGAAACATCAATATTAAAATCTGGCATTGATTCAACGGTAAATAATACAAATTTATCTTTGTCTCCAATTGCTGTTGGATACAGCAGATATAAAAGGAATGCCGACCCCTTGAACAATACCCCTGGTGAATATTCAAGCACAGACTATTTAAAAGCTTCAGGCAATCCAACATATGCTGAAACTCTATTTTCACAATGGTGTGGACCAATTTATAATAATATTAGTGCAAATGCTGATTGCTTTGAAAATTCTGCTTATCGTTTTGTTGAATCTTCACAAATTTATAATGATAATTTATCAAAAGATCAGCAAATAATTGCAATTAAAAATGCGATTGTGAAATATGGTGCAGTAACATTTTCGTATAATAATGTGAGAGAAAAGTATTATTATAATCCCAAAAATGAAACAGGTGATGATGTTTATCCACATGCTTGCACTTTAATTGGCTGGGACGATAATATTTTAGCAACAAATTTTGAACCCAATGGGGCAACTCAAAATGGAGGTTGGTTGGTTAAAAACAGTTACAATAGCCTGCCATATTTTTATCTGTCGTATGACACAAGCATAAGCAGTTTTGTTTATGCTTTTAAGTTTGAAAAAAAAGATAAATATGACTATAACTATTTTTATGATTATGAGTTTAACGACTTTTTGAATTATACTAAAAATTGTAAATTTGCAGGCAATATATATCAAGCAAAAAAGGGGGATGGTGAACATGCTGAATATTTAAAAGCGGTGAACGTAGCTGTGCTTGGCAAAAATTATAGTTGTGATGTTGAGATTTATACAAATTTAACTGATACATCTGATCCGACATCAGGCAATTTGTCTGCAACCGCAACAGCAAGTTTTGAAACATCTGGTTATAAAACTATAAGTTTAACATCACCAGTAAAATTAACAGCAAATAGCAAGTTTGGTGTTGTTGTACGTTTGAATGGGGATAGTGGTGCAGTTTTAAGATTAGCACATTGTTCAAGTCAATCTTTTGAAAAAACAAGTTCAGGTTGGCGCAATTTAAGTTCTTGCACGGCTAGGATAAAAGCATTCACTTCACTGGTAGAAGAAACTGAATCACAAATTGATATTTCTGAGGCTGAAATTTCTAATGTTGCAAATTACGTGTTCACAGGGAGCAGTATAGAACCACAAATTCAGGTGACAGTGTCAAACATTCAATTGCTTGAATCAAAAGATTATGTTATTGAATATTCTAATAATATAAATGTTGGTCAGGCACAAATTATTGTCAAAGGCACAGGTAAATATACAGGCGTAAAAAAGGTTCAATTTAACATCACACCAGCAAATATACAAAGTTGCGATATAAATGTTTTGGGCAGTTTTACTTACAACACTAAACCACAAAAGCCAAAAGTTACTGCCCAATTTAATGGTGTAACATTAGTGGAAGATGTAGATTATCATTTGGAATATGAAAACAATATCAATGCAGGGGACTCTGCTATTGTTAAAGTCCTAGGTATTGGCAATTTTAGCAACGATGTTAGGCTTAATTTCACAATACAAAAAGCAAATAAACCCACCAAAGAGTTTGAGCAAGTGACAATTGATACGGGTTCAGCAACTGTTTTGGCTGATATTGCTTTGCCAACAGGTTGGGTTTGGGCAGATGCAACAATCAAAATTACTGCTGATTTAAATTCAGCATATATTGTTTATGTTGGTGAAGATAAGGATAATTATATTGAAACAACTTGCTTGATAAATATTCATCAAACAACAGATGAAAAACCAAGTCAAGAAGAATCAACTTTAAACAAAATGTTATCGCAAAAGCAATTTTACATTACATTTTCAGTTGTTATTGCCTTGGTGTTTGTGATAATCGCTGTTGTGCTAATTGCTAAAAAGAAAAGGTATTAAAAATCAAATCTTGACAAATTCAAAAATAGTGGTATGATTAAAGCATGAAATTGACATGTGAACAAGTTGAAAAGATGCGTAAGTTGGAAGAAAGAAATGAACTTTTGCCGATGCTTAAGCAAAAGTCATTGTTCGGAAAATTCTCTGATTATGACATTTCTATGGCAATGGAGTTATTGTTTCAAAGGACACGCATAAATAAGTTTAATTTGGTAAAAAGAAGTGCGGTTGAGTTGGCTTTAAATAAAAATGAAGTTATCAAATATCTTCGCAAAAATGGCAAATTATCATATATGCTTGACGATAAAAAGATTAATGATATAGCAAAAAAAGCAAAAGTAGAGCCAATGTTGTGCTTTTCAAATTCATTTTTTATGGCTGTAGGTTTGGCAAAAAGTGGTGTAGAAGATGCCAAGGTTGTTGCAGGATTAGCAACAGCGCCAGTTATTGACGAAATCGATTGTACATATTTCCGCCACACATTTACGCATGCGGTTTTGCAAGTTGGCGAATACGTCTATGATTATAATTACAACATAAAACTTAAAGCGGAAGAGTATTTTAAATTCTTTTCATTTAACATTTTAAACGAAATCCCTGCAAGGGAATGCTTAAAGCAGTTTTTGTTGATTAAAAGTGTGAAATTGTCAGGCAAAAAAGTTGGCAAATATGGCGACATGATTTATATCACACTTGCAAATAAAGATGCTATGAAACGTTTGTATGGATACCATGTTGGTTCTCCAATTGTCATTGATAACAAATTGGTTGATTAAATACATATTTATTTTAAATGTGCCGTTGTTTAATGGCGCATTTTTTTACTTTTTGCTATTTATTGTTTATCATTTGGTGGTGCAGTTTGTTTAAAATTTTCTTTTCAAGCCTAGAGATGTAACTTTGAGAAATATTCATGCTATCGGCGACTTCTTTTTGCGTGAGTTCATCAAAACCGTTCAAACCATATCTCATACACATGATGCGTTTTTCACGTTCATTCAAAGTTTGGATACATTCAAGCAAATATTTTTTTTCATTTTCAAGTTCAATGTTTTCATAAGCTGGTTTTGGGTCTGGAATGGTTTCGCCAAGTGTGAGATTGTTGCCGTCATCATCGCCAGCCAAAATGTCGTCTAAACTCATATCGTTGAGTGTTTTGTTTACTTTGCGTAAATACATCAAAATCTCATTTTCAATACATCGGCTGGCATAGGTGGCAAGTTTGATATTTTTATCCAATTTATAACTATCAACCGCTTTTATCAAGCCTATTGAACCAACAGAAACAAGGTCTTCAAGGTTAAGTTTTTTGCTTTCAAAACGTTTTGCAATATACATAACCAAACGTAAATTATGCTCAATTAATTTTGCTTTTGCACTTAAATCGTTTTCTTCTTGAAAAGCTTTTACAAGTTCTTGTTCGGCGCAAATATCCAACGGTTCAGGCAAACTTTCGGCAGTAAAAATATAGTTAACAATGTTGTCTGGACGCAAAAAGTCAGGCTTGAAAATTTTTAAATAAATGCGTTTGAAAAATAATTTTGTTTTGTTGACGAAAGAATTTAATAATTGTTTTAATTTCATATTCACTCCTTATAAAAATGCTGGGGAAATAAGTGCTTGATAGTTGGTATTGATAAACTTGTCTGATGTGTTGATGGCAACCAATTGATTTTTAAAGTTTTTTATTTTTCCATTGATTTTTATTTGCATGTCGTCAATTTGTGCGAGCTTTAAATTGCTTGAACCAGCAACTGTTTGCAAGTTTAAGTTTTTGTCAGATTGCTTTAACAAAAAATCAATGTATGTTTGTTTGGTAAGTGCTAAATAACTTGATAAGTCAAGCACAAGCACTGGTTGTCCGTCAATGTTCAGCATATTGCCAGTGTCAAGAAAAGCATTGATTTTAATGGTGTTGTTGTTGGATATCAATTTTATTTGATAAATCAAGTTATTCAATTGCATGGAAAGTTTTATGTGTTTTGCAACCATTTCAAATATGTAACTAAATATTAAACAGAAGAGCATTATCAACCATAGGTTAATTTTGTTTGCAACCACAATGCCTACTGATGTTAAATAACTGTTTGAAGACAAACTTGTCACAAGACCGCAAAGGGCAAAAGTATAAGCAAACAGCAATATAAAATTGATGATAAATTGCTTAAATTTTGTTTTAAAGCCTAGTTTAATCATAAGCATTGCGCAGACAAATTTTAATAGGTTTATAATTATATGATTTGTTAGCACACTGGCAGAAAGCACACTAAAACCAGCACCTATCAAACTGGACAATAATAAAAGGAAAAAATTTGTTTTTGATTTGGTTGTTATTTGAACCAGTCTTAATAAACAGAAATTGATAAGTGTGTTTTGCAAAATAAAGTCTTCAATATAAATTTCCATGCTCAAATTATAAATCAAGGCATTTTGATAATCATAAAAATAAAATTGCTTTTGTTTTGTTATATTGTAAAAATTTGTCGTTATTTAACAAATTTAAATAAAAACGAATAATAGTGAACCACAAAGGCACAATATTTACGAGGTAAATATGTCAAAACGTGTTTATATTTGTGGTGTTGATACAAGCAGTTTGCCAAAAATAACAAATCAACAATCTATTGAACTTTTGCAACGTATCAAGGCTGGGGACGAAAACGCAAAAGATTATTATATTTTTTGTAATATGAGATTGGTGCTTTCAATTGCACAAAGATTTGTCAATTGCAAAGAGAATATGGACGATATCTTTCAAGTAGGCTGTGTTGGATTGATGAAGGCGATTGATAACTTTGATGTGTCTTTAAACGTGCAGTTTTCCACTTATGCTGTGCCAATGATTATAGGGGAAATAAAGCGCTTTTTGCGAGATGCTTCAGCAATGAGGGTTAGCCGAAGTTTAAGAGATACTGCTTATCAAGTGATGAAAAGCCGTGAAAAATTGCAACAAGATAGAGCAGATGAAGTTGGTATTGAAGAAGTTGCAACAGATTTAAATTTAACAATTAGGGAAGTGTATGATGCGATTGATGCAATCAGTTCGCCATTGTCGTTAGATGATGCTTTGTTGAGCGAAAGTGACGAAGAAATGAAACTGGCAGACCAAATCGCAGATACAGAGCATTCAGTTGATAAATGGATTGACCATACCGATTTGCTTGATGCAATTAAACTTTTAGATGATAGAGAACGTGAAATATTGAATTTGCGTTATTTTGTTGGCAAAACCCAAATGGAAGTTAGCGATGAGGTTGGAATATCTCAAGCACAGGTGAGCAGATTGGAAAAAAATGCGCTTGAGCATATAAGGAAATGCCTTTAAAATATTGAATATAAATATATGATTGTGTGAAATTCGACATTTATATGTTGAATTTCTTTTTTTTACTGTGTTTTTGCCAAAAAGCGATGTCATTTTTTTGCGGAGTTAAAACTAGATTATGTTATATTAGGAGAGTATCAGTGAAATCAAAACATAAAATTATGCTGATTGCAATAATTGGCATTGTCACTGTTGTTTGTGGCTGTGTGCTAAATTTTGCAGGTATAGTGCCAGTTTCTGCTGCTTATTTCAACAAGGGTAGAAAGTTGCCTATTTATGCTGTTAAAACAGACGAAAATCAATTGTCAATTTCATTTGATGCTGCTTGGGGTGCGGACAAAACCAGTCAAATCATGGATATATGTGACGAATATCAAATCAAAGCAACATTTTTCCTTGTTGGCTTTTGGGTTGAAAAATTTCCTGACAAGGTTAAAGAAATACATAATCGTGGTTTTGAAATTGGTTTGCATAGCAACACACACCCGGATATGACAAAATTGAGCCGTCAAAAAATCACAGAAGAACTTCAAACAAATATCAATATGATAGAAAATTTGATAGGAGAAAAACCAAAATTGTTCCGTCCGCCTTATGGATATTACAATAATGATTTGATTGAAGTTTGTGAAAGTTTGGGGATATCTTGCATTGAATGGAGTGTGGACAGTTTGGACTGGAAAGGTTTATCAGCAAGCGAGTTATCTTCACGTGTTTTAAGCCGTGCTACAGCAGGAGATATTGTGCTTTTCCACAACAATTCCGACAACATAACAATAGGCTTAAAAATGGTGCTTGACGGCTTAAAAATGAAACAATTGAAAGTTGTGACAATTGGCGATTTGATTTATTACGATAATTTTACAATCAACACACAAGGAATACAAATTAAAAAAGGTTAAGGAGAAACAAATGAATCACGAATCTTACACAACAAATGAAAAAGACTTTACATCAAACAAGGTGTTTTTGCAGGGGAGTGTGGAAAATCAACCAAAATTCAACCATACTGCTTTTGATGAAGATTTTTACACTTTTGATTTGAAAGTTGCACGTTTAAGTGGGCAATATGACATCTTGCCAATCAATATTTCATCTCATATAACTGGTTTTTCAAATGTTGTGCCAGGGGCAACCATTGCGGTAACAGGTCAATTTAGAAGCCACAATATGCTTGATGAAAATGGCAAAAGCAGGCTGATTCTTTCAGTGTTTTGCAAGGAATTGGCTGAAATTGACAATACAACAAACCCAAATGTGATTGAATTGAGTGGTTACATTTGCAAAGACCCAATTTTCAGGGTTACACCATTTAATCGTCAAATTTGTGATTTACTGTTGGCTGTAAATCGTCAATATAATAAGTCAGATTACATACCTTGCATTTGTTGGGGCAGAAACGCAGAATTTGTTAGTTCTATGCCTGTGGGAACAAAAATAACAATCACAGGTAGGATACAATCAAGGGAGTATAACAAAATTATTGTGGATACCGCTCAACCTGTAAAAAAGGTTGCTTATGAAGTCTCGGTCAACAAAGTTGTGGAAGAGGATAAAGAAAACATATTTTAACAATTAAGCAGTCATGTTCGACTGCTTTTGTTTTTTTACTGCTTAATAGATGCATTATTTTATATAAACCTTATTAAAAATGAGAAATAAATTTTAAATTTTTGATATTCAAAAGATATTTAAACAAGTTTATAATTGCAATTGGATATGGAATATAATGTAAAGAGAATTAAAAGACGTTTTTAGTTTAATTGTTGACAAATATACAACTGAAATGATAAAATAATCACAATAAAAATGAGTTTGAACAATTGAAATATTCAATTGGTTACAATCAAGAAAAAAATAAATGTTTTTGTAAAAAATAAAACAAATGTTCGACAAAATCAACGAATTTTGTCGAAAAATCACCCAAAACTGGCGGTATTTTTGTAAAAAAATGTCATATATGCTTGACTTTGGGTGTTTTTTCTCATATACTTTTTTTTAAAATTAGGAGAAAAGTAATGATTGATATTTATGATTGTGAAGCTCTTGTGAAAGTTTACCATCTGCTTGGCAAAAAATGTGAAATTATTGACAAATTTATTAATAACCATGCTTACTATTGTGGACCGTATAGTGAAGAATATAGTGCAGTTGATGTTTATAATGATATTTTGGATTTAATGGAACGCAAAAATCAACTTATCAACATTAAGCTTATGATTGATGATGCCCTTCAAAGGCTTGAAATTGAAGATAAAAAAGTGTTATATATTAAGATGAATTACAACATCTCAATCAATGAATTCTGTGGCATTTTGAATTTAAGAGAGCGAACTGCATATAGGCGTATTGAGCATGCCTTTGAAGTGCTGACAGATAAATTAAATCAATCAAAGTATGCAACAAAACTCGAGTTTATGTTGAAATCTCAGGATTGGATAAAGGCAATTTGTTTAGATGTGAAGCAAAGGCGCATGGCTTATAAAACCGCTCAAAATAATGAGTTTGTGCCTGCTTAATTAATAATCAATAACCTCTTTTTGCTTGGTGCGTTTTGTTGTTGAGAACTTTGAACTGCGCATAATTAAATACACAAACAAACATGCAGGTATTGATAAAATCGCAATCACTATGCCAGTTGTTTTATTTTGAATTGGCAAACTGGTTTGATTGTTTGTTTCAGGTTCAAATGTTGGTGCAGTGGTGTATTCAACATTTTCGCTGTTTATTGGCATCTGTTTTGGCATTTCATCACAAAAGTCGCTGTAAACATAGCCATAATAATCTTTATCGGCACTATATTTGCAATAATACCAAACATCGGTGCGTCCGTCAATCAAACTATCGCCAACAATACAGCCGTAATAGGTTAAATTTCTGCATAGGTTTGGAATATAAGCAACCTGAGAACTTGTTCCACTTTTTGTGCTTGGAACAGAGCGCATATCTCGGCTGAGTTCAGCAAAAACTCTAAAATTAATATCTTCAAGATAAGGTTCTTGTGGTGTCCCCGCAATGGCTTGAACCTTGTCTTTTTTTATGTATCCATAAAAGTCTTTGTATTTAACCTTGAAAAAGTTTTCTCCAGCATTGTCCAACAATTGAACAAAATACGTGCGAGGTAGAGTAAAAAGGATATTTGTATAATCGTCAGCCTCAACAGGTGACAAATAAAGATAAACATTATCTTGCATAATGCGTGCGTAATATGTTTGGCTGGCATAAACTGGCATACTAAAACTGTTGGATATAAAAAACAATAAACACCACAAAACTGTCATGACTTAATTTTAACATAACAATTTTGGTTATATTTGACATGTTTGCGCAATTTTTGGCTTGTTTTGGGGTTATTATGCTGGCAATGAATTTGATTGAAGAAATCTTAAAGATTGAAGCGATACAAAAACAACGTAAAGACAATAACAAATTGCAGTTTTACAACACAGGCAAAGTTAAACATCAAAAGCAATTGGCATTTCATCAATGTGATAAAAAAAATAGGTGGGTGTTTGGTGGCAATCGTACAGGCAAAACAGAATGTGGTGCGGTTGAAGTGGTTTATATGGCAAGAGCATGCCACCCATATAGGAAAATTCAAAAAGCAACAACTGGTTGGGTTGTCAGTTTAAGCACTCAAGTTCAGCGAGATGTTGCCCAAAGCAAAGTGCTTAAATATATCAATCCAGATTGGATTGTTGATGTTGTTATGCTATCTGGCAGGAAAGATAGTTACGCAAACGGTATTATAGATTACATCTTGATAAAAAACACATTGGGGACAATCAGCAAAATCGGTTTTAAAAGTTGCGACCAAGGCAGAGAAAAATTTCAGGGCACGAGTTTAGATTATGTTTGGTTTGATGAAGAACCACCTTATGATATCTATCAAGAATGTCGTATGCGTGTGCTTGATACAAACGGCGATATATTTGCAACAATGACACCGTTAAAAGGCATGACTTATGTTTATGATGAGGTGTATCTAAACAAATATAATGACCCTAATGTGTGGTGTGAATTTATCTCTTGGCAAGATAATCCTTATATCAGTAAACAAGCAATAGATGCAATGAAAGCAAGCATGTCGCAAGACGAACTTCGCTCTCGTGAGCATGGCGAATTTATGGACGCAGGTGGCAGAATTTATCCAGAGTTTGATGAAAATGTAAATGTGATTGAGCCTTTTGAAATACCTTATGATTGGCAGGACAAGTTATCAATTGACCCAGGGCTTAAAAATCCGCTTTCATGCCATTGGTATGCGGTGGATTATGATGGAAATATCTATGTGGTGGCGGAGCATTATGATAGAGATAAAGATATAAGTTTTCACAGTGAACGTATTCATGAAATATGTGACCAACTCCATTGGCATAGAAACGCAAATGGAATGATTGAATCATTGATTGATAGTGCTGCAAATCAAACGACTTTGGCATCAAGAAAAAGTGTGGCTGATTTGTTCTACGATTACGGCATACTTGTAAACACAAATGTAAATAAAGATGTTTTTACGGGTATTCAACGGGTTAAATCATACATAAAAAACAGTTTAGGACAAAGCAAGTTGTTCATTTTTAATACATGCAAAAATTTGATACGTGAGATGAAAGGTTATCGTTGGGGTAAGGGGGAAAGCCCTGTTAAGGTTGACGACCACAGCATGGACGAGTTGAGATACTATATCATGTCAAGGCCAGAAAACAAACCACCAAAAGAGCAACAAAGTGAAATTGCTCGTGAAAAAGAGAGGTTGATAAAATTGATGAAAAGAAGGTGACATTATGCAAAATTTGCTTGATGCAACAACAATAAAAGCAATCAAACAGTGTGTTACTGGGCTTAAATTGACCGAAACAACAAGTGAATATGTGCTTGATGAAGATACTGGACAAATGAAACTTGTAAAGCAAAAAATGGTGGAAAAAACCGTTCCTCCAAACACGGATATTATCAAATTGTTGTATCAAAAAACAGATGAAAAAACAAATTATAGCCAGCTTACAGATGAAGAATTGGAAAGTACAAAACAAAGACTATTAAAACAATTAAAGGAGAATGAAAGTGACAGTTCAACCAGCAAAAATAAGGGTAAAGTGTGATGCCAGCGGTTGCAAAAACAAATGTGATTATGTGATTGTAAATAAAAAGTTTGTTTTTGATGGCAATGTTTATTTATGCGCTGAATGTATGAACAATTTATACGGCGAAATTGGCAAGTTTATGAAGCCTAAAAATGTAAAACCATTATACAAAAAGGGAGGGTTAGATGAAGGTTAATAAGATAGTTGAAGATGTTGTAAACGATTATAATTTAAGGCGAGAAGCCCGCAAAAGTTTGGAAATGCAATGGCAACTAAACATCAATTTTATGATGGGCAATCAATATAGTTACATTGCTTCAAATGGTTCGGTTAGAGAAGATGAAAAACAATATTTTTGGCAAGAAAAAGAAGTGTTTAATCAAATTGCGCCTATTGTTGAAACAAGAATATCTAAAATTTCATCAAGTATGCCAAATGTTACAGTTGTTCCAGCAAGTATGGAAGAATCTGATTTTGAAAGTGCAAAATTGAGCAAACAAATCTTGTCTTCAGTTAGCAACAGATTAAACCTTGTCGATATCCAAAAAACAGCAACAACATGGAGTGAACTATGTGGAACTGCGTTTTACAAAGTGATTTGGAACACAAATTCTGGCAAAATGGTTGCAACAGATGATGCTGGCAACAAAATCAAAGAGGGCGATGTCCAAATTGAAGTTGTTTCGCCTTTTGAAATTTTTCCAGACAATTTGTCTTGCGAAAGATTGGAAGATATGAATTCAATTATTCATGCAAGGGCGGTTGATATAGACCAAGTGCGCAGTGAGTGGGGCATTGATGTTGAAGCAGAAGATGTTCATGCTTTCACTTTGGATAGCACAACAAACAATTTAGGTGGCCTTGGTTATAATGCTCATATAAATAAGGTGGCTAATATCGAATTGTCACATCATTGTGTTTTGATTGAAAGATATATCCGTCCAGGCAAAAATCTTCCAAACGGGCGATTGACTGTGGTTGCTGGTGGCAAATTGCTTTTTGATGGAGATTTACCATATTTGAATGATGAACTTGATGGCAGAACATTCCCATTTGTTAAACAGATATCAAACTATATGCCAGGCAGTTTCTTTGGTGTGAGTGTTGTCGATAGATTGATACCACTGCAAAGGGCTTATAATGCAGTAAGAAATCGAAAACATGAATATTTCAACCGTACAGTGATGAACGTTTTGGCTGTGGAAGATGGCAGTGTTGATACTGATGCTTTGGAACTTGAAGGGTTAAGTCCTGGCAAAGTTTTGGTATATAGGCAAGGAAGCAAAATGCCAGAAATAATGCAAAATCCAAAATCGGCGATTGATTTTGATGCTGAAGAAGAGCGCCTTCTTGACGAGTTTAAAACTATATCAGGTGTGAGTGATATGATGTCAAAGTCGGTTGCTCAATATACAAATATGTCTGGTGTTGCACTTGAATTGCTTGCCGAGCAAGATGATACAAGGCTTGCCACCGCAATTGACAGCACAAAACTTGCAGTTAAAACTGTTGCTAAATATATTTTAAGGCTATACAAACAGTACGCTGTTTTGCCAAGATTGCTAAAAATCAGTGGGGCAGGCGGAAGCGTGGAAATGCATTATTGGAATCAAAATGAGATATGCAGTGATGATGTTGTGTTTGACACATCAACAGATGCAATGGATTCGCTTGTTCAACGCAGAACAATGCTGTTTGACCTTATAAGCAAAGGTTTAATGTTCGACCAAGATGGCAAATTTAGCCAAACGATGCGCAAAAAATGCCTTGACCTTTTAGGCTTTGGTATGTGGGAGAATACAGTGGATTTGTGTGAATTGCAAATCAATCATGCAAGAGAAGAGAATTTGCAGTTGTTAAAAGGCGAGCCAATTTCAATCTTGCCTATTGACGACCACAAATTACATATTGACCAGCATGTTGCATTCTTGTTATCTGGCGAATTAAAAGACAAAGAAAATAAAAAAGAAATAGAATCTAAACTTTTAAACCATATTGAACAACATAAGAAAAATTTAAAATCAGAAGGAGATTAATTATGGAAGAATTGGAACAACCTACACAAAATTTAGGCTCCAAAGAAGAATTTGGTAAATTTAAAGATGCTGAAAGTTTGCTTAAGGCCTACAACAATCTTGAAGCAGAATTTACCAAAAAAAGTCAACGTTTGGCAGACCTTGAAACACAAAATGAAAATGCAACAAAACAACAAGTTCGTCAAGCGGAAATTGATAAAAAGGTTAATGAGTTTGTAGCAAAATTTGACATTGTTAAACCTTTTAGTAGCGCTCTAAAAGAAACTTTAACAAACACTGAAAATGCTGACCTGGCAGAAGAAAGTGTTAAGATTATTGCCAAGAACTACAAGCGTGCTGAAGACTATGCAAATGATAGTGAATTTTTGAACAATTATATTTTTTCAAATGCAGATATCAAAGATAAAATTATCAAAGATTATCTGTCAAAAATAACTCAATCATCACCAATCAAATTGGAAAGTAATGGCAATATCCTTTTATCAAAACCAACAGTTCCGTCAACAATTGCTGAAGCTGGCAAGTTGGCAAAAACAATTATTAAACAAAAATAAAAATTAATTGTTTAATAAGCAATTGATTTTGAAATAAGTTTATAAGTTTTAAAAT
>JBNMLD010000011.1:0-20415 GCA_050874685.1 Candidatus Onthoplasma sp. | reverse complement strand
ATATTTTTTTAATATTTTTTCGCAATTTTTTGCATTAAATATATTTTTTATTTTTTCATTTATTTCATCATAAAATTTATTTGTGGCTGGTTCAATAATCATTGAATTTGAAATAACAATTGGCAAATCAAAATCAAATATTGTTTGAATTTTGTCAGTAAACGGAACTAAAAATTCAAGCGGAATGTCATCGCCTCGTTCAAGGGCAAGGCTTAAATCAGCAAGGGTTTGGTTTGTGCTTTTTTCTTCTGCCACAGACTGCTTGATTTTTGAAATTTCTGCATTGTCAAAAAGCATCAAATTGTTTGGGCAAATATAATCTTCTTCAAGGGAATTTTTCTTTTCAAATGTTAAAAAATCAAATTGGTAAATATGCTCTAAATTGGTGTCAAAAAAATCAAATCTTGTTGGTGTTTCACTGGTTGAATTGAAAACGTCTAAAATGTCGCCACGGACAGCAAATTCACCAGGGGCGGTTACTGTTTCTGTCTTTTTATATCCCAAGGCAACAAGTTGTTTTTCGATGCTGTCAAAGTCATAATCTTTGCCTTTTTTAAGATTGATTATTGACTGCTTAAATTTTTCAACATCGGGCAACAACGAAAAAAACAATCTCTCTGTAGAGATTAAAATAATGTTTTCATTTAACAGTTTGCACAAGGCATTAAGCAAATCAATTTTATGTTCATTGCTTTGAAATGTTGAAAGGGTAAAAGGCTTATCAAAATCATCAACAACCACACAATCTTTATTTAAAGCCTGCAATTGTTGTTGCATGTTGCGTGCCAAATCTGTTGATGATGTAATATAAATTGCCTTATTAATTTTTGCTAAAATTGCACCTTGTTCACCAAAACCTAAATTTGAACAAAAAATTGTTTTTTGTTGAATGTGTTGTTCTATATCGTTGTATCTTGGCATAATTCTCCGTCAATAAATGATTTTATCAAGTCGCAAACTTTTAAGTAAGATTCGTTTAAAATTTGTTTTGATTTTTCATCAATGTTGCTTAATACATAGTCGGCAAGATTCATGTTTTGGTCTCTGCCAATGCCAACACGAATACGAGGTGTTTCGCCCACTTTTGCAACAATGTCTCTTAAACCGTTGTGTGTGCCAGCTGAACCTAAAGTGCGAAATCTTATTTTGCCTTTTGGCATATCAATATCATCTAAAATAATCAAAATTTCGGTTAAAGGGGTTTTAAAATATTTTCTCAATTCATAAACAGCATTCCCACTTAAATTCATGTAAGTTGTGGGTTTTGCTAATATAAAGCCGTCGCCTTTTGCTATTTCTGCTTGACATTTTGTGGTTGTAAATTTAAGCCCGTTTTGCTTTGCAAAAAGGTCCACAACACTAAATCCAACATTGTGATATGTGTTTTTATATTTGCCGTCAGGGTTGCCAAGTCCAACTATAATTTTCATAAAATCTCCTTATTTTAACTTGATTGAGAAACAAAATAAGCTCTCATCAAGTTATTTTTTCTATTTGGATTAACAAAACAAACTATGGTCTTGCTTGTAAATTTAAATTCCATTGCTGTTACTCTTTGATTATAACATAGTTTTAAGTTTTTTCAATAGAAAAATTCTAACAATTAACAAATTGATGAAGCAAAAAATAGTTAAATTTGCATATTTATTTTTCAATTTGATATTGACAAGTTGGTGTTTTGGTGGTAGTTTTACACAAAGGACGGAATTATGAAGAAAAAAGATGGAATTAAGAAGAAAAAAGTTCGTAAAATTGACAATTTTGAAAACACTGACACTTTAATACCAAGGAAAGATTTGGTTGCAAGGACAGCAGAAAGGATTAATGCAAAATTGCAAAAAGGTGTATCAATCAATCCTTGTAATTATGATGAAAAATTGTTGGGCAAGATGATTATCAAGTATTCAAATCATGTTTCATTTGAAAATTTCCCTGATTTGATGAATGATGAAGAATTTTGTTTGGAAATCGCAAAAACAACATTAAATCCAATTGAATGTGAAAATTATTTTTATCAATACATCAACCGCAATTTGCTTAAACATTCAACATTTAGATATAAGTTTGTTTGTGCTCTTTTTGAAAATGACAATATTTACAAATTCAAAGATTTGGAAGAAATTTGCAAAAAACTTGGTTTGAAAAAAGAATTTGAACAAATTAAATATGATGCTGATGTTAAACTCAAAATGCAAATTAGATTGATGATGCTACAATCACACGAATATGCAAAATATAATTATGATGGAAATAATCCTAAAACTCTTCGCCAGTATAAAAACGACCGCAATGATGAAACAATTTTGGTTAAAAACAAAATTGATGGTGTTAAACAAATACTTGCTGAATTTAAATGCTTGACCGCTGAAGAGCAACGTCAAAAACAAGAGCAAGAAGAATTTGTATGTGTTACACCAATGGATTTTTGGGTTACTGACAAAAATTAATTAATTTAAAATAATAAAAAAATTAAAAAATAAATTTTATTTAAATAAGTTTTTATGTAAATAAAAAAGTGAGAATGTTGTCTCACTTTTTTTATTAAATTGATTTTGAATTTTATTAAATTTTGTCTAATTCATCTATAATATCTTGTTTGTTTATATGTTGACCTATGAACACAAGTTAATAAACTGTTTTGTTACACTGCAACAGTTTGTTAAACTTAGCAAGCCTATATTTTGTCTAATTCATCTATGATTTCTTGTTTATCTATGTGTTGACCAATAAACACAAGTTTAATCATTCTGTCGCCATATTGAGGATCCCAGTCGTGGCGGAAACGTTCATCGTTTAAAAGCATTTGCTCAATTTGGTATCTTGGAAGAGTTGCATACCAAGGACCATTTTCTGTTAAAACTTTTTGTTTTCCGGCTTGTTCATAAACGTAACTCATGCGGTTGTCGCCTTCAAAATATACAAGCCCCTTTGTTCTAATGATTTGTTTGCCATAATCTTTTTGTGTCCAATCTTCAAATTTAAGTCTGTCAAAAGGACGTCTGCGATAATATACAAAAGTACCAATGCCATATTCTTCGGTTTCGCCGTGTTCATGGTCATGCTCGTGGTGGTGTTCATGATGAGAATCATGTTCATCTTCTTCATGCTCGTCATGATGATGTTCTTCTTTATGGTCGGCATCTTCTGCGTCTTGGTCAAGAGCAGTAAACCAACCTGAACTTGTTAAAGCATTTTCCATATCAAAAAGGTTTGTGTCCAAAATGTCTTTCATTTCAACATTGCTAAAGTCGGCTTCAATAAGTTTGGCTTTAGGTTGAATGTTTTTTACTATTTTTCTTACACGTTCAAGTTCTTGTTTGCTTACTTCGCTAACTTTGTTTAAAATCAAAACATCACAAAATTCAATTTGTTGAATAACAAGATTTTCAATATCGTCTTCGTCAATATCTTGCTTTGTAAGTTCATCGCCACAGCCAAATTCTTGAACCATGCGCAAACAGTCAACCACACTTATGATTGCATCAAGTTTGCAGAAGATAGGCATGTGCTTTTTGCGGAAACTGTCGGTTAAAAATGTTAAGGTTTGAGCAATTGGGATAGGTTCACAAATACCACTTGCCTCAATAATTATGTGGTCAAATTTCCTTTGTTTGATAATATCATGAATTTGTTCAATCAAGTCTTGGCGAAGAGTGCAACAGATACACCCATTTTGCAAAGCAACCAAATTTTCTTCTTTTTTGCCAACAATGCCACCTTTTTCAATCAAATCAGCATCAATGTTTACTTCACCAATATCATTCACTATGACTGCAACTTTGTAGCCTTTTGTGTTTGTCAAAATATGGTTAAGCAAAGTTGTTTTGCCACTGCCTAAATAACCTGTAACCAATGTTATAGGAACAGTTTTAAATTCTTGCATAAAAATCTCCTTATATGATAAATTTAAAATAACATATTAATTATATCATAAAATCAATGTTTTGCACACATTTTTAACAAAAATTGAAAAAATTATGATAAAAATGTTTTTTGCTGTTGGTTGATGATTGTTATTTGAAAGTTTACAATACCGTAAAAATATGTTATAATAAACATTAATAAAGATTTTGGCAGGGAGTTATTGTGAAGAGATTTTTGAAAAGTGTTTTTAGCAGGTTGACACTGATTATTGTTGCAATCATATTACAAATTGCTTTGTATTTGGTTATACCTGCCGTATTTGGAAAATATTTTCCAACAGTGCCAATTCATACAATCATGGCGATATTTGCATTGTTGATTGTGATAGCAATAATAAATTCGGACATGACTGTTGAGGGGCAATTGCCTTTGATTATCTTGTGTTTGATTGCACCGATTGTGGGTGTGGTATTTTGTTTGATGTTTGTAAAAACTCACATGCCAAGGAAAATAAAAAAGAATGGCACAATTGTGAAAGAGAAAACAAAACAAAATTTAGAGTTGACAGAACAAGAAAAAGAAAAACTTAAAGATTATTCTGGCGAGGATTTTGGTCAGTTTGATTATGTGTATAAAACATCAAATTTGCCAGCATACAGAAACACAGATGTTGAGTTTTTGTCAACTGGAGAGAAGTTTTTTGAAAAGTTAAAATTTGAATTATCAAAAGCAAAAACTTATATTTTTATGGAATATTTTATCATCGACAAAGGCACGATGTGGGCTGAAATCCAGCAGATACTTGAACAAAAAGTTAAATCTGGTGTGGAAGTGCGTGTTATGTATGACGATTTGGGCACAATTTCAAAATTGCCTTCTAACTTTGCAAAAAAACTTAAAAAACTTGGCATCAAGTGTGAAAAGGTAAATGAATATTCCAGTGCAACATCATCAATTTACAACAATCGAGACCACCGCAAAATAACGGTAATAGACGGTAAAGTTGGCTTTATGGGTGGAGCAAATTTGGCAGATGAATATATAAACAAAATTCAACCTTATGGCAATTGGAAAGATAGTGCGGTATGTTTAAAAGGTGATGCTGTAAAAAATTTGGTTTGTTTGTTTTTGCAAATGTATGATATTCAAACAAAAAGCATTGATAATTTTGAACAGTATATTCAATCTGAACCTTGCCAAGCAAATGGAATAGTCTGTCCATTTGGAGACGGGCCAAAATATTGGTATGGAGAACATATTGCTGAAAATGTTTTGCTGAATTTGATAGGACAAGCCAAAAAATACATATATATCACGACACCATACCTTATAATTGATGGAAAACTGAAAATGGCATTGGTCAATGCAAGCAATCGTGGGGTTGATGTAAGGATTGTGACGCCACATATACCTGATAAAAAATTTATATTCAAAATCACACGTTCATCGTATAAACCATTGCAAGATGCTGGTGTGAAAATCTTTGAATATAAACCAGGTTTTATACATGCAAAACAGATGATTGTTGACGATAAATTTGCACTTGTTGGCACAATAAATTTAGATTATCGCAGTTTAATTCACCATTATGAATGTGGTGTTTTGATGTATAAAACTGATTGTCTGCATGATATAAAAATAGATTTTGATAAATTGTTTGAAGAATCTGTTGATATGGACGGGTTTAAACAAAATGTATTTACAAAAATCATGTGTGCTTTGGTAAAATTATTTACACCGCTTTTATAAAATACAAAAGGAAAAATTATGGAAAAAATGAAATTATTATCTCCTGCTGGGGATATGGAAAGTTTAAAAATGGCTGTTTTAAATGGTGCAGATGAAGTGTATTTGGGTGTTAAAGATTTTAATGCCAGAAATATTGAAGGATTTTCTTTAGAAACATTAAAACAAGCAGTAGATTTTGCCCATATTTATGGAGTAAAAGTACATTTGGCGGTTAATATTTTGTTTACAAATGACGAAATGCAAAACGCGCTTAACCTGGTTGTTGATGCGTATAATCTTGGTGTAGATGCCTTTATTGTTCAAGATTTGGGACTTGCTTATTTGTTGCATCAAAACTATCCGCAGATTGAATTACATGCAAGCACTCAAATGGGATTGCATAATCTTGAAGGGGTTGGGCAAGCATTAAAATTTGGTTTTAAAAGAGTGGTTTTGGCGAGAGAAACTCCACTTGATGAAATTGCTCGCATCAAACAAAACACCAATGTTGAAATTGAGTATTTTGCTCAAGGTGCTTTGTGTGTTTCATTTTCTGGCAATTGTTATATGTCATCTTATGTTTTAAATGCAAGTGGCAATCGTGGTAAATGCAAACAATTGTGTCGCCTGCCTTATGATTTAAGATTTAACAATAGAGCGGTTGCAACTGGTTATTTGTTGAGTGCAAAAGATTTTAACATGATTGGTAGGCTTGATGATTTGGCAAAAGCGGGTGTGACTGCAATTAAAATTGAAGGCAGGGCAAGGCGACCTTATTATGTGGGCGTTGCGACAAGGACTTATAGACAGGCTTTGGACGGAACTTTGGCTGATGATAATGAGTTACCTTTGGCTTTTAATCGTGGATATACAGAAGGATATTTTAATGGAAATTCTGGCATAATTTCAAAACTTCAAAACCATATTGGTGTTGAAATTGGAACTGTTGAACGTGTGAAAAAAGGTAAAAGATTTAATGAAATTTTCCTTTCTTCAAACCGAGAGTTGACACCGAAATCTAGTTTTAAATTTTTTAGAAACGGACAAGAAGTTGCTGTTGTGACTGCGTATGATTTAAGCAAGTCTGGCAATTTATACCGAATTACAACTACAAACAGTGTGCAAAAAGGCGATACTGTTAATTTGATTAACGATTTTGAACTTGAACAACAAATGATGGCAACCACTAACAAAATAAATAAAGATATAAAAATAGTTGCAAAGAATAATCAACCAATCACAGCATTATTGGAAATAAATGGTACTCAATTTAAAGTTGAAGGCGATGTGTTAAGTGAGGCGAAAAATAGTCCATTAACAATTGAAGAACTGCAAAACAATTTTAAAAAGAATGAGTATTTTAACTTTAATATTAATGCAAATATTGAAAACGTATTTATACCAAAGCAAAAATTAAACGAATTTAGACGTCAATGTGTGGATAAAATTATTGAACAATTAACGACAATAAGGACTGAACCTTTGCAAAAAATTGTTTTAAAACAACCACAGCCAGCAAGACAATTAACCGATTTTCAATTTGTTGAAAATACAAATCAAGACATATATGCTCAAATAGTTGTTTTTGACCCTGAAATTTATGATGAAACACAGATTTTAGAATATAAACAAAAGATAGAGTCTTCAGGCAAAATTTTTATGCTAAATTTGCCAAACTTTGCATTAAAACAAGATGTGGAAATGTTGAAACAATTTGTGGAAAAACATAAAATTCCAGTTTTGGCAAACAACCTTTATTCACTTGGTTTTAATACAAAAATTTATCTAGGTGGTGGAATTAATATCTACAATGATTATTCGGCATCTGTTTTTAACTTGCCTTATATTCCAGCAGAAAACATTCAACAACATACAATGCCTTATATGACGTTGCGCCATTGTCCAATGAAAGAACATTTGCATGCAAATTGCTCTGCTTGTCCATATAAAGACGGATACGAGTATGTTTTAAACACTGGCAAACGATTTAAATTAAAACGTAAAAAACTTTCAACTTGCACATTTTATTTGACAGATTAAATTTTGCTTTGGTGCTTGCGTATAAAAATAAAACCCTTGTTTATTGAATTTGATATATGGCAAAAATATGGGATAACTTTTATAGTTGTCCCATTTTTATTATTTGTTTTTGTAAATTATAAAAGTTTAAACAAAAATATTGACAAAATGGTTTTACAGTGTTATAGTAATAAAGCATTGAGACATATTTGTTGAAAAATTGAATATGCTATAATGTGGATATATCGCGGGGTGGAGCAGCACGGCAGCTCGTCGGGCTCATAACCCGAAGGTCGTTGGTTCAAATCCAACCCCCGCAACCAGTAAACAACCTAAAGGTTGTTTTTTGTTGACTTCTTGGCCTTTTGAAAGGTTTGAAAATAATAAATATTATTGGTGATGAGATTGCAAATCGTTGGTGGTAACCACTAGGTTTTGAGGCTTGTAATTTATTGTAACAGTTATATTTTGATTGTGGTGTTTTTTAATAAATCAGTTTGTGGTGTCATTAGTTTTATTTTCCATATTGACAAATAAAAATGTTGATTTATAATAGAAATATGGAAACAAATGAAGATATTTTTAAGTTGATTAAAATTTTAACACGCAGTGTTGTTAATGATTCAAAAATCGAAAGTGAATATAATGGCGATAGTTTGGTTATGGGCAATACAAAGTATATTTTAAATCAAACATTAAGACAATTGACTTTGCCAGACGAAAACATTTACATATCAAATAAAGCATACGAATTATGGCAAAAGATAAGTCCAAAAAACTATGATATACGAGAAGTGAACTACAAGCAAAAAGTTATCTGCGAAAACATTGAGCCTATAAAGGTAAAAGTTTATAAGGGTAGCAATTCAACTCCTGAAAAAGAAGAACTTACATTACAAAAAGGTGTGGAATTTGTTTATAATGATGTTTTTCATGAAGACCACATAATTCCTGTTTCACAAATTATTAAAAAGCTTTGTGAACTTGAAAAGGCTAATAAATTGACAAATGAGAACATCTTAAAAATATTGAATAGCATAACAATATGTAAGATGCTTAAAGATGAAGATAGAAATATTCATGAAAGAAGCAAAAGACCACAAAGCACTGATGAGATTATAGATAGAATTTATGGCTCAAAAGTGCAAATAAGAAGATTGATTGATATTGAAAACGAAAAAACACTCTAATTAAATTTAGAGTGCTTTTTATTTTATGCTTGTCTATTTAAAACAAAGTGTTTTAACCAAACTTAAAGTTTTGCTTCAAGATTGATTTATTTTAGTGGACTAGAACAAATCATCGTCATCATCTTCATCGTTTTGTTTAGCAAGTGTGCTGTTGCGTTGTTTAATATCGTAATAAACAGCGTCTTCATCAAACATACGTTTTTCTTGGTATTGACCATAAACACGTGTTGTGTTGTAGATTTTTGATTTGAAGTATGGTGTGATAACTGTTTTTAAGCAAGCATTTGGTTCAAATGTTTTGATAACAATTTGCCCTTTATCCCTAAATGACATAAGTTCTTCAGGGTATGCAATAGGAATTGATTTTACAACACTGCTTGTTGAAGTGCTTTCTTTTCCGTCTGGACCTTTTGATTTGTTTTCATTTGTTTCAACAATTGTCTTTTTGCCCAAAAGTTCACTAAATTCTTTGTTTGTGGTGGTATCTTCTGATGCAATGTAAATTTGAATAGGGCAGTTGTCTTTGATGATTTTGCCTTCGTCTTGACCATAAACTTGGTATAATTGACTATAAGACTGAACGCAAAGTTCAAAGAATATGCCACGGCTACGACCAACTGTCATGATAGAACCAAATTCTGGGAATTTTGGCATGTTACCAAATTCATCAAGCATGAAGTAAACATGACGTTTAAGTTCGCCACCAATTTGTTGTGCTTTATCAACCAATTTTTTGTAAAGTTGTGTTACAAACAATATTGCAAGAGGATAACGAGTGCGCACTTCATCAGGAATAATAAGGAAGATTGCTGTAGGTTTTTCGTCCATATTTACAAAATCAATTTCACTGTGACAAGTTAAGAAACTGATACCTGTATCGCTGAATAATGCAGTTTTGCTTGATACAAAGCCCATGTAGTTCTTTGTTGTGCTTTCTGCGTTGTTAAGGGCTGTTGAAGCCAAATCATGCACTTTGCTGAATTTGCTTCTATAATCAAACAAATATTTCTTAAGTGTTGCATAAGTGTCACGTCCGCTATCGGTCATGTTACAAATTTTATAAACATTGTAAAGGTTGTATTTTTCACGAGTCATGCCCAATTCTGGCACACGGCTATCTTCAAGCATGGCAAGCATAACAGCATGAATTAATCTTTGTGCGGTTCTTTCCCATGATGGGTCTTTTGTGCTTTCAATTGGTGCAAGTGTTGTGCATATATCATTTAATGCAGTGTATGTTTTGTCTTGAAGTTCACGGCTTGTTACACGCATATCATTTTCAAGTTTGTCTTTATCAGCATAAGCAAAGTTGTTAAATTCAAACCATGTTGTTTGAGTGAAATCAAAAGGACGTTGAATGATTAAATTATATTGTTTAGGATTATCTCCCGGTGGGTGAACTTTAACTTCTTTTTCCAAATGGTAACTTCTTTGATACATATCATAAGGGTAAGATAATGGGTTCCATTGTACACTTGAGAATGGGTCACGCAAATTTATAACTTTAACATCATATCCTTCTTCCAAAAACTTGTTACAACATTTGTCATACAATTCGCCTTTAGGGTCGGTTATCACAAAAGAAGGTTTTGCAGCGGTCATGCTCATTAATTGCAAACTTGGCACAACAAATCTTGATGTTTTACCAGAAGAAGTTGTACCTACAACCAAAGTGTGAATAGGATTTACAAAGTTGATGTCCATTTTGTTGTGATTTTCTTCTGCACGTATCAAAATGCCATCTTTTTTACAACTTTGGATTGTGCTTAATGTGTTATAGTTGAAGCCAGCAGTCTTTTTTAAGTCTTCGTCAGTTAAAAAGTCACGGTTAAAGAACTGGGTTGTGTCTCTGCCTTTTGTGTCTTTAACTTTATCTTCGGCCTTATCGCCACTTTTGCTTTTTGTTTTGCCGTCAAGGATACGCATAAGGTCAATAACAAGCACACCACCGCAAACTAGCAAAATGATTACGATTGGTGTGGTTGTGCCCATGTAACGAATGTTGAATCCAAATGAACCATCTTTAAAATATGTTACAAGGATAATGCTTCCAACAAATGCTAAAGCAAAAACAATAAGATATTTTAAAATAACCTTTAAAACTTTTTTCATAATGTTCCTTTTTATAATATAAATCATTTTAAAGAAAGCTCAAATATTTGTCAACCAAAATGCCAATAGTTATATTTTGGTAAATAACAACTAAATAGAATAATTTGAAATCAAAACTAGAAATAATTAAATTTGGGATTGATTTAAGGAATTGTTTAAAAATTGTTGATGAATAAACAAAAGATTTTTTACACAAAATATTTTTGTAAAATAGGATAAAAAGCCACAAAAATTCAAATAAAAATGGTCACAAACATTGAAATAACTGATTTTTGTGAATATTTAACAGCAAAAATAAGAAACTAAATAAAAAATTATCAAAAAATAATTTTAAAATTAAAAAAACAAATTATATAGGATTGCAAAAAATTTTGAAAAAAATGTAAAATTTAGTTGATTTTAATTTTTGATATTGTTAATATTGTCATATATTACAGCACAGGTTAAGCATTCTTGTGTGGTTTAAGGGGGAAAATTATGAATATGTTTTTGGAAGCAGTGCCACAATGGATCAACACTTTAACAAATGCAATGACAAACGTTATTAACCCAGTTTTGATTGTTGTTGCAACTGCTGGTATCATCTATGCAATTTGGGTTGGTATCAAGTTTGTTAGAGCAGAAGATAAATCTGCACGTGACGAAGCAAAAGCAAAACTCATTTCAGTTATCGTTGGTATCGTTGTAACTGGTTTGTTGATTGCCTTATTCTATTGGTTGGCTTATGCAATCAAAGAAGGAATCATTTCATTTGATACTTGGTACTAAAATTAGTAAATGTTAAAAAAGGTTAAAGCGAATTTGTGTTCGCTTTTTCTTATAAAAATTTGGGGGTTTTATGAAGAAAAATTTTTTAAAAGTGGTTTTAACACTTGTTTTGTGTTGCACTTGTGCTTTGCTTGTCGCTGGTTGTGAAGAGAATAATGATTGGCAAACATTGACAATAAGTGGAGAACCATCAACATGTTCTGTTTATGAAAGAAAGGATAATGAAACATTCCAAGATTGGTCAAATAATGTCTTTTCATCAGTGACATTTACTTACACAAATACAAGGAATGATGCAGAAAGTTTTACTTGCACTGGCTTAAAAGAATTTAGGGCAAAAGGTGGCATTTTGTCATTCAATCCAAATTCAGTTGGCGAACATACTGCAAAGTTCAGTTATAACGGTGTAAAAGTTGAAATCACAATCACTGTTGCTTAATTAATGTTTAAAAGGGCGGTTTGCCCTTTTTTTGTTTGCATGTGAAAAAATATAAAAGTGTTTTCAATTCTTTTGCGAGATTGTTAAATGGTAAGGATATATATTTGATTTACAAAATAAATAAAAATATTTGTTTTTTTGCATTTTTATTGGTATAATAAACTTAATTAAGTTTTTAAATTTTAGCATTTATGGTTTTTACAATTTAATATTCATTTTAAATCTATAAAAGGAGGTGCAAACGTGGACGAGGATAACAAGTTTGATTATAACGGCGAAGACCCAGAACAACAAGCCGAACTTGAAGCCCAACAACAGGAAGAAGAGCAAGAACTTGAAGAGCAAGAAGCGGAAGAACAAGCAATTGAAGAAGAATTGACGTTTGAAGAACAGGCTTTGCGTTTGCACATGACAAACCAATTGGCAAAGATTGACCAAAAAGTCAAATTGAGCCAAGTTCCAATTTTGTCTGAAAGAGAAAAACAAACATTGGCGCAAGCAAAAAAAATGCCAGACCAAAAATTAAAAGCACATACAATTGAAGTTACAAGATGGTCAAAAATCAAATCATTCTTTTTAAAAATTATCCAAAGCATTTCACCAGCAATACCATACATTTTATATGGTTTGGCTATTATTCTTGCAATTATCGCTGTGGCGGTTGCTATTGACTATATTTTCGCTTCAATTTTTGGCGGTGGCGGAACAGGTGGCGGTTCAGGTTCTGGTGGAGGAATGAACAGCGCATTTGGTGCGACGGGCAAAGATTTTTATGCGGTAAGGCTTGTCTATAAAGATGATGAACAAGCAAGCAAATTTATTTTAAACGATTATTCATCAATCATATATGACGCAATTGACAATGTTCAAAATGGCGAAAATTACACTATCACAATTAACCTAACATTGCCAGAAGATAGAAATGCCGATTATGATGAAGAAACTGCAGATGAAAAAATCAAAAATGTGATGAATAGGCTTGTTATTTCTGCCTATATTTACGACAATCCAGATTATGATTCACAAGAAATTGATTTATCAACATTGACGTTGTCAAAACTTGCAGAAGGTATCAAATATTTTGGCTTGAACACTGATTTGGTTGGCACATTTAAAGGGGAAATTGTATCTAATTTCTTGTTGTTCAATTTTAATCAGTCTGATGGTGTTATAAGTTATGTTTCAACAGGCGAAACTGAAGTTGATGAAGAAACTGTAAAGGCAAATATCACATCTGCCCTTGGCGCATACTTTTCAACAATAAGCACTGTAAGAAGTGAAAAATACTTTGTTAAAGATTGTGTGTTATCGGACAATGATATGCTTAAAGATGTACAACAAAAAAATTATGTTGCAATGATGTATTTGCCAAAAAGAGATGTAAAATTCAAAACTTTGTCAATTTATGCTTATGGCATTGATACAGAAAATTTTGGTGTTATTTTTAACAATCAACTTATCACAAAGTATGAAGAATGGCCTATTGATGACGATAAAACAATGTACAATTACAACCTTGGTTCGCCGTCAGCCAGTGCAGTAACGGGTTATGACCCAAACACAGCATTAACAACACCAACAGCAGTTTATAAACTTGTTGGCACACAAAATGCTGACAATTATACAATGGTTGATGAAAATGGAATTTATACCTATAAAGATTTTGGCATGGTTATAAAATTCTATTCAAATAAGGCATTTAGTTTTGTTGATGAAGTTACACTCAAGTAGTGTAACTTTTTTGTGATTATTAACAAATCAGATTTGTGAACAATTGCGAAATAAATTGGTATTTTATAGCATCAACAAATTAACTCAATTTACACTTGTGCAATCAGGTTTTATGTGTGATTTTCTGCTTGAAAAAAACAAAAAAGCAAAATTATTAAATATTCACTTAAAAAATCAGAAAGAATATAAGCAAAAAATTGCAATTTTTTGTTGTATTTATTTGTTTAATTGTGCTTTTTAGTATATAATAATACTAAATATATTCGGCTTTTATGTGCTTTAATTTATTTGCTTTGTGATAAATCGCAAAGATACAAAAGGGGAGTTTTATGGTTGATGCAGTATTAGGGTTAATTGGAACATTGCTTTATCCACTTTTTTCCATAATTTTTGTTGTGCTTAGCCTTATGCAAAATGTGTTTTATTCATTTGCAGGTATTGGCAATGTTTATTATGGCAGTTCAGCAAATGGCACAGGTTCAATGACACCAATAACTGGTGAGAATGATGGCGGGGAAACTTCAAGTGGATTGCTCTATTATCTTTTAACGTCAAGTGTTGTTAAAAATATTATAATTTCCATTTTGATTTTGGGTTTGTTCCTATTAGTCATTTTTACAACTCTTGCTTTTATCAAAACCATTTATGTTGACAAACCAAAAAGTTGGCGAGATATCATCACAAGTGCGGTTAAAGGTTTGACAAACTTTATCATTTTGCCAGTATGCTGTTTGTTAGGTGTTTGGGTTGGTAATATCGTGCTTCAAGCAATCAATGGTGCGACCTCATCTGGCGGTTCAATTTATTTGGATAGAAAACTGTTTGTGGCATGCTCGTATGACGCCAATTATTATAGGCTTAATTCGTTTGATGCAAATTCGTCAGAATCGGCTGAAGCGTATGCAAAAATTATGGCAACATTAAGCAGGTATAGTAGTAATAAAGAGATGAGCGAACTTAAACCTGAACAGGGCAAAAACAGTGAATATTATGCTCGTGTTGTTGATGAGATGTTCAGCACAACGGCAATAAATATCAACAGATATTCCACAGTTGGAGAGTATTATCAATTGTATAGCATAAACTATTTATTCCTTATTGTTGGTGGAATATTTATGCTGTATGTAATGGCAAATGTAACGTATGGCATGATAAAGCGTATGTTTATTTTGATGATGCTGTTTGTTATAAGTCCAGCATTATGTGCTATGTATCCGCTTGATGATGGTGCAGCCGTAAAATCTTGGTCAGGCGATGTTAAAAAGAATATTTTAAGTGCTTATGGCGCAGTCGCTGGTATGAATTTGTTCTTTTCATTTATGCCAGTGATTCAAAATATCAACATTTCACTGTCGGGTAATGCTGTGGTTGCAGATTGGACAGGCGTTTCAAACATCTTACAATTGATTATATTGATTTGTGGTTTGTTCTGTGTAAACGATTTTATAAACATGATATCAGGCTACATTGGTGCAGGCAATGCGTTTGGCGATGGCAAATCGCTTCGTGCATCAACAAAAGGTGCAATCCAAAAGCAAACCAAAAAAGTTGGCAATGTTGCTGGTGCGTTTGCAAGGGCAAATGCTGCAGGCAGTGTTGGTGGTGCAAAAGCATGGTTCGGTTCAATGGCAAAATCAACAACAGGTGGTGTCCAAAAATCTCTTGGGCTTGATTGGGGCTTGAAAGACGAATACAAAAAAGGTCTTGATGATTATTATAAATCGCAAGATGCCCATTTTAAAGCAATGAAAGCAGATAAAGATAGACAAAAAGACAAAACACAACAAGCATCAGATAGAGCCATGTTTAAAGGCGACAAAGCAACATTAAGAAGGGATTTAGAAGCTCATGCTGGAGATAAAAACGAACAAAGAAGGCTTAAAAGAGAATTTAATGAAACTCATGGATATCATTACACAAATGAAGCTGATGCTGTTGACCAAATCTTAAGATTTAAATCAGACGATTTAAGAAAACGTGAAGCATACAGAATTGCAGCAGCAAGCAACGGCGAAATTTCTGGCGAAAAATTGTATGGCAAAGCAAAAGCTGAAGACTCTGCAAGAAAAGTAAAATCTGCTTCAGGTGTTGCCGATGCGGTTGTAGCTGGTCAAAAAGAAGAACAATCAGCACAAAGAACTTTCAATTTTGCTAAAATGCAAGTTCAAAAATTGGAAGCACTTGAAACTGATTTGACAGCAGACGGCTTGCATCTTGAAGGTGCGTTGGGACATTCTATGTTTGACAAAAAGGTTACTGATGCTGAAATTACTTCATTATCTGCAGCAGACCAAGCAATTGCACAAAGGTATAATGCTAACTTTGATGAAAGAAACAAAATGCCTTCAAAACAAATTTTGGAAGAAAATATTACTGAAGCTGGTAAAGCGCTTGCTAGTGCTGCCACAAATATGGAAGTTCAAATCGACAAATTGGCTGCCAAGATGGGTGTAACTTTGGAAGATGCAATCAATACAGTTGGTAGAGATTTGGGCAAACTTGATTCAGCTTTGAGAGATACAAGTTTGACAGATGCTATGAAGAATTTTGTAAATGAACTTGATAAATCACGTAAGAAAATGAAAGACGGCGATAAATAAAAAATTCATTTAAAGCAGTAAAAACTGCAAAGATAGGGGTAAAATGATAAGGTATATTCCGGGTAAGACTCGGGTTAAAACTGAATTTTTAAAAAACATTACGCTAGGGGACGTTATCCTAGCGATTGTTTGTTTGATTTTTGCAATTGTTATTATTGCAAGCAACTTGTTTAGAATAAACAATGTAGATTATCGTTGGTATGCGCTGATTGCCTGGGTTGCAATCAGTGTATCATTCTTCCTGCCTATTGATGAAGGGTTAAGAATGTATAGTTCGGTGGTGCTGATTATTCGTTTTGCCGCTTTCAGCAAAAAATATGTCAAAGAAGGTGCAAAGGGTTCAGTTAAACCGATGGATAAACTTACACCGTTCTTCAATATTGAAGTTGGTAAATTTATCAATTTTGGCGAATATGCAGGCATTGTTGTAGAAATTCAACCTTTGGCGCTTGACCTGATGCAAGAGCCAGCACAAGATGCTGTAATTAACACATTCAGTAAAGCACTTAAAAGGATTTCTCAATATCAACGTGCAAGTATAATAAAAACAACAAAACCAATGAACTTTGACGATTTCTTGAAAAGTGATGACCGCAAATATGCTTTGCTGGACAAACTTTATGAAGAAGGTCAATATACAGATGTAGAAATGGAAGCACGTTCCCTCATATTCCGTGAGCGTGTTGCAACATTGAATAATGCAATCAAGGCTGAACCAATTTTGCAAGCACATTATTACCTTGTATTGTACGGTTCAGATAAAACCAATTTGGAAGAAACAGCCTTGGGTATTGTTGGCGATTTAAGCATTGGACAATATACAATCAGTTCAAAGATTTTGATGGAAAAAGAACTTATAAGTTTCTTAAAATCAAACTATCAAGAAGTGTTTGCGGAACGTGAAATTGATGGTATTCCACCAAGTCAATTAACACATTGGGTTATGCCAAATCGTGTTGAATTTAAAATGTCTCGTGTTGAAATTGACAAACGTCCGTTCAAACAATTTGTTATTTCAAATTATCCATTGGAAGTTGGCAATGGTTGGGCATATCCAATATTCAATCAACCAAACACTCGTGTTGTGATGAATATTATGCCAGTTGATAAAGACAAAGGCGAAAAAGCAATTGACCGTGCTGTTATGGAAAAAGAGTCAAAGTTGGATAGAACTTATCGTTCAAGCCAAATCATTGAAAAGCAAGCCGACATTGAAAGTTTGCAACAATTACTTCGAGACCTTAAAACAAACAACGAACAACTTTACGATGTGTCTATCCATGCACGTGTTAAAGAAGAAGATAGAAAAGAGTTCCGCAATGTGTTAAAACAAAACGGCTTTAAACAATCAGATTTATTCGGTAGGCAAGTTGATGCATTTGTTTCAAGCAGTGTAAACCGTATTGATACATTAAAACCTTACTATCGTTCAATGCCTTCAACCACAATTGCGGCGTCATTCCCAATGGTTGATAGTATCATGCAAGATAAGGCAGGTTTCTGTTTAGGCTCTGCCACAGCAAGTGGATATCCTGTGTTTGTTGACTTCTTTACTCGTGATAGAAAAGAAGGCCGTATCAACTCAAACATGATGGTTATTGGTAAATCAGGTTCTGGTAAATCTTATGCAACAAAAACCATTCTGGCAAACTTGGCTGCGGATAGAACAAAGATGTTTATTCTCGACCCGGAACAAGAATATGACGTTATGACACGTAACCTTGGTGGTAAGGTAATTGACGTTGGTACAAATAAATCTGGTATCTTAAATCCTTTCCATATCATGGCTTCGTTGGAAGATTTGGACGCGGCTACTGAAGGCAAAGATAGTGTTGATGATGAAAATATTGATGACCTTGTTATGAAAGGAACAAACAAAACTTTCTTCACTCACTTGCAATTCTTGGAACAATTCTTCCGTGCAATTTTGGAAGGTATTGACAGTGATGCGTTTGAAACACTTAACACTTTGGTTGTTGAACTTTATAATGAAAAGGGCATAAATCAACATACAAATATTGGTAAACTTAAAGCAGAAGATTATCCTATTTTTGATGATTTGTTTGCATTGATTCAAAGGAAATTAAAAACAGTTAAAGATGATTATTATCGCAAAAACTTGCTTGTGCTTGAAACATATATTCAAAAATTTGCTTCAGGTGGACGTAACAGTGACTTGTGGAATGGCCCAACAAGCATTTTGACAGATGAAAACTTGATTACATTTAACTTTCAAACATTGTTTGCAAGTAAAAACAACAAGTTGGCAAATGCCCAAATGTTGCTTGTATTTAAATATTTGAACAACGAAATCATCAATAATAAACGATTTAATGAAGAGTACTATCAACGAACAGGCGAAGATATTAAGCGACAAGTTGTTATCGCAGTCGATGAAGCACACATGTTTATTGACCCAGATAGCCCAGTAGCACTTAATTTTATGGCTGAAATGGCAAAACGTATTCGTAAATATCAAGGTATGCAAATCGTTATTACTCAAAATATTAAAGACTTCTTGGGTACACCAGAAATTCAACGTAGGTCAGCAGCAATTATTAATGCTTGTCAATACAGTATGATTTTGCAACTTGCACCAAACGATATGGCGGACTTGTTGGAACTTTACAAATCAGCAGGTGGTATCAATAAAAATGAACAAGAAGGTATTGTAACCGCACCATTGGGACGTGCATTCTTAATCACAAGCCCAATGACACGTTTGTTTATAGATATTTATGCTTATGACATGGTTAAAGTTATCATTGGTGAAGCTAAAAAATAATAGCAATAACCATTTCTTAATATAAAAAAGCACCTTTCAACAAGGTGTTTTTTTGTTGTCAAAACCTATGTTATTTGGTCGGATAAGTATTTGGAAAATGCTTTGCATCGCCACAACCTGCATATTGGCATATTTGCTGGCGCAAATTATGCACTTTTATTTGGTTGTTCCTTTCCCCAATAAACCATAAAATGCTTTAATTGTGGGCCCTAAATAAAAAATCTGCAAAACATTTTATGTTATTTGGTCGGATAAATATTTAGAAAATGCTTTGCAGATTTTTACAGCACTGTCATCAAAGCATTTGTTTTCAGTTGCAAGAATAATTATAGAGCCAATTGCATCGCCGTCTTTTACAATTGGAACGATAAGTTGGCAACAAAATTCATTTTCAGTGTTAGGAAAAAATTTTAGCATTTCACTATCATCATCTTGTTTTTTTATCACAATCTCTTTTTTATAAATCAATTCTTGCACATCTTCACTCAACTGCTTGCCAATATATTTCTTTCGGTTTGATGATAAAATATTCTCCATATCACTTATCAAAACATCATGTTCAATGCTGACAGAAATCGCAGAGGCAACTGCATCGCTATATTCTTTAAGTGAATCCATGTCACTGTATTTCGTAAGCAAAAACTTGTTTCCGTCAACAATGCCAATCTCAAGTTTGCTTCCAACTCGCACATTTATCATTTTACGCATTTCACGTGGCAACACTATTCTGCCAAGTTCGTCAACACGGCGAACAATACCTTTTCCTTCCATAAAATCTCCTTTGTGTTTAGTATGTGGATTTGTGTTTTATTTATGCCTTTAAAACATTCATTTTTTATCCGCTTTGTCTTCAATCAAACTAAAATTTTCATGGCTTAATTTTGCAGTGTATTCATGGCTTGTTTCAAGTGTCCCTTTAAACAAAAATTTTCCAATTTGTTCGTCTTGGGTTTTATTGCTAAATGTGATTAGATAAAAGTTGTAGCCAAGCAAATTTAAAAACGGATTAATGTAATATAAATCATTTCTTATATAAACAATACCTATCAAAATAATTATCAAAACAAAAACAACAAACATGCTTACTTTTTCTATTTCAAAACTTAAAGCAAAAAGAACAAACAAAGAGAAGTATCCTAAAAAATATTGTTCAGTCAAACTTTGCTTTTTTAGTATTTT
>JBNMLD010000010.1:0-23538 GCA_050874685.1 Candidatus Onthoplasma sp. | reverse complement strand
GTTTAATTGCTTAATTATCATTTTATAATAAAGCAAAAAAATTGTAAAATAATACAAAAAAATAACAAAAAATGCCATTTTTTAACATTTTTTGCTATTTTTTTATAAAAATTCATGCTTTAATATTTTTATATGTTTTAAATTTGTGGTTAAATTTTATTATTTTTTTATCTAAATATTTTTAAACCATTTTCAACAATAGAAACATTAAGTTCATCGCAGGTTGAAATATTGCCGTCAGCCATTACTTTAATATTTTCATTTTCTGGCCTTTTGATTGTTACGTTATTTTGCCAAAGTTGTTTTGTATGTTCGTTGTAAATTTGATTGCCAAAATCAAACTGCAAAACATAGGCTTTGCGTTTGTTTGGTTCAAGCCCAGTGCTGTAACTGATATTGAACAAGCCATCTTTTACATTTGCAAGAGGGTTGAGATGCTTGCCGTTTAAAAGTCCGCCATTGGCAATGGAAAGTTCATAAACCATTTCTTTTTTAGGTTTGCCTTGTTTGGTGTCAATCGAAATTTCAAATTCTTCAAACTTGTTGGCATATTTTAAACTTGCAACTTTTTTTGTAAGCAGGTTTTTGATTTTATATTGTTGGTAAATTTCAAACAATTCAACACTAGCACCAATAACGATGTTGTTAAGCACAATTGAACTATTCAGGATAAGATAATCAACAGGTTCTGGTTTGTTGTTAAGAATGGTTTTTATTGCTTGAATAGGGCTTTCGCTCAAATCTAAATATTTTGCAAAATTGTCATCATCACACAAAGGGATAATGCCAAGTTTGATTTTGGAAACATCTTTAACATTGTTCAAAAAATTGTTCAAAACAAAATCATCGCCAATAACGGCAAAGTCGGTTTCCATTTGTTCAGTCAATTCTTTTGCTGTGGAATTAAAATCTGCAAAGTTCACAAAAAAGTAAACTGAATATTCCTTGTTTTCAGTTTTCAAAAATTTAACAATTTTCTTTGCAATCTTTTCAGCATGATTTGAATATGTGCTGGGTGCAACCATAATGTTTAACATAACTATATTATAACCCAAAAATTTCAAAAAGTAAACCAAGCAAGTTGCTAAATTTGTTTTTGATTGATGAATATTGGCATCATCACATCTTATGCGGTTTTTAATTATTTCAAAATTAAATACAAATTAATTAGAATAATTTTTAATATAATTATTTGTTTGTTTAAATATTCCAATTGCCAAATTATATTCGCTGCGCTCATATATTTAAGTCGAAAGTACAAATTTTAATAAAATTAAGTTTTCGTTTGACATTATTCGACTAATTATACTCACATTCGTTCGTATATTTAAGTCTAACAAAAATTGTCAAGATTTCGTTTGACATTATTCGACTTAAATATTAATATTTAATTAGGTGGCAGTTTGAGAAAATTTACTTTAAGTACATTTAAGTCGATTTTTGTGTGGGTAGTTACGTTTGCACTTACCCTTCTTCTTTCAATGGGTAGTGCATACGCATACTTTACTGCAACAGCACAAAAAAAACAATCTAGTGCAACAACCGGTATAATAAAAATCGGTTTGTCAGATACAACTTTATCAACAACGGCATCTGGCAGTTTAGTAAGCACAAAAATTGTGCCAGGTTCACAAGTGGCATATAGTGGAATTGTGCAAAACACTGGCACTGCAAACATGTATGCTGTGCTTGAATGTAGTGTGTATGTTGACAATTCGCTTGTTCAAACAGCATATTACACAGCAGATGGCACACAACTTGTTTACAGCAACTCTTCAAGTGCCTACACAACTGAAGCAACACCAATTGCTGTTGGTGGTTCAAAAACATTTATATTATATTTCACTTTTGACACTACATATGGCAATGAATATAAAAACAAATCCGCACAACTTAAAGTTGTTGCGTATGGTATTCAACAAAGTCATTTAACCGCCCTTGAAGCAACAAATATATTGTTAAACGGCACGGGGGGGGGTACAATAAGTCTGCCTAGCACGTACACTCAACTTGAGTATATCGAAATGAATGGGAAGCAATGGTTTTACACTGACTTTGAAGTTAAAGCAGATACAGATAACTTTATTGTTGAAACCTCTGTGAAATGGACAAACACCGCAAAACGCCAATTAATGGGATATAGTTCTAATGTTTCTGGTTATTTTGGAATTAATGCAAACGGAAAATATGAAATAGGTGCAAGTACTGGGGTTGGTATAAGAGCCAGCACAACATCGTTTGATAATTTGAAAGTTATAAGGAACAAAACAAATTCAATTTGGGCATTTTATGTTAACAATAATCTTTTAAAAAATTATGGTGCCCCAGATGGTCGTTCTGGTAAATTTCAAGTGGGTTGTTTGGTTTCATATTCTGATTATGCGAACTATTGTCAAATGAAAAATTTTAACATTTATCAAGATGGCGCAGTTAAATATAATTTAGTGCCAGCAAAAAATTCGGTTGGTGTGGCTGGTATGTACGATACAGTCAATGACAAGTTTTACGCAAGCACTTCTGGCACCGCATTTATTGCAGGGCCAGAAGTTTAAAATGCAATGTTGAGTTGCATTTTTTTATTGTGATTAACAATAAACAGAATTTACGAGCATTGGCTAAATAAATCGGTTTGTTATGATAAAAAAACATATCAAATTTATGAGCAATGGCTATAAAAAATAGGTTAATGGGTAATAAACAGATGTTTTTTGTTTGTTTTAATTTACAAAAAACTTATTTTTTTTTATAATTATTTAAACAAAACATAATTATTTTATGATTGTGATTGAAGTTTAAATCAAATTACTAAATAAAAAAACATTTTTAGATTTGATTTAGATTTGATTTAGATTTGATGTCTATATTTATTTTAAAAGGAATTATTATCAATGGTATATATAATATTAGGTTCAATATTTGGGGTTGTGTGGCTTGCCACACTTATCACTTTTATTGTGTTATATAAAAAGAAGCACATTGCTCAAGACAACGGCATAGATCAAGAAAAATTGCAAGCACTTTTTGCCAATCAAAAAGAGCAAAATCAACTTGTGAACAACATGATTATGCAACAATTAAAAAACAGTGAAGTGATGACGCAAAACACAATCAATGGCTTGACTGTCTTGCAAAAGCAAGAGTTTGACAGTATTTCAAAACGTGTTGATGATCTTACTGCCCGCAATGAACAACGCATTGAAAAACTTACATACAATGTTAATACCGCACTCAACAGCATGAGTCAACAAAACGAAAAGCAACTTGAAAAAATGCGTGAAACGGTTGATGAAAAATTGAACAATTCACTTTCACAACGTTTGAATGATAGTTTTAGCAAAATCCAACAGAGTTTGGAAAGTGTTAACCTTGGCATTGGCGAAATGCGTACTTTAGCAAATGGTGTTGGCGACTTGAAACGTGTGCTGGGCAATGTTAAAGTGCGTGGTGGTTGGGGAGAAGTTATGTTAAGTTCTTTGCTTGACCAAATGCTTGCTCCAAGCCAATATAAAGCGCAAGTTCAAATCAAAAAGAACAGCAAAGAACGTGTGGATTTTGTTGTTATCATGCCAGGAAAGGACGAAAATGAAGTTTATTTGCCAATCGACAGCAAATTTCCACTTGAAGATTATAACCGCCTTGTTGAAGCCAGCGAAACAATGGATAAAGATGCCATTGAACATGCTCAAAAGCAACTTATGAAGCGCATCAAAGAAGAGGCAAAATCAATCAAAGAAAAATACATTTCAGTGCCAGACACAACCGATTTTGCAGTTATGTTTTTGCCAATTGAAGGGCTTTATGCTGAAGTTGTTAGAGATGTGGAACTTATGGACACACTTCAAAATCAATATAAAATTGTTGTGTGTGGGCCAACCACTTTGACCGCACTTTTAAACAGTTTGCAATTGGGCTTTAAAACATTGTATATTGAAAAACGTAGCAGTGAATTGTGGCAGGTTTTGTCCACATTCAAGCAAGAGTTTGAAAAATTTGTTGCCCTTTTGTTGAAAACTCAAAACAAAATCAGCGAAGCCAACTCTAATATCGAACTTGCAACCAAATCTTCACGCAAAATTGCAAAAAAATTGGGCGATGTAAGTCAAGTTGTGGGCATTGATTATGATGAAAATGACGGCGGAGATGGGACACCGCCTGATGAATTGCCAAACATTGAAGATTAAACACTTTTAAGTTCGCTCTTTGGCAAGTTGATAAACTATAATACCTCAGTTACAAATTTCTACATAAATTTACATATAAACACACATAATACGAGTATGAAAAAACATCTGTTTTGCCTTGCGTTATGTGCGTTTTTTGTTTGTGTTATATCTGATTGTGGCTTCATAGATAAACCGCATTGTTTTGCCTTGGCAAACTGTGCAAAAATTGAAAATTCCACAAACTATCAACAAAATCAAACAAACAATGAACAAATAGAACTTGAATATAATCACAAATTTTTCATCTATAATTTAAAGCCAAACATTAAGCATAGTGATATTTTTTGCTTAAATCAAAAATTGAATAAGTATGATAGATTTAAAGACAAACAAAGCAGAATTGAATTATTGCAAAACATGCTAAATGTTGGTTTTGACACTGAAATTGCCCTTAATTATATTTTCCCAAACCTAAATTCTATCATTGATAGTGCTGAAAAAAACATTTTCACAAAGCCACAAAATGCCAGTTTAAAAGTAAACACAAACAGCGAAAAAGTGTTTTATATTTCAAAAGAAAAATTTGGCTTAAGGCTGAACAAGGCAAATTTATATTCTCAAATTGCAAAGGCATATCTAAACAATCAAAAACTATCTTTTCACATTCCAACAACAGTCTTAAAACCTGAAATATATGCGGAAAATTTTCAAAAAAGTTGCTTTCTTCGTGGGGACTTTTCCACAAACATTTCACATTCAACATCAGACCGCAAACACAACATTAAAAATGCTTTAAACAGACTTAATTTATGTGAGATTTTGCCTGGTCAAGTGTTTTCTTTTAACAAAATTATTGGCAAAAGAACTGAAGAAAATGGATACCGCACAGCAAAAATCATTGTGAATAACGAGTTTGTTGACGGCTTGGGTGGTGGGGTTTGTCAGGTTTCAAGCACTTTATATAACACCGCATTATTGGCAGGGCTGAAAATTGAAGAAGCCAACAAACACAGCAAACAAGTAGGCTATGTTAAATATGGTTTTGATGCAATGGTGAACTTTGGCAGTAGTGACCTTAAATTTAAAAACACCACTGGGCAAAAATTGACAATAGTCACAAATTTCAACACGAACAATATTCGTATAAGAATTTTTGGAGAAAACTTAAATGGAGTTGAATATAAACTTGTAAATGAAATTGTGTCAACCACACCTGCAGGTGAAGACATCAAACAAGACACAACAGGGGAATATTCCAGCAAAGTTCAATTTGAAGATGAAAGTTTTGTGGCAAAAAAAGGTTGCCCTGGCATGGAAGTTAAATCGTTCAGGCAAAAATATGTAAATGGTGTTTTGGTTGACACTGAATTGTTGAGATTTGATAAGTTTAAAGCACAAAATTCTGTCGTTGTATTTGGCACAAAAAAACGACCAACTGTTTTTGATTTGAATATGTTGCCGTTTGCTGTTGGTTTGAATTAAAAAACATAGGTGGGGAAATGCCTATGTTTTTTGTTATTAAAATGATTAATATTGGATTAAGGTTTCTCAGACATTGGGCGCATATATGATGCATAATCTTTGTAGCGCACATGTGCTTTATATGCTTCAATTGATTCGTCAGGCACATATATTTTTGTGTTTGTGCGCATATTTGCAGGGCCAAATGGCTGGTAATCTGCTGTTGGTGGAGTTGTGCTTTCAATAACAATGGTGTTCAAAAAGTTGTCTTCTGCTTTTTGACTGATAGGACAACCAAAAGCATAAGTGCCAATGTGCTGTATTGTTGCTGGCAAAAGGATAGACTTTACGCAACCATAATAAATAAAGCCGTAAGGGATTTTTGTCAAGCAACTTGGAAAGGTTAAATCACAGTCAGTTGCAATCATACACTGAAACATGCATCTTGGGTATTCAGTGAGTGTGCATTCGGATAAATCTATGTTTTTGATATAATATCGTTCGGTTGAATTGTTGTAACCAAATGCATAATCTTTCATGACCGTGACAGATGATGGAATTTTGATTGTGTCAGTGTAAATTGCGCCACCAAACCCACCAGTGCCAATTTCTTGAATACAGGAAGGAATGTTGGACATATCTAGGTTTGCAGTTGACAAAAATGCCCAATCTCCAATTTTTGTGCAGTTTTGCATTTCTTCAAAATTCAAAATGTCTATGTTGGAGCAATGGTCAAAAGCGTGTGCACCGATTTCTTGCAACTCGCTGTTTAATGTCAAATTGATATGGCTTGGATTGTATGCCATGTAATAAGGTCTTAATTTTAACGTGCCTGCAGGCACAGAATAATCAAGCACGTCTGCTTTGGCTGGGGTGTAATAATTGTTGTGCAAAATTTCATAAGTCTCTGCGTCCATAATTTCAAGCGCACCAGTTTTTAAACTGTTATCTCCTGCATAAAAAGTTTTGCCTTTTAACACATCACTGGTTGTGGCTGTTGCTTCTGTCATGTCCAAAATTGGAATACTATTTATGCCTGCAGTGATTTCTGCTGGGCTGGGATTTGTATGGGCAATGGTGACTGTTCCGCCTTTGTTTGTTATGGCAGTTTTTTGTGTCAAAAGTTCTTGTTTTAATTGGTCAAGACTATTCATATTTTCTCCTTTTACTCGTATTCGCCTGAAATTATGCTTGAGATGTCTGCATCAAGCAAATATCCACCTTTCAAAATAAAATCTAACTCATTTTGCACTTGCAGGATTTCAAAATATTTTTCTAACTTTCGCTCTAACTCTGCAATTCGGTTTAAAGCCAGTTCAAGATTTTCGTCCATAATTTCTCCTTTCAGTTTTTAAAAAATTAACATTTTAAAATTGAATTTTTTCACAAACATGTCAAAATGTTGTGTATTTAACTGCTTTTTAAGGCTATTTGTATGTTAAAAATGGCTTAAAACTGAAAAACTGGCAAAAATATTTGCAAAAATAAAAATGTTTATCTATAATTAAGTTAGGAGAATTAGTATGTTTAAAAATTTAAAACTTTCTTATGTATTAACTTTCGTGCTTTGTGCAATAAGTTTGGCATGGACAACTTTAATGAGCTTTTTTAATGGTGTTGGTGTGAATTTTGTTGCAATATTTGCAATTGTGGCAGCACTTTTAGTTATCATTTTGGTCGATGAAAAAACACGCAAAAGAATTATGGATTTATTCATAGTTTCAGTTGTATTTTTGGCTTTGGAAAGTGTGATGTATTTTGCACTTGAACTTGGCACTCCAACATTGGAACTTGTGCAAGGTATGCACATCTATCAAAACATTATTTCTGTTTTGGCTTTCTTGTTTTTGGGTTATGCAATATTTAGATTGGTTTGTGAAATCAAAGATAAAAAGATTGCTTTTATAGAAGTTATGTTAGGCAACCAAAAGATGCAAAAAAAGGAACGCCAAGCAAAAGAACTTGATAACGGTAGCCTTGATGACAAACCTAAAAAAGCAGAACTTGAAACACTTGACGATGACGAAGAAGAGCAAGTTATTGAAATCAAAACTGAAGATAACTCTGAATCAAGTGAAGAATAAAAAGAATAAAATTTAGTTTTTTATAGGGGAATTATGGGGAAAGTCTCTAATCAAAAACACACATGTTTACGCACAACACTAAACATAAGTTTAGTCCTTGTTTGTGTGGTTAGTTGTTGTTTGTCTTTGTTGGGGGCTTTTTTGTATATTTCAAAAGACAGTGTTACCATTTCATCGAATGGAACAAATATCACTTTTAAACTAATCCAAAACGTATCACTGGAAGACAATTCTATTGAGAAATTATCACAAAAACTTGAAGTAACATCATCAAATGGACAAACTGGGGAACTTGGCTCAACTGTTAAAGTGACAGCGAATAGTGTTATGTTTGACTATTCAATTGATGAAAAAAAGTATTATTTTGAAGCTATCAATAAGACTTTAAAACAAACTGACAGCGAAAATTATGCCACTGTGGCTGGTGATTTGACAATCTATGGTGCAAACACTTTGGCAACATTTAGGGATAATGTAAATTCAGGTGTAAAATACGACAAAGTGTATTTATCAAATGATGTTGACTTAAACAACGCAAATTTTGGTTGTATAGGTTATGAAAGGAACAATACATTTTCAGGCACATTTTACGGTCAAGGATACACTATAAAAAACCTCACTATTGTTAAAAACAACGGCAATTTCCATTCTGGTACTGGATTTTTTGGATATATTGAAAATAGTGCAAGAATTTATGATTTGAATTTAGAAAATGTGACAATGATACTTGATAACTCATGGAACAACAGTCGTGGATGTGGTATTGGTATTTTAGTAGGGCATCATGGATATTTTGATGAAGACACATATTATCATAACCCAGTTAGCAGTTCATTGACCATAACAAATTGTTCGGTTAAAAATGCTAGTATAAACATACCAAAAGGTTTGAGTGCAGGGTATAAAAGTGGTTGGAGTACCACATATTGGTCTGGCAGTCTGGGAATAGGCGGTTTGCTTGGTTCATCAAAAGCTTCAGTTTATATCAATAATTGTTATGTTGATTGCGATATTTCAATTGGTGATATTTTGGGCACATCTTACTATACTGATGCTTTGCATGGTGTTGGCGGTATTATGGGCGCACGTATAAGTGGGCTTTATTCAAGTCCAGCCAGAGGCTCAATTACAATTAGTGATTGTTTATACACTGGTGCTATAAGTTTGGCCGGAGGATACACTCCTGGGGCAGGCGGAATTTTAGGCATCGCTAACTGTTTGGCAAGTAGCAATTTCGGGGCATATACAGTATCGTTGTGCAATAATTTCGTCGATATGACAACTTCTGGGAATTTCGGGGCAAAGCACCCAATTTGTTCAGGTAATAGAGTTACGGTTAGTGGCGGTGTTTCAGCATATGACTTTAACTATGGAACAACTTATTCAAATAAAAATGTTAGTCCTGAATGCAAACCTTATGCCTATATTGAGATGGTAAATAATTATTTTGGTTTTATAACTCATTCAAAACCTAGCAATGTAAAATCAATGTTTCCAATGTATTATGATTCTTCAATTAGCGAGGCAGATAGAAATTACTCAAATTCAAAATATTATGTTAAACATCAGTATGATAATAGAGTTGCCCAAATCCCAACTTTGTATGAAGGATAAAATAAAACTCAAGTGATGAAATTCAAAAATTTCCGTTGCTTGAGTTTTTTGATTGTGATTAACAACAAACCAAATTTATGAACGGTAGAGAAATAAATTGGTTTATTATGATTTAGGAAACAAACCAAATTTATGAGCGGAAGAGAAATAAATTGGTTTATTGTAAACGGCTTGGTAATTTGTAAAAAAATCAATAATTAACAAAAGATACCGTTCAATAGTCATTTGTATTTTCCAATTTTGGCGGTAATATATAAATCTAAATTATAAATTTAGTGAAAATTTTTTTGTTTTTGTGTTGACAAGAATTTTTGTTTATGCTACTATATAGTTACACCAAAGCAGGTGTTTTTTTAACGGGAATGGCAAAGTTGGAAAGGCATCTATTAAAAATTAATGCAATTTACTAAAAATTGTGTGATAAATAAAAGGAGATAACCATGGCAAAAAAAGCAAAAAGTAAAAGGGAAAAAATCATTTTAGAGTGCACAGAATGCAAAAACCGCAACTACAACACTACTAAAAACAAAGCTAACGACCCTGACAGATTGGAACTTAAAAAATTCTGCCCAACTTGCAGAAAAGAAACTGCTCATAAAGAAACAAAATAGGAGATGTTATGGCTGAAAATAATAACAATCAAGTTGAAACAAAAGAAATAGAAAACAAATCCAATGGTAAGGTTGTTGAAGTAAAAGCTAAAAAGACAAAGCAAAAAAAGGAAAAGAACAAAAAACCTAGCAAAATCGCTAAATCTTTAAAAGATACAGGTGCTGAACTTAAAAAAGTTACATGGCCAAAATTTAAAGACGTTGTTAAACAAACCAGTGTTGTGTTGGTTGTTGTTATTGTTTTTGCCCTTGTCTTGTTCGGGCTTGATAGGCTTTGCTCTTGGCTTGTTGGTCTTTTGTTTTAGTAAAGGAGTAAAGTATGGCTATTGTAGATAATAACATTGATAAAGAACCTAAGTGGTATGTGCTTCACGTGTTTTCAGGATATGAGAATATTGCAAAGCAAAATTTGGAAATAACCATTGATAAGTATGATTTGCACAATCGTATTTTCCAAATCGTTATCCCTATGGAAGACGAATTGGTTGAAAAACGTGGTAAAAAAGTGCTTGTTCCTAAAAAGACCATGCCAGGCTACATCTTGGTTAAAATGATTTATGGCGATGATATTTGGCATGCTGTTACTCGTACACAATATATCACAGGTTTTGTTGGGCCAAAAGGCAGACCAATTTGTATAACCGATGACGAAGCAAGACGCATGGGTGTTGATGGCACAAGTATGCACGAAGCAAAAATGGATTTGGACGTTAAAGTTGGCGATATGGTTGAAATCATTGAAGGCTCACTTGCAAGTTTTGTTGGTGTGGTTAAATCTGTTGATAAAGAAAACCAAAAAGTTACAGCCAGTGTTGAAATGTTTGGTCGTCAAAGCGATGTTGAATTATCATTTGCTCAAATCAGAGTAAGCAACAATTAATTTATAGGAAACTAATCAGCCTTTAAAGAGAGAGACTTTCGTGGGAGAGTACAGTCGAACTCATTAACCACGCCACATATTAAAAAAGGAGAATAATAGAGATGGCAAAAAAAGTTAAAGCAGTTGTTAATATTCAACTTCCTGCAACAAAAGCTACTCCAGCACCACCTGTTGGTTCAGTGCTTGGTCCACACGGTATTAACATTGCAGGTTTTGTTAAAGAATTTAACGACAAAACACAAAGCATGGTTGGCTTTACAGTTCCATGTGTTATCACTATCTACGAAGATAGAAGTTTCACATTCGTTCTCAAACAACCACCAGCAGCCGATTTAATCATGAAGGAAGCTGGAATTGAAAAGGGTAGCGATAAAGCCCCTAAAAACAAAGTTGGTAAAATCACAGTCGAACAACTTAAGAAAATTGCAGAAACAAAAATGAGCGACCTTAATGCTTCTAGCATTGAATCAGCAATGAGCATGATTGCAGGTTCATGCCGTAGCATGGGCGTAACAGTGGAGGGCTGGAATGGCAACAAGTAAGAATTATAAAGAATCTCTTAAACTTATTGACAAGTCAAAAGCTTATGCTCCAAAAGAAGCAATGGAAACCGTTGTTGCAACAAGCAAAGCAAAATTTGACGAAACAGTTGAACTTCACGTAAAACTTGGTGTTGATGGCCGTAATGCTGATCAACAAGTTCGTGGTGTTTGCGTATTGCCAGAAGGCACTGGTAAAACTGTACGTGTTTTGGTTATCACACGTGGCGATAAAGCTGAAGAAGCTCGCAAGGCTGGTGCAGATATCGTTGGCGATGATGACGTTATCGCAAAAATCATGGGGGGTTGGTTAGACTTTGATGTCTGCATCACAACACCTGATATGATGGGTGCAATTGGTCGTTGTGCTCGTATCCTTGGACCTAAAGGTTTGATGCCAAATCCAAAGAGCGGTACAGTTACTATGGACGTTACAAAAGCTATCAACGATGTTAAAGCTGGTAAAGTTGAATATCGTCTTGATAAACAAAACATCATTCACGTTCGTATTGGTAAAGTTAGCTTCGGTGCTGAAAAATTACTTAACAACTTAACAACTGTTATGGATGCTATTGTAAAAGCAAAGCCAGCAGCTGCAAAAGGTGTTTATTTGAAATCGGTTTACGTTGCTACAACAATGGGACCAAGTGTTAAACTTGCTTACGATGTTAAATAATAAGCAAACACTCTTAAGTTTAAATGAATATTAAAAAAAAATCAGTCATAGCGACTGATTTTTTTGTATGTATTAAATGGTTTTTTAATCATTCATCAATGTTTGTACATGAATTTTTTACAACTTTTATTTTGCCTGTTGAATGTACGTTATGTGCATAATATATTGTGCTAACGTTAGCATAAATACACATTATGTATGATTTTTTGTTTACGTTAATTTTCAAGCGAATTTATTTAATTTCACTATCAAATGGTTAAATAATTCGCAGACATTATTTGTTTTATTTAGGTTGTTCTTCAACCATCTGTTTTTTAAATTTAACACTTTGGATTATGCCAATAAATGAGATAATTATTAATACACCTTGCAATATTGCGCCTATCAATGATTTGTTTGGTATTACAAGCATATAGATTAAATTTAAAATGTTTCTAACAAATGCGCCAGATTTAACAATGACAACGTTTTTGAAGCATGAGCAAATCAATGATGTGGCCATTGCAACCATTGGCAGGATTGACACCCAACTTTGCCAACTCAAAGCGCAACATATTATTACAAGAGCAACAGAAAGCAGGGTTACTAACAGTTTAAAATTTTCTTTGTGATAATGTTCAAGCAAAAATATAGCAATCAAGTAGATTGAATCGACAATAAAAACCCATGCGCCAGAATTTGCTTGTAGCAAAAAATAATGTAAAGCGAATGTGATATCGGATACACACAGAAATATCAATAAGTGTGTTTTCTTTTTGCTTAACATAGACATAACAAACAGTATGTCAGATATTGTTACTATGATTTGAGATGCAAGTTTCATGTTTTTCTTTTCCTGCGTTTTTCCATAAAACAAGCCATTGCTAAAAAACAATGACTTAAAATATATTAAATTATTAAGATTTATTGTTTGCCAGTTGAACCAATTCCGCCACGGCTAACAGCATCAAGATGTTCAACGGTCACTATTTTGTGTGCTGGTTGGTGAGCAATTATCCTAAATTGGCAAATGCGGTCATTTTTGTGAATCACAGTATCACGCATTGCCAGGGCTGGGAACATCCATTGGTCATTGTCACCAGAATAACTTTCATCAATAATGCCTAAACTGTTTGCTTGAAGGATACCAAAATTTTTAAAAGTACTGCTACGAGGGGCAACAAGTGCTTCGTAACCAGCGGGCAATTTTATACCAATGCCTAATTTTATCAATTTAAATTCTCCAGCTTTAAGTTCAACTTCTTCAGCAGAACGCAAATCATACCAATCGCTTTTGTTTTCAATAAATTTGATAGGTTCAACATCACTAAAATATTTTACTTTAATTTCTAACATAATTTTTCCTTTTACATCTTCAACATTAACACAATTCTTTTCAAAAAACAACGAAATTGTCATATCTAAAATTTATGTTTGTCAAAAGCCATACTTATTAATTAAAATGTTTTACAAATCTACTCTTAAATGCTAGGATATTATAAATGGAAAAATGTGGTAGTTTAACCAAATATAAAAAATGTATTAGCATTTTGCTATTGTCTTTTTGTGCTGTGCTTATGGTTATTTGTGTATGTGAGCTTATAGTTAACTTTTATCCAAGCAATCAAGTGAAAATAACCAATGATGGAGTATGTGTTAATGTAAAATTGGTTGACAGGGTTAGCCTTAATGATAATGATATAGACAAATTGTCTACAAAAATCGCATTAAGTGGTGATACATCTCAAGGAGAGCTTGGCGAACTTGTCAGAGTTGCAAATGATAGTATAATGTTTGATTATACCTTAAATGGTCAAAAATACTATATTTCCACTATAGGAAATAATATAAAGTTGATTAATGAAGATACATTCCGTCAAAAGACAACAATTGTAAGTATAATAAATTTAAATGGACTTAAAAGTTTTAGAGATCAAGTCAATAGCGGTGACACATTTTCAAATAGCACTGTGAAACTTAGTTCTAATATTAAACTCGAAAGTAGCAATTGGAAACCAATTGGTAAATATGGCTGGCGAGTTTCAATTGGGTCAGAGCGCACAGAGGCACATTTTGATGGGGTTTTTGATGGTAATAATAAAACAATTTCAGATTTAGTTTTAAAAGTTACAAGTTCAAGTGATTATGCTTATCTTGACCATGGAAATAGTTTTCACGTTGGTTTTTTTGGTTTATTGAAAGGTACTGTCAAAAATTTATATTTTACAAATGTAAAATGTGATTTTTATAATCCAAATGACAACTTTAATTCAAGGAAAGCTAATATAATAAATGGATTTAATTTTAATACTGGATGGGATGTGCCATTTTCTGTTGGATGTTTAGCTGGATCCGCTGTTAATGCAACAATTTCAAATGTAAAAATTAATAATAGTTATATAAAATTTATTCATACAAATTCAACAAATACAACAAGTGCTGGAATAAGAGAATTTTATCATGTTGGGGGATTGACAGGAGTATCACTAAATTCAAAATTTAACAATTGTGATGTTGCAGTAAATATCAGCACTATTGTACAAGATTTACTTGGAAATCCACATGTAAAAGAAGGAACAACGTTTTGTGTTGGAGGGGTATCTGGTGGTTCAGTTACGATGGGTGATATTTATGAAACGAGCACTTATTCTGGTTCAACATACACAAATTGCCTGTTTAATGGTAAATTACAGTGTGTGGGAAGAGCAACAAAAGTGATGATGGGTGGAATTTCTGCTGGAGAATTGTATAAAGGACAGGATGAAACTTTTAAAAGTTGTGTAGTGAGGAACACTAGTGAATCAATATATCTTTATATACAACCAAATGGTGAAATGATTGTAAGAGAGAATTACAATAATAAAATGTATTGCTATTGTTATGTAAGTATAATATCTACAAGCCAATATAAACTCGGTTCAATTTTGGAAGGATTAAATCCATTTCCTAGTATGTCGCCACAAGGATCAAAAAATGCAAAAGTTAATGAACAGGGTGGTGTATCGACCATATCATTAAATTCACGATTGGGGCAGAACACATTATTGTTCAGTGCATTTAATGGTAAAGGTGATGCCAAAACTTATGGTACAAATGTTAACTTTTAAACACATAATTTTAATATAAAAAAATTAAATCAATTTGAATTATTAAATATCCAAAGGCTTAATAACAAGATAGAATATAAAAAAATATCGGCAGTGCCGATATTTTTTGTTAGGATTAAACCGTTTTAAGCCCGAGGCTTATACAGTTTGCAAAAATTATTTCTTCAACAATTGTTTGAAAGAAGCACTCAACTTAACAGTTGGCACTTTGCAAGCTGAAACTTTAACTTTTTCTTTTGTGAATGGGTTAAGTTTTGTTTGAGCTTTGCGTTCTTTGATGCCAAAGTTCATATAACCAATGAAATGGCATTCTTTACCAGCCTTAAGGTTGGCTTTAAGTTCTTCACCAGCTGCATTAAGGATAGCCTTAACTTGAACTTGTGAGTAACCTGTTGCTTCAGCAACTTGTTTGATGAATTCTCCTGCACTAACTGTGTTCATAATTTTTCTCCTTTTCGTACGGGATTTTTGCCCCTTACCTGTAAAAATGCTAACAAAAACATATTCAAAAAGCAACTAAATTAACTATAAATAATAAGTTTTTGCACCAAAAAGCCTTAAAAATAGGGCTTTTGGATAGGATTTGACCGTTTTGTGACCTATAAAATAGGTGTTTTTGATAAAATTGTCTTTATTTAAATTTGCAAAGTTTTTTTAAATTATTGCTTTTTATACGCGCGTGTGTTATTATATAAATTAATCTAAAAGATAAGTGACAATTTAAACAATTTAACCCTGTTGCTCATTTGAGATGAAGATATATTTTAAAAGAAAAGGACAAAATTATTTTTATGGATATTAGAAATATAGCAATTATTGCGCACGTTGACCACGGCAAAACAAGTTTGGTTAATGCCTTGCTTAAACAAGGTGGTATTTTTAGAGACAATCAAGAAGTTCAGGACAGAGTGATGGACTCTAACGCATTGGAACGTGAACGTGGAATTACAATTTTAAGCAAAAACTGTTCCGCTTTTTTTGGCGACACAAAAATCAACATTGTTGACACCCCTGGACACGCCGACTTTGGTGGAGAAGTTGAACGTGTGCTTAAAATGGTCGATGGTGTATTGTTGGTTGTTGATGCCTTTGAAGGTCCAATGCCTCAAACACGATTTGTGCTTGAAAAGGCGCTTGAACTCAATTTGAAAGTTATTATTGTTATCAACAAAATCGACCGTCCAGATGCACGTCTTGATGTTGTTGCTGATGAAGTGCTTGAATTGATGCTTGACCTCAATGCAACTGATGAGCAACTTATGTGCCCAATCATTTATGCTAGTGCTAGAACTGGTGTTGCAACAACAGATTATCACAAACCTGGCACAGATATGAAGCCATTGTTTGAAGCAATCGTCAATTATATTGACCCACCAAAAATGGATGTCAATGCACCTTTCCAAATGTTGGTTTCAAGCACAGAACAAAATGACTTTTTAGGCAAACTTGCAGTTGGTAAAATTGAATCAGGCACACTGAAATTAAATCAAACTGTATATATCAAAAACTATTTTGATGAAGCAAAAAAATATCAAGGTAAAGCAGTTAATATTTTCAATTTTGACGGATTAAAACGTGACCCTATAGAATTGGGTACAGCTGGCGATATCGTTTGTATAGCAGGTATCCCAGATATCACTATTGGTGACACAATCAGCGAAACACCTGATATGTCAGCTCTTCCATTTGTTAAAATCAGTGAACCAAGTGTTGAAATGACATTCATGGTTAATGATAGCCCATTTGCAGGCAAAGAAGGCAAATATGTAACAAGCCGTCATCTTAAAGACCGTTTGTATAAAGAAGCTGTCAAAGATTTGTCATTACAAGTTAGTGATGGCGACACCGCAGACCAATTTAAAGTGCGTGGTAGGGGTGAAATGCACCTATCTATCCTTATTGAAAATATGCGCCGTGATGGATACGAATTCCAAGTTAGCCGTCCACGTGTATTATTTAAGAATATTGATGGTGTCAAATGTGAACCTATTGATAAACTTGTTATTGATGTGCCAGAAGATTGCGTTGGTGCAATTATGATGAGCATGGGTGTTAAAAAAGGCGAACTTATAAGTATGACACCTATTGGAAGTCGTATGCGTTTACAATTCTTGGTGCCAAGCCGTGGATTGTTCGGTTATAAGTCACAAATGCTTACAGATACCCGTGGTGAAGGTGTTATGAGTTTCGTGTTTGATAGTTATCAACCATACAAAGGCGACATTGAAGGCAGAAATTTTGGCTCACTTATCAGTTATGAAACTGGCGAAGCAATCACTTATGGTTTGTTCAATGCGCAAGGTAGAGGTAGATTGCTTGTTGGACCAGGCGACAAAGTCTATATGGGACAAGTTGTTGGTGCAAACCCAAAAGGCGAAGATATTGTTGTTAATGTTTGCAAAAAGAAACAACTTACAAACACACGTAGCAGTGCAAGTGACGATGCACTTAAACTTACGCCAATCAAGCCTTTGACATTGGAAGAAGCACTTGAATTTATTGCTGAAGATGAACTTGTGGAAATTACACCACAAAGTGTTCGTATCAGGAAGAGAATACTTGACCATTCACTTCGTGCAAAAGCTAGAAAACCTGTTGTGGAGGATTAATGAGACCTGTTGACCAGCGAAATCAAACATACAATAAGGCGATGAAAGTTGCAAAACGCATTGCAATAACAATTTTATGTTGTTTGCCATTCTTGGTTGTGTTTGCTTATCTTACAAGGAATGTGATAACAAGCAATTTTTGGCAAATCTTTATTTTTATCGCTGTTATGGCAGTGGCTGTTTTGATTGAAGAACTGATTGCTAGGGCAAAACAAAAACGTAAGCAAGCAGAAGAAATGCTGGGCACAAAAAAGGACGTTTTTAAATAATCTTAAAAACACCACAATTTAAACAATACAACTTAAATTAAAGTTGATTTAAAAGGAGACCTTATGCCAAAAGAAAAAGTTGCAAGAATGTTGCCAAATGATTTGGAAGCGGAACAAGCGTTATTGGGGTGTTTGTTCTTATCTCAAGATGCTTGCATGGAAGTTTTTTCAATGATAAAACCAACAGATTTTTACTCAAACGCACATCAAAAGATATATCAAGCGATGTTGGAAAATTATTCAAAAGATATTCCAAATGATTACATCACAGTCAGCAAGATGTTGACAAGCAATGGGCAACTTGAAGAAGTTGGCGGTTTAGGTTATATCACTGACCTCACAAACTTTGTGCCTAGTGCTGCAAATTTCAAACATTATGCAGAAATCGTTAAAAATGATGGCACTTTGCGTGAAGTTATTCAAGCCAGTGAACAAACAATAAATGATGCTTTTGAAGGCAAAACTGCAAAGGAAGTGCTTGAAAGAGCTGAAAAATTTATTTTTGATATTTCTCAAACAAGGCGTACAAGCGAGTTGGAACATATCCGTGTTGGTGTGACAGAAGCCATTGACCTTATGGAAAAATTGGCTATTGACCCTAATGCAAACATGGGTGTTAAAGTTGGCTTCCCAACACTTGACCGTATGACAAATGGTTTTAAAGATGGCGAACTTATCATTATTGCAGCACGTCCTGGTATCGGTAAAACAACTTTGGCAGTCAATTTTGCAATTAATGCAGCCTTAAAGCATGGCAAATCTGTTGCGATGTTTGACCTTGAAATGTCTGCTTTACAAGTGGCACAAAGGTATATGTGTGCAACAGGTAGAGTTCCAATGGACGATGTGAAATCAGGCACAAAAGATAACAATATTTGGAACACAATCTTTGAAACAAAAAAGATATTGGAAAACACAAATATTTACATTGATGACACAACAACCATCACTCCAAGCGAAATCTTGTCAAAATGCCGTAGATTAAAAGCACAACATGGGCTTGATATGGTTATTATTGACTACTTGCAATTGATGAAAAGCGAACGTGCAACAAAAGATAATAACCGTCAACAAGAAGTTGCAGATTTAACACGTAGCATCAAACTTGCTGCACGTGAATTGCATGTGCCAATCATCTTGTTGTCACAGTTGAACCGTGAAAGCGAAAAACGTGCTGATAAAACTCCACAATTGAGTGACCTTCGTGAATCTGGTTCTATCGAACAAGATGCGGATATTGTTATGTTTATTGCGGACACTGCGCTTGAAGATGTGCCAGACACAAATGATGGCTCAAAAGATTATTCGCTTGTTATTGCAAAACACCGTAATGGTGAACGTGGCAATATTCCAATTAAATTTAAAGGCGAATACACACAATTTTATGAACCTGGCAAAGATAATTTGTACACAAAAAACACCAGCAAGGTTCAAAAAGATAATGTTATGACAGCGGTTGTTGATAAAGATATAGATGACGCATTTGGTGAATAGATGGCAACAATCATATTTGATTTTGACGGAACTTTAACAATAGAAAATAAAAACCTTTGGCGCAGAATTTGGGATTGCTTGGGATATGAAACTGATGTTGGTTCGTATTATAGGCAACTCTATAAAGATTTTGAAAACAAAAAAATTACGCATTCAGATTGGTGTAAATTGACATGCCAAGCATATCAAGCAAAGCATTTGACAAAGCACAAATTTGATGAGATTGTTTCTAGCATAATATTAAAACCAGACGCTAGTGAGATGATAAAAAGGTTGTATTCACAAGGACACAATCTTCATATTGTAAGTGGAAATATATATGAGGCGATAACACAAGTGTTGGGAGATTTAACCCCAATGTTTAGTTCTATAAATGCCAACCATTTAGTGTTTAACAATGCTGGCGAACTTCAACAAGTTATAGGTACCAAATATGACTTTGAAGGCAAGGCTGAATTTATAAATGAATTGTGTCAGCAACATAATATTGCAAAAAGCCAAGTTTATTTTGTTGGCAATGGCAAAAATGATGAATGGGTGCATTTGTCAGGTTGCAAAACTATTTGTATAACACCAGAAAAAGATGTTTCAGTTGACGACAAAATGAAATGGAACGAAAAAATAGATAATTTAATAAATGTTACAGATTTAATTGTTTAAGATTTTAAAAGGAGAAATTATGATTTTAGAACAAATTAAAAAAGATAACGTTCAAGCAATGAAAGACCACGATGCTTTGGCACGTGCCATTTATGGTGTGGTTATGAATAAATGCTTGCTTGCAAGTATTGAACTTAAAAAAGACGGCAAAGAATTGACAGATGTTGACACAATTCAAATTATTCAAAAGACAATCAAAGAATTGACAGAAGAAAAAGAGAATTATATCAAAGCAGGCAACACAACAGAAGCTGACAATATTGATCGTCAAAAAGCAATTATTGAAAAATATTTACCACAAATGTTAAGTGAAGAAAAGATTAGAGAAATCATTGCAGAATTGGAAGATAAATCAATCCCTAGCATCATGAAACACTTTAAAGCGAATTATGCTGGAAAAGTTGACATGGGCTTGGTAAATCGTATCGCTCGTGGCTAAACTTTAAAAATTTTTGCACACAGCAAAGGGGTTAAATGTGGAAAAGTTAGTAAACACTTCAAAGATGATTCACGACAAAATCATCAAAACCATGATAAAACCATTAAAAAAGGTTGAAATCAATCAAATAATTGATTCAGGCAGTGGAAAAATCAGTGCAAGTATTTTGCTTAAATATTTCCCTAATGCTCATGTTGATGCGGTAATTTATCCTGGCGATAATCGCAAAAAAAATCCACTTAAATCTGCCATTGGAAGCAAACGTCTAGATGTTATTGAAACAGATATTTGCACTTCCTGCATACGCAAAAAGTATGATTTTTGTTTGGCTCATTTAGTTTTGGGCGAAGCATCAAATTTTGGCAATTCATTTGAAAATTTGTTTCACCAAATCATGGACATCCGCAGTCATTATTTTTTGATTGTTGATGTGTGGGAAGATCCTTGTGTGCATTTTAGATATATTGAGCAATATCTGCGTGAAAAAGGGTTCAAAATCATAAAAAAAAGAAAATTCCGCAATCCACATCCAGAACATTATCCAAAAACAAAGTTGGATAAATATAAACTTGAGTTTGACAGCAAGCATTTTATGTCCTATTTAATTGCAAGAATTAAATAGTTACGGATTTATCTGCTATTTAATAAAAAATAAAAAAACCTAAACATCAGGTTTTTTATCAAAAACGTAAAAGGAGAAAAACATGAAAAACACATTTTACATAACAACACCAATTTACTATCCAAGCAACAAATTGACACTTGGCAATTGCTACACAACAGTTGTATGTGACAGTTTGGCAAGGTTTAATCGAATGTGTGGCAAAGATGTTTTTTACCTTACAGGCACTGATGAACACGGCCAAAAAATTGAAAAGAAAGCATTGGCATGTGGCAAACCTGAAATGGAATATCTTAATGAAATAATTGATGATACAAAAGCACTTTGGGCAATGCTTGATATTTCTTATGACAAATTTATCCGCACAACAGATGATTATCACATAAAAACAGTTCAAAAAATATTCACTCGCCTTTATGAAAATGGTCAAATTTACAAATCAAGTTATAAGGGATTATATTGCACACCTTGCGAAAGTTTTTGGACAGAAGAACAATTGGTTGATGGCAAATGCCCAGACTGTGGCAGGCCGGTTGAACCAATGGAAGAAGAAGCATATTTCTTCCGTTTAAGCGAGTATCAAGATAAGATTTTAGATCTGTACAAAACAAATCCAAACTTTTTGCGTCCACAATCACGTGTAAATGAAATGATTAATAATTTCATCAAACCTGGTCTTAAAGATTTGTGTGTGAGCCGTACAAGTGTAAAATGGGGTGTTCCAGTTGAGTTTGATCCAAAGCATACAATTTATGTTTGGATTGATGCTTTGCCAAATTATCTTTCAGCGCTTGGTTATTTGCAAGATGATGAAACCAATTTTAACAAGTTTTGGCCAGCTGATGTGCATGTTGTTGGTAAAGAGATTGTTCGTTTCCATGCTATTATTTGGCCAGCAATTTTGATGGCTTTAAATTTGCCTCTTCCAAAACAAATTTATGGGCATGGTTGGTTGTTGTTTGGCAATGATAAATTGAGCAAATCTAAAGAAACAGGCAAAAAAGAAGTTATAGATCCACGTGTGCTTGTTGCAAGATATGGGTTGGATAGTGTTCGCTTGTTCTTGACAAAAGAAATTCAATTTGGACAAGATGGTCCTTATAGCCAAGATTTGTTTTTAAATTCTTTCAATACAAACCTTGCAAATGAATATGGCAACCTTGTTTCTCGTACTTGCGGAATGATTGGCAAATATTTAAATGGTGTTTTGAACAAAGCAGGTGTTTTAACTGAAGTTGATGATGCTTTTGTGGCAGAAATTCGTGCAAAACGTAAGAAAGTGTTTGCCCAAATGGAAGATATCAATCCAAGTGGAGCATTAAATACTATTTTTGAAATGTTTTCACGTACAAATAAATATATTGATGAAACTGCACCATGGGCATTGTTTAAAAACGGTGAATTGGAACGTATCAACACTGTTATGAACTTGATAAGCGAAGCCATTATAATTGCCAACACTTTGCTTTTACCGTTCTTAACTGATAAGCCAAAGAAAGTGTATTCAAACTGGGGTCTGGAATTGCCAACCTCATTTGAAAAATATGCTGATTTTGGATTTATTCAAAACGGCACTCAAGTTGTTAAGGGCGAAAATCTATACCAACGTTTGGATATAAATAAAGAGATAGAAGAACTTAACAAATTGTCCAATGAATAAACCTGCATTTTTGTTTTGGCTTTGCAAATTAAACCTTAACAATCATTGTTAAAAAATTAAAAAAACAGCATCAAGTTATGCTGTTTTTTTGCTTTACAAGTTTGTTTCAATTACGCCATTAAGTTCCACATCATTGACAATATTTCTTGCGTTAGACCTGATTGAATATAATCTGCTTGTCCATTTCTTGATTTGAAGAATGGTGCTTGTTGAATCTGGATTGCAGTTTGCTTTTGCAATTTTGAGTTCTTCAATATAATCAGAGCATTTATCAATGATGGTATTCAATTGCTTCATAGCTTTTTTATTGTTTTTTGTGTAAGTGGAAGAAACACTTCTTCTTGCCTCTATAAAATCTTTACACAATTGATCAATTTTTTCTTGCATTTTTTGCTCCTATTTTTTTTATCAAGCAGAGTATAGCACACCAACAAATAAATTGCAATAGCTAAAGATAAATATTAAAAAATATTTTTTTTAAACTTGCTGATATCTGCTTTTTATTTAAATTGGCATTAATTATTTTATTGTTGTTTTTAATATTTAACTTAAATTGTTCGTTATCAATATTAAATAATAAAAAAATATTATATTTAAATCATAAATTAATAAAATCTGTTTTTTAGTTGCTTTTTCTTTAATTTATTGATATAATTACATTATATTTATAT
>JBNMLD010000009.1:0-26183 GCA_050874685.1 Candidatus Onthoplasma sp. | reverse complement strand
TTATAAAACAATACATAATAAAATATTTTTAAATTTAGTTTGGTATGATTTATATTAAAATATGAGAATAATATTATATTATTTAGTTGTTTTTTATTAAATTTACATTGTTTTTCATTAAAAATAGTTAATTTTGAGTATATTGTCTCTGTTTTAAATAAAAAAATGTTCCACATGGAACATTTTTTTAAACTGTTTGAATTATCTTAAGAATGTATCATAAATTCTGTCTAAATCATCTTGTGAATAATAATCAATATATATACGGCCTTTCTTTTCGTTACCAATTACAGATACTTTTGTACCTAATTTACGTTGCATATCTGCAACAAACTCTTGCAATTCATCGCCAATGGCTTTTGCTGATGGTTTTTTCTTTTTTCCACCTAATAAAGCATTGACTTCATGTTCAAGGTCTCTTACTGTTAACTTGTCTTTAGCTACTTTTTTGGCTAAAAGTAATTGAGTAGCATAATCTTCTACGGCAACAAGTATTTTTGCATGGCCAAATGATACTTTACCTTTTTCTACCATATCTAATACTTCTGGATATAAAGCAAGTATTCTGACGGAATTTGCAATGGCTGACCTTGGTTTGCCAAGGCGCTCTGCAACTTTTTCTTGAGTTAGACCATATTCATCCATAAGCTTTCTTATACCTTTGGCAATTTCAACTGGGTTTAAGTCTTCTCTTTGAAGATTTTCAATGATTGATATTTCACTTATTTGTTTGTTTGTGTAGTTTTTTACTATAGCATCAATTTGTGTTAATCCGCAGATTTTGCACGCACGGTAACGTCTTTCACCTGCGATAATCATATAGCCATCGTCCATTTTGTTTACGATAACGGGCTGTATTAAGCCGTGAATTCTAATGCTTTCTGCTAATTCATTTAAACTTTCTTTGTCAAAAGTTTTTCTTGGTTGATTTGGGTTTGGATAAACCTTGCTCAAATCAATTTTTTCAACATCGCCATGTCTCATTTCATAATTTGAGACAGATTGTGTTGGTTGTTGAATAGTTTTTTCTTCAGTCTCTTCATCGTACACCTTTAAAAGGCTGTCGAGACCTCTTCCGAGTCCCATTTTCATAATATTCCTCCATTACACTATTATAATTTTATCAAATATCTCAACGCGTGTCAAATATTTTTTGATTATTATTGATAAATGTTCCATGTGGAACAATCATAGAATAACAAACTATACAGTACAATATTTATTAATTATAAAAATATTTTATATACGATTATATGTATTTAGTATTGTCAAGTATATAGTGAGTATAAATTATACTTTGTTCCACGTGGAACATTTGCGAAATAAAATATATATGATTTTATTAAATTAGAGTATATAACATCTTAATTAGGTATTAAAACAATCAGTATATTAAACGATATAATTATATTTTTATAAAAGCAATTTGATTAATAACAAATCTTAATGAAAATAATAATGAGACTAATAGTTAATGATATATTTGATATTTTTCGTTTTATTTTAGATAGGTGATGTGATAAAAATATTGGTAACAGGGAAGATTAAAAAAAATTGTTCCATGTGGAACAATTTTAACAAATTAACACAGATATTCATAATTTATTGTTTTGATAAAAACTCGTCACATAAAGCTTTATAAGCTAAAGCTCCACGACTCTTATTATCATATAACATAATTGGCATGCCGTGACTTGGGCTTTCAGCCAAACGAATGTTTCTTGGAATAGTTACATCATAAACTTTAGTGTTAAAATATTTGCGAATTTCTTCAGCAACTTGAGAAACTAAATTACTACGATTGTCTTTCATAGTTAATAAAACGCCTTCAATTTCGATGCTAGGATTTAAGTGCTTTTTTATTAGACGCACAGTGTTCATCAATTGCCCTAAACCAACCAGCGCAAAATACTCACACTGAATTGGGATAATAATGCTATCTGTTGCTGTAAGCGCATTAACTGTCAACAACCCTAAAGATGGAGGACAGTCAATAAATATATAATCGTAGTTTGATTTTATTTGTTCAAGCGCCTCTTTTAAAACTTTTTCACGATTTTCAACATAAACCAAATCTACCTCTGCGCCTGATAAATCCACGGTTGATGGCAAGACATCAAGAGTTTTTACAACCGAAGGGTAGATAGCTTCTTTAATGTTAATTTCCCCTAATAAAACCTCATAAACTGAATTTTTGCCTTTTTCTATTTCAACTCCAAGGCTCGCACAAGCATTGCCTTGTGGATCCATATCAATTAACAATACTTTTTTGCCAGTGTCGGCAACATAAGCTGCTAAATTTACACAAGTGGTAGTTTTTCCAACTCCACCTTTTTGATTTGTTACTGCTATAATTTTGCTCATTAGATAATTCTCCTTATATGATAATAAAACAAAAATAAATTAATTGCAAATAAAAAATTGTAAAAGTGTGAAAAAAGTGATAAAAAATCACGTATTTTATCAAATTTTTATAAAATTTTATAATAAAAATATGAAAATTTTAAAAATAAGCCAATTTGCAAGGCTAATTTTTATAAATTTAAAAAAATATGTTGCAAAATTCTTTTTTGTGTGCTACAATATAAAATGTCTTAAAAAAGCATTATCTTATGCGTTCATAGCTCAGCTGGATAGAGCGTTGGTCTACGGAACCAAAGGTCGGGGGTTCGAATCCCTCTGGACGCACCAAAACATCGGCAAAACCTGCCGATTTTTTTTATGCCTAGAGGTTAGAGTAGAATAGCACAAAAAAATATATAACTCGCCCCCTTAAAAACCCCCAGATAAGAATAAAGTGATGTAATATAAAGAAATGTGATAAACTCATTAATCAATCGTGATGTAATTTCCGTGTTATATTGTTCTTTGTATTTTTGCAATAAAAATGGGCTGTAAGTAAATTGCTCTTTACAGCCCCTTTTAAATGTTAAAATTGTTTTTTAATAAAATTATTTCATTTTATAGTAATATGAATATACTCCATTCAATGATGTATCTGCTTTCTCTATGAAAAGTTTGAACATATATTGATTTGTCGAACTACTAAATTCATATCTAATTTCAAAAGTATAAACCGAGTTTCTAACAAAATATCCTTCTTTGTCTGTATCATGATTTGTAACATAATAAAATTTATAAAGTCTACTTGGATTATTATCAAAATAATCACCTAACGTATTGCTCTGTTCCAAGATATACCACGTTTCATTTTCGCCATACTTTACACCATAATTGCCAGAGATATGTCCAAAATACCCATCATAATTTGTTTTGAAATAGTTAAGATAAATTTCAGCATTCTGTTCTAATAGGTCGACATTGTCACAAGGTTGTGAAAACGAATACCCATCATTAAACCAAGAATCACTAGAAGAGATTGCTCCGTTAAGACCTGTTGGCGCTGTTAAATTGGATAGTCCAACTGCGGACAACTCGGCTTCGGTAAACCATTTAGAACTATCGTGTGAGTTGGGATTTCCACCCGAACCATTATTCCCACAAGCAGTTAAGAAAAATATTGTTGGCATAATTAGTAATACAGCCATTATTAAACTAAAAAATTTATTTTTTGTTTTCATACATATTCCTTCATATTGTCACAATTATAATTTTTTTTATTTACATTTTTTATTGTTTCTTAAGTTTAAATATTTATCAAATTAAAGTGCAATAAATATTAAGGATTATTTGTAAAAAATTCTATCTTTTCAGTTGAAACACTTGCTTTCACTGTGATTGTAAATCTGCTTGCTTTTGTTTCCCCATCAAATTCATATTGTTCTTTTTTTACAACAACATCTGAGTTTTCAGTGTCGTTAACCTTTACAACAACATCTCCAAAGCGAATATATTCATAATCAACTTCACTGTAAAAATTAATTGTTAAAGTTAATAATTCATTTTTTAAGAAATATACAATTCCATCATTTGATCTTCCAACACACTTGTCTTTAATCAACTCTGCAGCATCAATAGAGCCATGTTGCGAGGAATCTTCAACTCCATTCATTTCAATCTTATCAATAATTCGATAACTTTTTCCTGTAACCATATCCCTTGTTTTCAAAAGTTCAAGTGCATTTGTTGAAATAACATAACTCTCATATTCAAAACTATAATTATAATATTTATCAAATTCAATCTCAACGTATGAGCCATCTGCGCTTCTTTGTGCTTGTGTTCCAGCTAGATCAAAAGTTAAAGCATCATAAAAGGTTTTATAATTTTCATCTGTATATTTTAGGAAATTTATCTTAAGTTTTGGAAGATCTGTTCCTGTGAAATCTGAGAACTTAATAACTCCTTTAATATAATCATCTCCTGAAGTTTTGGCACGAATTTCGCCATTCACTGAAAGAGTGAATAAATCTTTATTCATTGAAACCTTATCCCAGTCATGAACAAAATCAACTATATATTCTTCTCTAACTTCGTCTTGAATTGTAATTGTATTATTTTCTGAAAATCTAATTGTGTGTTTATAACCATATTTTTGGTTTTCTTCATCAATAATCTTTTCAACTTGCTCTTTATAACCAATGTTTGTATAGCCGTCATTATTCAAAATGCGAACACTATTTTGTTTATCAATTGCAAAATCATATGCACCAACTGTATAAACTGAAACTGTAATTGGTGTATCATAGTTTATTTGAGCAAATGAACTTCCAATATTTTTAAATTCTGTAAAACTCATTTTGCCTTTATTAAGCCCAAACAATTCATACTTGTCAATTTTAACCATAATTCTGTCATGATAGCTTGGATACATCGTGCTTCCAACTGCAAGACGAACGTTTGCAACTTTTGGTGCAACAGCCCCAGTAAATGTGATTGCAAAATCTTTTGTTGGTTTAAAAGTTGCTTTATAGGCATATTCGCCTTCTTCTTCTGTAATAGTGAGCTCTTCACCATTGCTTAAAACTTTCAAAGTTCCAAGGTTGTATCCTTCTTCAATAAAAAATCTAATTTCTGCGGTGTCGCCATCTGTCAAGAATTTTCCTTTACTATCTGAACCGTAGCCACCAGTTGTATTTAGGACGCTCACTTCTGAAACATGCGAGGGAAGAGCATCAACTGTGAAATAGTAATATTTTGGAGCCTTTTTTCCGCATGCTGACAACAATAGAAATGTTGGTATAATTGCAAATGCTATAAAAATTGCCAATTTATAAAATTTTTTCTTTAACATAATTATTCCCCTCCCCCCTCCAATTTATTAATTTTCTTTTTGTCATAATATTCTCCTTTTATTTTTTAGTTGCGTAAGTGGAGTAAAAATTAAGAGTTTCTTTGCAACTATATACATAATAACATAAAACCTTTAAATTTGTATATGAATTTTTAAAATTTTACAACTTGATAAATAATTTCAAAATCCATACAATAATTTATTTTTGTTGCAAATTTTTGCAATCATATCATTTTTTTTGTTAGATTGTTTTGAGTTTTTTATAATAAAAGCACAGTACAACAAAATGTTTAGCAAATTCAAGAGAATTTTATAGTTTAACCAACTGTTTGATTTGATAGACCCTTAATATAGCTGATAACTTTTGGAGCACATATTAAAAACCAACTGGCATATTTTTTAGGGGTTAAAACCAAATCTTTGGACAAAATGTCTATATCAACCCATTTTAAATCGTTGACTTCTTCTGGATTAATATTATATTCGCCAACATAATCTGCAACCAAAACATGGTCAAATTCATACTCATATAAATTAGCATTAAATTCAGTTAAATATGTAAAATTAAAAACTTCCTTCAGCTTGTTAGATTGCAGTGTTATACCAAGTTCTTCTTTCAGCCTATTAGATGCATCATCTAAAATATTAGACGTCCTTGGGTGACTGCAACATGTGTTTGCCCACAGTCCACCAGAGTGATATTTGTTGAAAGCCCTTTGTTGAATTAACATTTTGTTGTTATGGTACAAAAACACTGAAAACGCACGGTGCAAAACAGGTTTTTCATGCGCCTTTTGTTTAGAAATGTAACCAATTGGATTATCAAAAATATCAACTTTAATTAAATCGTTCATACAATTAATATAGCAGATTTAGTGAAATAATAAAACTTTTTTTGAAATGTTTATCAATCATTAAAAATACATATAAAATATTTCTATATTAATATTGAAATAATAATACTTTTATGTTATCATGTATGTAATGTGAGGAGTGTTTTATGATAATTGATGAAGAAATTGAAGAACTTGACTTTGAATTGGGGATGCTTAAGGATCAAGAAAAAAATATTGACACTTACAATCAAATTTGTGCATTGATTGCAAAATGTCAAAATTTGATAACCGAGTTGAAGAAAGAATCAAAACAATCAAGTCGTTTGCGTGCAGATTATGTTTGCAATTGCAAGGCTCAAGTGGTAACAATCAAAAACAAAGCCCAAAAATTGCTTTGGGAAACGCAATTGATTGATAATTCAATTTTTGCTTTTTAATTGTGAAAAAGATTGCTGAATTAAGCAGTCTTTTTTTATGCAAAAATCAAAAAGATAACTTAACAATTGAACGAAATATTTATTGATTTTATAAACAAAACTGATGCAAGATATAAAATATTGCTATGCTGTGATAATGCTTTATTTGGTTTGAGATAAAGATGTATTTTGCTATAATAAATTAACAAAAAAAATCAATAATAGGGGGCAACATGGATATTAAGAAATTGGCAAAAGCATGGGGTGTGAAATCAAAAGACATATTTTGTTATGGAGACAAAATAGCAAAAGTTGAAAATAATCAAGGGGCAAAACAAGGCAAATTGATTTTGGTTACAGCCATGACTTCAAACAAAACAGGTATAGGTAAAACCACAGTTTCGATAGGTTTGGCAGATGCTTTGAATAGACTTAACAAAAAAGCCATGCTTGCATTGAGAGAACCTAGCATGGGGCCTGTTTTTGGCATAAAGGGTGGGGCTACTGGCGGTGGGTTGTCCAGAGTTGAGCCTTCTGATGAAATAAATTTGCATTTTACAGGAGATTTCCACGCAATCGCTCAAGCAAACAATTTGTTGGCAAGCATAATAGATAATCATGTTTATCAAGGCAATGCTTTAAATATCGATGTTGAAAAAATATTCTTTAAAAGATGCCTAGATTTAAATGAGCGCAGTTTAAGAGAATATTCTTATATTTTAGACGGCAAAGAAATAAAAACAAATTTTATTATTACGGCAGCAAGTGAAACAATGGCTGTGCTTTGTTTGAGCGAAAATTTGGCAGATTTAAAACGTAATTTAGGCAATATCATGGTTGCTTTGGATAAAAACGGAAAACCAGTCTATGCAAAAGACCTTCATGCTGAACAGGCTATGACAATATTGTTGAAAGATGCCATCAAACCAAATTTTGTTCAAACATTAGAGCAAACTCCAGCCGTTGTCCATTTAGGGCCATTTGCAAATATAGCGCATGGTTGCAACAGTGTTGTGGCAACAAAATTTGCTTTGACGCACGCAGATTATTGTATAACAGAAGCCGGATTCGGCAGTGATTTAGGCGCTGAAAAATTTTTGGATATAAAAACAAGAATTTTGAAAAGGACACCTGATGTTTGTGTCCTAGTGATTGTTTGCAAAGTTATAAAAGAGCATGGTAATGGAAACCTTGAAAAAGGATTTGAAAATGTTAAAAGACATATTAATAATCTGCAAAATAAATTCAATTTAAACACAATTGTTGCAATAAACAAGCACAGTGATGATAGTGAAGCGGATATATCAAAATTGATTGAGCTGTGCAAAGATGTGCCTGTTGTTATTGCCAATGGATTTGAAAAAGGTGGCAGTGGTTGCATTGATTTGGCAAAAAAAGTTGTTGAAATGGCAAAAGCCCCCAAACCATTAAATTATGCTTACGATATGACTGACAGTATAACAACAAAGATTGAAAAAATAGCAAAAAATATTTATGGCGCAAAACAAGTTAAATATAGCGCTAACGCAAAAGAAAAATTAAAATTGGCAAGCAAATGCGGATTTGATAATTTTTATGTAAACATTGCCAAAACGCAATTTTCATTTAGTGATGATAAAAACCTATTGGGCGCACCTACAAATTTTGATTTTACAATAACAGATGTTGAAATTCGAAGTGGTGCCAAGATGATTGTTGCCATTGCAGGAAACATGCTACTGATGCCGGCGCTGGGCAAAAATTCTAATTATCTCAACATGAAAATTGATGATGATGGGCATGTTTTTGGACTGTTTTAAGCCAAATTTTATAGAATAGTGCTCAATATTTAGGCACTATTTTTTGTCTTCTTCAACAACTGATACTTTTTTAAATAAAGCTGAAAAAGGTGTGCCGTTGAAAGATAATCGGCAAATCTCAAAAGGAGATGCAAACACAATTTGTTTTGAAAAACTGCCATCATCAACTTCCAACACGGGTAAATCATTTTTATAATAAAAATTCAAAGTTAATCCGCTTGCAACAAATTTAAATCTTTTTTTATTGTTTACATATTCAAGCATAAATTGGTCAAAAGTTAAGTCAGTATTCTTGCACATAAATTTTTCCTTTTATGATATAAAAAAAACAAAATACAACAAAATTATAATAAATTAATTTATTGCTGTCAACAATTTTGTACAAAATAACACATTTTTGTACAAAAATATTTTGTGTTTACACTGAAGCATTGCCAAAGTAGAGTAAAAGCCCTTGCATAACAGCATCTGTAAATTTTTCCTTATAAGCCGAAGTGTTTAACAAATTTTCTTCTTCCGGGTTGGAAATAAAGCCACATTCAATCAAAATAGAGGTGTAGTGACTGCAATTTAAAATGTAATAATCGCCGACTTTGCTATGGCTGTATTTTGCATTGCAATTTGTTTGCAAACTCTTTTGTACAAGGTCTCCAACCGCTTGGCTAGCGCTATCATCTTTGCGATAGTAAGTTGTTGCTCCTGATGCGTTTTTGTTTTTAAAACTGTTCATGTGAATGCTGATAACTAGATTTGGATTTGTTTTTTTTATGATATCAAATCTTGCTTTCATATCACTCAATTTTTTATTTTGAGCAAACTCGCTGTATAGACCGTCATCATTTTTTCTTGTCAATTCAACACGATAGCCAGCCTTTGTCAATTTTTGTTTTAGTAGTAGGGTGTATTGTAAATTTATTTCTTTTTCGATTGTGCCGTTCACGCCAACACTGCCACCGTCACGACCGCCATGACCAGCATCAAGCAAAATAGTAACTCCATTATATTTGCTTGACGAATAAGCCACTATACCAGAAAAAGCAAAAGAAAGGGTAATAAGAATCAATGAAAAAATTGCAAAGCATCGAATTGTTGTTTTATTAAGGCAAAAAAAGGAAGAAAATTTGAACTTGTGTTTCATATTGAAATATATTATTTAAAGGATAATTTTATGTAAAAGTTGCCCAAATCGTGGCAATGACACTAACCCATGGTTTTGTTTGCAAATACAAAGTTTTATGATATACTATTCACATGAAATACAAACTTATAGAAAAACTTAAAAATGCAAAACATGTGTGTTTGATTGCACACACTGAACCAGATGCTGACGCATTATGTAGCATGGTTGTGCTTAAACATTTTTTGGTTGAAAAATTTAAATTGCAAGTGGACATTTTTGCAGAATATACTCATTTGCCACAAAGTTATTTTTGCGTGATTGAAAATCAAAACATAAATCAGGGCAAACATGATTATGATTTCGCTGTGATGATGGACGCACCAACAACAGAACGACTTGGAAAGTTTCAAAATTTATTTGAACAAGCTCCTAATAAGTTGGTAATTGACCATCATGCAACCAACGAGTTTGATAGAAGCAAAAATCTTATAGATGTTGTAAGTTCAACTTGTGAAATAGTTTTTGATATTTTAAACAAATATAAATACAAATTTAGCAAAAGAGATTATGGCATGATTTATGCTGGTATAATAACAGACACAAATAACTTGACTGTTGGGGAACGAAGCAAACATACATTTGATGTTGTTGGCGAATGTGTTCAAAATGTGGAAAGTTACCCAATATATGAAAATTTCATGCTTAATAACACCCGTTTAAATATGGATTTGATGGCAAAAGCAATTCAAAATGCTCAATATTTTTGCGATGGCAAAATCATCATTTCACATATCACTCCACAACAAGCAGAAGAAATGGGCGCAATGCAAGATAGTTACACAGGAATTATTAACAGACTTGCAACAATCAATGGCGCAAAAATGGTGGGCTTTATTTATCCAAAGCAAGATGAATTTTATGTAAGTATGCGAGGCAGAGTTGGTTGTAATGTTGGCGAAGTTGCCAAACAAAATGGCGGTGGTGGACATGCTGGCGCTGCAGCTTTTATGGCAACAGGCGATTTATCTGTTATTGAGCAAAATCTGTTGCAAGATTTAACAAAACAGTTGGATAGTCAAACTGATGAAACCCACAAGGTTTTTTAAAAAAGGTAAAGAAGAATGGAACAAGATAATTTAAGTTTTGTATTAAACAAAATTTATATAAAAATTAAAGAGATGTTCAAAGGCGAAGGTTCAGGACACGATATACATCATTTAAAAAGAGTGCTAAACAATGCCTTTATAATTCAAGCCAAAGAGGGTGGAGATTTGTATGTAATTGCAGTATCAGCGCTTGTCCATGATATCCATAGATTGATGGCGAATCGCCTTGGAAGATTTGTTACTGCACCAGAAAGCATTGATAATGTTGAAAAGATTTTAAAGGAAACAAATGTTGATAAATCTAAAATGCCACAAATCCTTGAAGCGGTAAAATGGCATGAAAAGAAAATGAAAAAAGATATTCCACTTGAATGGCAGGTTTTGCAAGATGCTGATGCTCTTGATGCTTTGGGGGCGATTGGATTGAGACGTACATTAAGATATTGTAAAAAGCACAATATACCTGTTGTTGATAAAAATTATGACTTAAATTGCAAAGAATATATTCCAGATATAAATCCAATTTCAACTTGCCATTATATTTATAGAACAATGCTTCTGCATGGCGAAAATATGCATACAAAAACTGGGCAACAAATGGCAAATAGAAGAACTAAAATTTTAAAAGATTTTATTGCAAAAAATTTAGCATAAAATGATGAGGTAAATATGAAAAAATATAAAATAGTTAAAGTTAAAGATTTTTGCAACAGCAGAGATTATACACAATTTTACAATGCAAGGTTGCCTATTTGCACTATTACATCTACGGTTGATGTGTCAAGGCTTGTAAAGTTAAAAAACAAGCACAAATTCAATGCTATGATGGTTTATTGTGTGCAAATGGCAGGGCAAAAGCATGATGTGTGCCATTATGATTTTAAAGATGAAACATCATTGGTTAGATATGAAACAGTGACTGCAAATTTTGTGTTGATGGATAAATCAAAAGAGTTGAGATATGTGACAATTCCATATTTTGAACATTTTAAAGATTTTGAATCTAGTTATTTAAACATAAGCCAAGACTGCTATGAAAACTTGAAAGATAATTATGTTGATGATTGTGCAATGGTTGCAACCAGCGCAGTAACAAATTTGGATATGTTATCCATGTCAAGCGGTTATACTGATGATTTTGTAAAACCTTTTCTTGTTTGGGGAAAGATTGAAAAAAAGCATTTTAAATATTACCTTAACATTTCATTTAGGTTTCATCATTCAATTTTTGCTGGCCGAGATATTGGAGATTTCTTTGCAATACTGCAAAATGAAATAAAAAATTTCAATCCAAAAAATTAATAAAAAAGCAGGCTATTTTTGAAGTGATTCCGTATGGGTCGCTTCATTTTTAAAACCTGTTTTTTTTGATTGTGTTTAAAATTCAATATTTAATTAATGTAATCATTTTGAGCGATTTAATAATTTTTGGTTGAATTATCTCTCACTTTAATAAAACCAGAATTTGAACTAATTGTCATTTTATTTTCACTATCGGCTGTTGCATTAATATTGAATACGCAATCGCCAGTGTATTCTTTGTTTGGGTCGCTTAAATCTGGAGATGATAAATAGTCAACATTTGCCTTTCCAGTAACTGATTTTGTGTTTAATACGAATGAAGAATCATCTGCAAATTCAACATAAACACTGCCAGAATTTATTGAAATTTCATTATCTTTGAGAACGTGCTTCATGTACAATTTAACAGTACCTTTCCCAGTCACTTCAATGTTTACATTTTCCGTACCAGATGCCAAAATATCGCCTGATGATGTCTTTGCTTGAAATCTTCTTGCATTAGCATTGTCAGCAAAACTTGCACTTTCTTCAGCAAAATATGCAGTGATATCGCCATAATTTGTTTCTGCAAACAATGAAGATGTTGTTGATTTTAATACAACATTACCACTGCCAGTTGTGACCAAGAATAATGGTCGTGTTGCTTTGTCAACAGTGATGTTGCCGTCTTTAGTTTTGATTGATGTTTGAGCATTTATTTCGCCAATATTAACTTTACCACTTTTGCTTAAAACCACCGCACCGCCTGTTGTGATTTGGTTTACTGAAAGGTTTGTGTCACTTGAGTTTACTGAAAATTCTCCAACTGCGCCAATTTCAACACTGCCACCTGCGCTTGTGTTGTTTAAGTCAAACGAAACACAACTTTTAATTTTTATCATTGCACGATTGTTTTCGGTTACCTTAACATCGCCAAGTTCAACTTCACTTGCGTATAAATTGCCAGTGTTTGTTTTAAGTCCCAAATTGTTTGTGTTGAGTTGAACAGCCTTGTTAATAGTGAAATTGCCACGATTTAAAGTTACTGAAATTTTGCCATTGATTTTGCAAGCATTCACAAAAAATTCGCCGTTGTTTGTGGTGCAGGCAAGGTTGGAAATGTTTAAACTGCCAGCTTCAATTGTTGTTGAAGAATTGTGGTTTGAAAGCACCAAATCTGCAGAGAAGTTTGCAGGGACAACCACTGTTATTTTTGACCTGCCAGGGATACATGCACCATAAGGTTCAGTAATATCAATAGTCAAGCAACCTTCAACCAACTTTGATTCAATATTCACTTGGCTATGTTTTTTTAATGTGAAACCAAAAGAGTTTGAATATACTTTTGCATAAATATCTGTGTCTTTATTTGAACTGTTTTGAACAACCAATTCATAGTCCCTTGAATTTAACACAATTTTGTTCACTGCAAATTCTTCAGTATTATATCTTTGTGAAAAATATTCTTTGTTATAACTAACATAACATATCCCAAACAAACTGCTGTTTGGCACAAAAAACAAATATAAAACACCAATTGCGCATAGGCCAATCAGTGACAATAAAACTATTGCAAGATATTTCCAAAACTTTTTCATACAAATATATTAACTTTTAAAGTTTGGTTTGTCAATATTTTTGGTTGTTAAATAAATTTCTATTATGTTATTAATAGAAAATTTAAATATCCTACCCCTAAAAATCAAATGAACAAATGTTGCTAAAAGGACATCAAAATGTTATAATATTTTTGAGGTTAAAAATGATAATTACAATTGAAGGGACAGATGGTTCAGGCAAAGCGACTCAATCAAAATTGTTGTTTGACGATTTGACAAATAAAGGATATAAATGCAAGTTAATCAGTTTTCCAAACTATGAAAGCAAGTCAAGCACACTTGTTAAAATGTATTTGGGCGGAGAGTTTGGCGAAAATGCAAATTGCCTTGATGCTTACCAAGCAAGTGCGTTGTTCGCTGTTGACCGTTTGGCAACAATGAGTTTGATAAACACAAAAGATTTTGATTATATAATTTTGGATAGATACACACCTAGCAACATGATACATCAGGCTTGCAAAATACAAAACTTGGGGGAAAGAGACAGTTGCCTTGAATGGTTGAACGACTTTGAATATAACAAACTTAAATTGCCCAAACCTGACAAAATCATTTTTTTAGATTTGCCTATTTCAATAAGCATGAATTTGGCTCACAATCGCAAAGATTTGAAAAATGGGCAAAAGCAAGATATTCATGAAAAAGACACATCATACATGAGCCATGCTTATGATTGTGCAAAAAGTGTTGCGCAAAAGTACAATTGGCAAATCATTGAATGCAGCAAAAACAACAAAATTTTAACAGTTGATGAAATACACAAAAAAATATTAAATGCCATTGGTTTTTAGTTTTACAAACATTATTTTTTGTGTTAAAATAAACCGCATAAAGGAAAATGATTATGTTTACTAGAAGAGAATTAATTGATAAATGGCTTAATTTTTATATCAGCAAAGGTCACGTTGCAATACCAAGTGCAAGTGTTATACCTGAAAATGACCCAACAGTTTTGTTTACAACTGCCGGTATGCACCCATTAGTGCCATATTTGTTAGGGCAAACACACCCAAAAGGCAAACGTCTTTGCGATGTTCAAAAATGTATCCGCACAGGGGATATTGATGAAGTTGGCGACAACTCACACTTAACATTTTTTGAAATGTTAGGCAACTGGAGTTTGGGCGATTATTTTAAAAATGAAATGGTTGGCTGGAGTTATGAATTTTTAACCAGTCCAAAATATTTGGGGCTTGATAAAAACAAACTTGCAGTTACTGTTTTTGCTGGCAATGACCTTGTGCCACGTGATAATTTAACCGCTGAATTGTGGGAAAAAGCAGGCATAGCAAAAGAGAATATTTATTTCTTGCCAGATAACTGGTGGATTTTGGGCAGTGGAGTTGGCCCTTGTGGGGCAGACACTGAAATGTTTATCGACACAGGCAAACCAAAATGCTCTCCTGAATGCAATCCAAGTTGCGATTGTGGCAAATTTTTGGAAATTTGGAATGACGTGTTCATGGAATTTAAAGCGAATGCTGACAAAACAATTGAACCTTTAAAGCAAAAAAATGTTGATACAGGCATGGGCTTGGAACGTTCACTTTGCGTGCTTAATGGTGTTAAATCTGTTTTTGATACTGAAATTTTCCAACCAACAATCAAGATGTTGGAAAAATTGAGTGGCTTATCTTATGCTGATGACAAACTTAAACCTTCATTTAGGATAATTGCAGACCATTTGCGTACATCAACCATTATGTTGGGGGACGAAAAAGGCATTGTGCCAAGCAATATTGGTCAAGGATATGTTTTGCGCAGGCTTATTAGACGTGCAATTAGACACATGAAAAACTTAAATATAGGCGCTGGACATTTGGGCGAAATTGCTGATTTATACATTGACTATTTCAAACAAGATTATCCAGAACTTGATTTGAACCGTGAAAAAGTTAAAACTGAACTTAACAAGGAAGAAGAGAAATTTTTAAAGACACTCGAATTGGGCAACAAAGAATTTGAAAAAGTTGTAAACGGAATTGAACGTAAAAATCAATTTATGGCTGGCAAACCAGGTTTTGTGCCAGAAACACAAATTAATGGCAAATCTGCATTCCGTCTTTATGACACATTTGGTTTTCCAATTGAACTCACTGTTGAAATGGCAAAAGAACGTGGCTTGACTGTTGATATTGAAGGCTTTAACCAAGCATTCCGTGAACATCAAGAATTGGCACGCACAACAAATGCTGGTGTGTTTAAAGGTGGCTTGGCTGACGACAGTGTTTGGACAACCAGATTGCACACTGCTTGCCATTTGCTTTTGGCAGCATTAAGGCACAAATTTGGCACACAAATTGAGCAAAAGGGCAGTAATATCACAAGCGAACGTTTGAGATTTGACTTCAATTTTGACCGCAAGTTGACTGATGAAGAAGTTAAAGAGATCGAAGATTATGTGAATGATGCAATCAACAAAGCAATTCCAGTTGAACGTGTTGAATTGCCAAACAAAGAAGCAATTGCACAAGGTGCTTATGGTGTGCATAAAGCTGCTGATGACGAGATTGTTTCAATCTACCGCATTGGCGATATAGACTTCCAAATTTGTGGTGGTCCACATGCAAGCAACACAAGCGAACTTGTAAACTTTAAAATTGCAAAGCAAGAAGCAGTCTCTGCAGGTGTTCGCCGTATCAAGGCAACTATTAACAATAAATAATTTTACCATTTATAATAAACAAAAAAAAGATACACCGAAAAGTGTATCTTTTTTATTTAAAGTTGTGAGCCACCGCAGTTAGGACATTTTGTTGCATCTTTTGCAAGTGTTGCACCGCAGTAAGCGCATTTTTTTGTTTCTGGTGCAGTTTGGGCTGGTTGAGTGTCTTCAGTTGTTGTGGTTGTTGTTTCTTCACTTTCATTATCTGTTAAAAGTTTTGCTTTTTTAGCAATCAAAACTCCACCAACAATAGATATCACAATAAACACACCGCTTGCAACAAGTATAACAATGCCAGTTGTTTTTGATTGTTTTGCGTTTTGGTATTCGCCGTCTCTTTCAATAGGCATACCAAGGTAATCCATAGGGATTGAATCAGTATTTTCACTGATAAATGCTTTATTGCAGTTGATTGCCAAATCTATAACTGAACCAATTTCTAAGTCGCTGGCTGAAACTTCTTCTAAAGTGTAAACAGAATAGCTGTAGCCACGCACCCAATTGTCATCTAAATCATTATCCGCCAAATCTTCTTGGAAGGTTGAATATAAATTTTCTTCAGCAATATCATGAAGAGGGAAGAAGTAAACAATATAATATTTATTGCAATTGTCACTCTTAAAATGGTCTGTAACAACACCCTTGATTTTTTGGTCAGCTGTGCGATTTGCAGTTTCTGCCATGTTTTGATAGTAATCATAATCTGCTTTTATTGTGCTTATTGATTCATTTGCACCATTAAACAACAATACTCCTGCAAAGATAGCAAATATGCCAATCAACAACATCATTGCAAATGCATAAACAAGATACCTTTTCTTGCCAGCAACTTCATATTGCTTGCCATTTAAAACAATAACAGCAGTGCCTGGCCTGCCACGTCTTATAAATCCGCCTGAAGAGCGTGATGAACCACCAAAATGGCTACCACCACTGCTACCACCGCCAAAGTGACTTCCACCACCACCGCTTGAATGTGAACCTGAAGGCATAAATCTCTCCTTTTCATGTCGAAAATTGCGACAAAATTGTATATTTTTATTTTATTTAAGACTAAATCAAATATGATAATTTGTCAAATAATATAACAACAGTTTGTTTTTGTTTTGCTTTTTGTTATAATAATACCATGCAAGAGAAAACAAAAAATATACTTTCAAACATATTGAGTGCAATGCTGACAATTGTTTGTGTTTTTTTGTTTTTGTTTTCAGTTTGTTTTTTTACTTACAATTTATCTTGTGGCAAAACTCGTGTGCGAGGGTTTAGCATGCAACCAACGATAAATAGACATGTGAATGATATAAACGAAGATGGCGATATGGTGTATATAAATCCAAATGCTGAACTTACTAGAGATTCAATTGTTGTTGCAAATGTAAGTTGGTGGAGTTCTGGCTCAATAATCAAGCGATTGGTTGGTTTGCCTGGCGATAGTATTCAAATTTTGGAGCAAGATTCAACTTACGAATTGCGTGTGAATGGGCAATTAATTTATTTTAAGCAAAAAGTTGATAGTGAATTTAATGTAAACATCAATGTAAAAAAATACTATCAAAACAAGTATCTTAAATTCATTTCTAACAACACACAATTTGACGGCAACCATATTGACCACACAAACAATATTGGCGAATTTGACGGGCAACCTTGCATAGTTTTGGGCGAAGATGAATACTTTTTGATAGGCGACAACTGGTCAGATGGTATGGTTGATTGCATGACTTATGGCCCTGTTTCAAAAGCAAATATTGAAGGTGCAGTTGATTTAATTGTTGATGTTGAAGATAGTATAACGATGTCAGTTGGGGCAAGAATTTTTAAAATTCTGTTTGGTGTGTAACTAAAAATTATTGATATTTTATTTCAAAATTTTATGTATTTTAAGCGAGTGCATAAAATTTTTTTTAATGCAAAAACTATCACAACAAAAGGGGTAGGTTATGCAAGCAAAAACAAAAGTGTTAAGTTCAATTTTGGCACTGGCTGGTCTGTTTGGCATTGTAAATTTAAATGTAAAGCCAGTTTATGCCACACCAACCACAGAAAATTGTAGGGCAAGTGTCCTGATTGAAAGAAAAAGCAAAAAAGTGCTTAAAGAGAACAATAGCCATACAAAATATCCAATTGCAAGTGTTACAAAACTTATGACAGTGCTTATCACACTGGAAAATGTTGACAACAACACAATCACACTTGACGATATGGTTATGGTAAGCAAAAATGCTAGTGGCATGGGCGGAAGCCAAATTTTCCTTGATGCGGATACAGAATATAAGTTGGGAGATTTGTTAAAATCGGTTATTGTGTGCAGTGCAAATGATAGCAGTGTCGCTTTGGCAGAATATATTTCAGGCAGTGAAAGCAATTTTGTTAAAAGCATGAACACAAGGGCAAAAGAATTGGGCATGAATGATACAAATTATGTCAACTGCACAGGCTTGCCAGCCCCAGAAGGCTATTCTTCAGCCTATGACCAAGCATTGTTGTTGACAAATGTTTTAGATTATGATGTGTATCATCAATATTCTTCAATTTGGAATGAAGAATTTGTTCACCCAACAGGGCGCACAACTCAAATGACAAACACAAATAAACTATCAAGGTTTTATGACGGGTGCATAGGTGGCAAAACAGGTTCAACCAATGAAGCAAAATACTGTTTAGCAGTTGGTGCAAGACGTGCCGATATGGAATTGGTATCTTGTGTTTTGGGTGCAGACACAAGCCCAAACAGATTTAAAATTGCAAGTGATTTGTTAAATTATGGCTTTGAAAATTACACATCTCAAACCATTTTGTCAAACAAAGATTTGTCAAATATAAAAATAGCAATAAAGGGCAAAAAAGATGTTTGCACTTTGTCTTGTGAAAGAGACTACACTATTGTTGCAAAAAGAGATGAAAAACCAAATTATTCTTTAAAATTTAATTTGCCAAACCAACTGAAAAGTGTAAATAAAGGCGAAGTGGTTGGCAATGTTGAAATAACACTTGACGGTGTTGTTCAAGATAGTATCAATTTAATTGCAAATGAAACGATTAAGGAAGCATCAATTTGGGATTACTTTAAAGATATAGTCAAAAACTAAAATTGTTAAAACAAATTGAATATGGATTTAAGTATAGAAATCTTAAAATACCAGATAAACAAGGCTGCTATAACCAAATAATATTATATATAAGTACAAAATAAATGTCTAAAGGTACTTGCAATTTATTTTCCTTTATGCTAAAATGGCGTTGTTAAGTAAAAAGACAACGCTTTTTTGATGCGTTGCATACCTAACAGCACACATTTGATGGTCGAACAAGGTCAAATATGTGTCCTTACCCGCAAGGGTCTTAAGTCCATAAGGAGGTATTATGAAGAACTACGAATTAATGTACATTATTCCTAGCCAATCAACTGATGAAGAAAAGGAAGCGCTTATTGCTTCAGTAAACGGTATGATTGAAAAAGATGGTGGCAAAATCGAATCAGTTGAACGTGTTGGTAACAAAAAACTTGCCTATGCTATCGACAAAAAACGTGAAGGTTATTACGTGCTTGTAAACTTCAGCGCTGAAGCTAGTGCACCAAACAAACTTGGTTCATTGCTTTCAATCACAAACGGAATCATGAGATATATTGTTGTTGCAAAATAGTGCAACATGGCTTGCAGTGCAAGCATTACTCATTGTTAAGGCACAAATTTTTAAGGAGTAATTATGAACAAAGTATTTTTAATCGGTAACTTAACTCGTGACCCAGAACTCAGCCAAACCCCAACAGGTGTTTCAGTATGCCGTATGTCTATTGCTGTTGGCCGTAGATTTAGCAATGCTGAAGGTGGCAGAGAAACCGACTTTTTCAACGTAACCGCATGGCGTGGTAATGCTGAAAATTGTGCAAAGTTCTTAAAAAAGGGCAACAAGGTTGCAGTTGCTGGTTCAATCCAAGTTAGGAATTACGAACGTCAAGATGGCTCAAAAGGCACATCAGTTGATATCGTTGCTGATGAAGTTGAATTTTTAACATCACGTAATGACAGTGGTGAAGCAGGTTCAGCAGAAGGTGGCATGGGTGTTGGTAGCACAGGTCCTGTTAGCGACCTTCAACCAATCAGTGACGATGATTTGCCATTTTAGTGGCTAAAAAAATAATATAAAGGAGTAAAACATGGCAGAAGAAGTAGAAGTTAAAGAAACTCAAGAAGTTAAACCACAAGAACAAAAGAAAAGAGTTTTCAAACCACACAACAAACCTAAAAAACGTGTTTGCGTTTTCTGTGATGACAAAAATTTAAAATTCATTGATTACAAAGATGTAAATCGTCTTCGTAAATTTGTTACAGAAAAAGGCAAAATTTTACCAAGCCGTCAAACAGGCACATGCGCACGTCACCAACGTGAATTGACAGTTGCAATCAAACGTGCACGCAACATGGCTTTGTTACCATTCAGCGGTGACTAATATTTAGTTAAATGAAAAATGCACACAATTTAGTGTGCATTTTTTTTGTTGTCTTTAAAAGATTTGCTTTTAATTTTATTGAGCGGTTGCATGAGATTTTCGCAAATATTCGTTTATAAAAGGTGTCAATTCGCCGTCCATAACACTTGCAACATCGCTTGTTTCGTAATCTGTTCTGTGGTCCTTAACCATGGTGTAAGGCTGGAAGACATAACTGCGTATCTGGCTTCCCCATTCAATGCGTTTTAAGTCGCCTTTTATGTTGTTCAAATTTTGACGATGTTTTTCTTCTTCCAACGCAACCAATTTGCTGGTTAAAATTTTCATTGCATTTTCTCTGTTTTGCAATTGACTGCGTTCATTTTGGCAAGTCACAACAATGCCAGTTGGAATATGAGTTATTCTAACTGCTGTTTCAACCTTATTCACATTCTGTCCACCTGCGCCACTGCTTCTATAAGTATCAATACGCAAATCTTCATTCTTGATTTTCACTTCAGTTTCTTTTGTTATTGCTGGCACAACTTCAACTGATGCAAAACTTGTATGCCTGCGTTTGTTGCTATCAAATGGGCTTATTCTAACCAGGCGATGGACACCCATTTCGCCTTTAAGTTTGCCGTAAGCATATTCGCCTTTTATCCACACAACAATTGTTTTAAGCCCAGCATCGTTGCCTTCAACTTTATCAACAACAGAGTAATCAAAGCCATTTTTGCTTGCGTACATTTTATACATACGTGCAAGCATAACAACCCAATCTTGAGCTTCAGTGCCACCTGCACCAGAGTGAATTGTCAAAATTGCATCGTTGTTATCATATTTTTCGTCCAACAGTGTGCGGACATTCAATTCGTCAACCTTATCTCTTATTTCAATCAATTCACTAAATGCCAAATTTAACATTTCAAGGTCTGTTTCAGTTTCAAGCCCTTTAACAGTGCTGATAAGTGCGGTTATTCTGTCTTGCAAAAATTGGACTTCATTAAACAAGTCCTGCAAAGATTTAATTTCTTTGTTTGTTTGCATTGCATAATCAAGATTGTTCCAAAAAGTTAAAGATTCACGTTCTTTCATAAGTGAAGAAAGCCTTGCACTTAATTCGTCCAAATGAAGGCAACTTTTTGTAAGTTCAAATTTGCTTACCAATGCGGACAATTCATCGCCAATGTTTTCGATATTCATAATTTTATTATATCATACAAAATTGTTTTTTAAAAATATTTTACAAACTTTTTTCGTTCTATAATATGGCAAGTGATAAACACTATTTAATTTTATTCAGCCAATCAGTTATGAGTTTTATAAGCAAATTGAATTTTTCTATATTCGCACGGGAATTTGTGATACGACAATTGGTTTCAATTTGTATTGTCCAGACACCAAAATTTTCCGCAAAAAAGCCACTTATTGTTTTTGTTGAAGCCTTGAAAGGCAAATCAATAGCCAAATTAAAGTGTTGTTTTAACGATTTGTATAATTTATCGTAAATCACAAGATTTTGTTTAACATTGTTGCCAAAATTTATTCCTAAATTAATGTCACAGTCTCGCCAACTTGCAAGGCCATGCAAATCAATAATGTACTTAATATTTCTTTCAGCAATCAATGTTTTAATAAATTCTCTGTAAGGGCAGTCTTCATCGAAATTTGCATCGTCAAAACAGTTTTTTGTTTTAACAATCAAATTGCTTGAAGTTTCTTGTGCAATCATTACACCTAAAGGGATAGTGCCAATTTCTGCAACTTTGTGTTTGCCAAGCCTTGTTTGACTGACACCATGTGGAACAGATATCAAAATGTTGTTCTCGCCTGGGAAAAACACAAAATCTTTGGTGCTATTGTTAGTCAAAATATCTTTTCTTATTTTGTTGGCGGTGTTATAACTTAAATACTTCATACTATTAAGTATAATACAAAAATCAATTATGTTTTGGCAAATTATTTTTTTGTTTGATTTTTTATAATTTTCATTAAAAGGTTAAATTTATATGTGCACAAATCTTATTATTGTGATATAATACTGACATGAAAAAAGATTTAAAAGTTTTGGCAATAGAATCTAGTTGTGATGAAACAAGTTGTGCAGTTGTGGTTGATGGCAGAACTTGTCTTTCCAACATAGTCTCAAGCCAAATTGATATTCATACATTGTTTGGTGGGGTTGTGCCAGAAGTTGCAAGCAGAAACCATATTACAGCCATTGACAACGTTGTTAAACTTGCGCTTGAACAAGCTAATTGCACTATGGCAGATATTGATGTAATTGCGGTCACTTACGGCGCAGGTTTGATTGGCTCGCTTTTGGTTGGCGTTAGTTATGCAAAAGCCTTGGCCTACGCAACAAAAAAACCACTTGTGGCAGTAAATCATATTTATGGACATATCGCAGGCAACTATCTTTCAAGCGCACAACTTGAACCACCTTTTATTTGTTTGATTGTTAGTGGTGGGCATACAGCCATTGTTAAAGTTGAAGATTACAATCATCACACTTTGATTGGCTCAACTCTTGATGATGCTGTTGGTGAATGTTTTGATAAGGTTGCACGTGTGCTTGGCCTAGGCTATCCAGGTGGTCCAAAAGTTAGCAAGTTGGCAGAGCAGGGCAAACCCAACATTCAATTTGCAAAACCAAATGATAGTTTGGGATATAATTTTAGTTTTAGTGGCAAAAAGACAGCGGTTATCAATTATATTCACAAACTTGAACAAGCGGGCAAAGAGATACCAAAAGCAGATATATGTGCAAGTTTTGAACATTGGGCAGTGGACGAATTGGTTGAAAAAACAATAAAAGCTTGCAAACAGTATAATATAAAACAAGTGGCGATTGCGGGCGGAGTTAGTGCAAACAGATATCTTCGTGAACAACTTTCAAAACACGCACAAGAAAATGGCATAAATTATTATATGCCTAAAATGGATTATTGCACGGACAATGCAGCCATGATTGGCTCGGCTGGTTATTATGCTTACGTTGCAGGAATTGGCATTGCTGATATGAGTTTAGCACCAAACCCAAGTTTGAGTTTGGACGACTATTTGTTAAAAACAAACAACAAATAACATAATATTTTATGATTAAAATTTTGACAAAATAATACAAAAAATGATATATTACAATATAGTTGTGGTTTGACAATATTGTATATGTCGTTAAAAATAGGGGGCGTAGTGTTTTACGACAATTTTACCAGCGACCAAATCTGCGGGATATTTACACCTTGGCACTTTGTGGCATTGGGTATTTTTGCTGTCACTGTAACAATTGCACTTATCCTTTCTAGAAAAATGAAACAAGAAACAGTTGTAAAACTTATGCGAGTCGTTGCAATTGTGGCTTGGATTCTGGAAGTGTTTAAAATTGTTATTAGATTGTATAAACACGAATCTCCAAATGGCTGGGTTCCTTTGTATTTCTGCAGTTTGTTCTTATATGCGATTGTGTTTGCTTTGAGCAAAAATGAATTTGTCAAAAATATGGGATATTGCTTTTTGGTTTGCGGTGGCATAGTTGCTTCTGTGTGCTACACAATTTATCCAAGCACAGCATTGTTGCTTTATCCAATTTGGCATCCTGCAACAATACATGGCTTTGTTTATCACTGGTTTATGTTCTACATTGGTGTGCTTGTGCTTATGCGTGGGTTATATAAGCCAAGGGCAAAAGACTTTATCTATTACCTTGTTTTTACAACAATTGCAACCATAGCAGCACTTATCGTAAATCAATTTACAGATGCAAATCTTATGCTTATCAGCAAACCTTTTGGTGTTCCATTCTTTTATACCGTGTTTAAAATTTCACCTATTTTGTATGGCTCAATGGTGTATGTTGCACAATCAATTGCTTTGTTCTGGGCGGTTTATGGAGTGTATAAACTTTGCATTTATCTGCACAACAAAAAAGCAAAAAAACAAGAGCCTGTTCAAGAAGATGATTTACATATAAATGAAATATAATTTTGATAAATTTAAATTATTAAATACGATAAAATAAGGCATTTCTCACAAACTCTTAAAACAAAAAAACACTTGTTAAATATCGGCAAATTTGTTATGATATAGATAAGTGTTTTTTTGTTACTATTAAAACATACTTGTATTAAAAAAGGCACTTGTTTAAAACATAACTGTATGCGCTTATGGTGTAATGGATAGCACAATGGTCTTCGGAACCATTAGTGAGGGTTCAAATCCTTCTAGGCGCGCCATTATATCATAAAAAGTCTTATTGAAGAAGCAAGAAGAAAGTGGATTAATTCAAAATTGGTCGCAAAATCAAAGAAAAATTGGCATTGCTGATGAAATATTTGGTATTAACAAAAATGGGTATGTTTGTTCAAGCATAAAATCTGAAATTGAGTAAGCAATAAACACAAACAAAAAAGTAAATTACATTGAAACTGTACAATAAACACTAAAAAGGAAATATATCATGATTGCAAAAATTAAAACTAAAAATAGCATATATAATTCAATAGTTTTTGGCTTTTTAGGTAAGGGGTGGGGAACAAAGGCAATAGTAATGAGTGAAGATAATTCCAAATTGGAGATTATCAAATTTTGGAACCCAAATCGACGTGTCTTTATCATTGATGCAAGTCAAGAAGAATGGATAAAAAAACATAATTTTGAGGGCTATGACTGGATATATAAAAATTTAAAGAAGAGATTATTTAATGTCAGCATCAATAGTGATGGTATTATTGAAAACTGCATAGAAATGCAATCTCAAATAAAAGTTGATGATTGGCATTGGATAAAAGACAAAAACGATATCAAAAACCTAGATGAGGCTTCACTGAACTTTCATGATGCGTATGTTGAAAATATTTCAACAGATGATGATAAAACAATAATAAATTTTAGCGCATGGGATTGTAGCATTGTTTTGGAATTAACTGGCAAAGTTGAAACAAATTTAAATATTGATTATGGCAGAGGGAATGTGGTTGACGGGTATTGTGACGTCATAACTGAATCAAATATGTTTTTTGAAAATGGCTTTGTGTATTGGGTAAATTCAGCAGATGTTAAAACCAGCAAAGAAATATTTGCAGATAATTTTAATAGATATTTTAAGACACAAAATATTAGGTGGAGAATTATCATTTAACTATTGGCAAATTAATGTAAAAACAAGATTTGGCAAGTGGAATCAACAAAAACGCATATTGACAAATTGAATAGGTGTGGTATAATTATCCAAACGGAAGGAGAAATTTATGCAAATCGCTTATGAAGATTATGTTTGTTTGCAGTTTATTGAAGAAATTAATGACCAAGAGAATGTTTACAAAAGGCGTCCAGATCTGGTAACAAAAGCCCGCATTTTGCAAGAAATTGAAAAGGCTGGAAAGATTGTTGACGGACAATTAAAACTTTCTGACAATGAACTTGAAAGGCAACCATTGATTGATAGATATCAAGAATTTGAAGCCAAACAATGGATAGAATATTACAATGATTTAACTTCTTATTTTCAAAAAATATATGCAATTTTTGAAAACCAAACAAGTATGGGTAAGAAAATCAATTTTGAAGAGTATCCAATCATAAAAACATTCAATGACGTGGTTAATGTAACAAAACATCGTTATGGTCGTTCATTAAAGGCACTTCAAGATGCTGATTCAAAATTCCTTCATGCAGAAGGGATATATCCACCAGCCACACAGTATTTAT